>NZ_JBYOJU010000021.1:91622-148305 GCF_057798855.1 Cupriavidus sp. 96C5-1 | reverse complement strand
CTGCCTGCACCTGGTGTCGGGGCACGAGGTGCGCGGCTCGTTTCCGGTGGACGTGGCCTCCGGCCCCAACGTGGAGGAAGTGGTCTACCCCGGCGTGCATTCGGACGTCGGCGGCGGCTACCGGCCCGGGGAGCAAGGCCGCGGCGTCGACGATAACGCCAAGCTGTCGCAGATCCCCTTGTGCCATATGTACCGCGCCGCCCTGGTGGCCGGCGTGCCGCTGATGGACCTGGCGAAGGCGCCGGCCCAGCTGCGCAACGCCTTCGCGGTGGACGCAAACCTGATCGCGCGCTTCAACGCCTACCTCGTGCAGGTGCGCGGCAAGGCCAGCCCCGGCAAGGACACCACCCAAACCTTGATTCAGTGCCACTACCGGCTCTTTGTGCACTGGCGGCGCTTTCGCCTGGGCCAGCAAGCGCAGCTGCCCGAGGTTCAAAAAAGCACCCCGCAAGACCGGGCCGACCTTGTGTGCGCCGACGAAGAACTACAGGAAGAATGGACGCGGCTGCAACAGGCGGACACTTGGGTCCGCACGCGCAACAGCGCATGGCTCAAGGATGGTTACCTCGGGATGTTGCTGGAACTGGGGATCCTGCACCTCGACCTCTTCGTCCGGACGACCAGCCAGTTGCTGGGTTCCACGGCCGGCTACACCGTGCGGCTTGTTGGCTTCGACGACCTGCCGGGCGGGCCGGTGGCAAGCATCAACCCCTCGATAAGCGGCCTACAGGCCGTGCTGCTGTACGACACCCTCAAGCGCGCAGCGGAGGCCAAGTGGACGCAATGGAAGGCGATCGAGAACGACTGGAACGATAAGTCGCATCCCCATGCCGCGGTGTGTGCGTTGTTCGAGCAGGATATGCACGACTCGCGCGCGTGGTTCAAGCCGCTGGGCGACGATGACGATGTGTGGGTTCTCAAGCAGCGTGAGCAAATGAGTGAACTGCTGGAACGGGAGCGACAGGACGCCTTGATACCCCTACGGCAGGTCGGGCCGGCCGGTCGGGTGGTCGCGGCGATGCCGCCGCTGAGTTCCAAAGACCGCGAGACCCTGGCCGCTTACCGCCGCCGCCACGGCGGCAACACGCCGCCCCCGGACAAGGTGCCCGACGACGCCTGGCCCACGCAGAACAAAGGCCGTGAGCTCTATGAGCTATGGGGCTACCTGCGCTGGCGCACGGTCTATCAAGACCACCTGCCGGACTATCGCGCCCGGTATCCCCAACACGCCCGGGCCGACCGCGGCGCGTTGCTGGCCAGCAAGGGCAAGCTGAAACGCGAGGCGGAACAACTGGATGAGGCCATCAAGAAGCTCGATAAGGAGATGCAAAAGGCGACCCGCATAGGCCCGAGCGGCCCGTTTGGCGGTGGCGGCGGCTCGTATCCGACAGCGGATCAAGCCAACCGACGAAACGGTCTCTACGCACGACAGCAGGAAGTCGAAGCCGAGCTGACGGCGATTCACGACTTCCTGAGCGAGATTAGCCCGGCGAGCTGGTGGGAAAAGGCGTTGGATGCGGTGATGCCCGGTTGATCGTTCGAAGGGGGATGCCGTCATCGCGACGGCGATCATGAACGGGATCAGGTTCGCTTTCTGACGCGGTAGCCGATCGGGAGGTGAACCTGGCCCTGTTCTCTTTTGGGCGATCAATTGACTTGATGATCGTAGCGGAAAACTCATCCGACGCGCGTTCCACGTCGACGGTGTAGCCAGCATTGCAGGTAGGTCCTGCATTGATCTGGACTACTTCCAAATGACTCCAAGGCACTGGCGGAATGCGGCGACGGCTTCGCCACGGAGGTCCCTGCCATTTCCAGCCCTTCGCGCAGGGTGCGCGCGAGACTCTGGGTGAGCAGGTCACCGTGCAGATCGCCAAGCGCAGTGAGTTGCATATCTTCAAGGTGATGCCCAAGCGTTGGATTGTGGAGCGCAGCTTCGCCTGGTTGGACAAGAATAGAAGGCTATGGAAGAACTGCGAGCGCTGATTCAATACCAGCTTGCAGTTCATTCACTTGGCATTCCTGGTGCTTCTACTAAAAGACTTTGAACACGTTCTTAGGAGTCAGGTGTTTCTGCAATATATCCGCACGGTTAGCAGATGTAACGCCGGCATGCCCCCCCGGTCAGCGGGCCGGACGCGGCGGCGGCGGCGCATCCGCGCCCGGTGCCGCCTGAGGCTGCGCTTGCTTTTTGTGGTGGTGGTGCTTGTGCTTATGCTTCTTGTGCCGGGCTGGCTGCGGCGGCAGCGGCGTCTGCGTGGCGCGCTCGCCTTGCGGCGCTTGCGGCTGCGGCGGCGGCAATTGCGCGTGGGCGATTCCGCCAACGGCAAGGGCGGCGGCCAGTGCGGCCACGTTCAGGCTCAGCATGCGTACCTTCATCGCGCTTCCTTGTGTGTAATATTCGGTCACCATTATCGGCAAAGCGATATCGGCAAAACTGTGGCAGCCGTAGTGTAGGACAAAGACAGCTTCGTGCAACGGCCTCGCCAAGTCAGTCGCTGCCCCGGTCGCGCACCGCTGGCGCCAGCCTGCCGGTGGCAGGCGCATTCCCTGCCCGGTTCTCATGCTGCCGCCCCAGCCACCATCCCAGCCAGGCCCAGGCCAGAGCCAGCGCTGCCCCGGCCAGGGCAACCACGGCGGGATGCCCGGAGAACGCATCGATGGCAGTCTTGATCCAGGCGCTGACGGCGTCGCCGGCGCGATAGACCGCAGTGTCGATCACGTTCTTCGCCTTGTATTTGGTTTCCGCATCCACCACCGTGAACAGCATTTCGCGCCCAGGACGCAGCAAGGCGTATTCGCCTACCCGGCGCAGGACCATCACGCCGGCCAGCACGCCGAAGGCGGGCCACAGCGCCAGCACCAGGAAGCCCCCAGCCACCATCAGCGGTACTACGCCGAGCAGGGAGGTCACGCCGTAGCGCCGGGCGATGCGGCCGGAGAAAAACACCTGCACGAGGATGGTCAGCGCTTGCACGATGGCATCGATGGCGCTGAACACCTGGGTTTGCTGGGTGCGGTGGGGAAAGGTCTGCGCCACCAGCCGGGCCTGCTCGAAGTAGAGGAAGGTGCTGGCGGTAGCCAGCAGGATCACGAACAGGCTGATGCCCAGCAGATAGCGCGAGCGTGCCACCAGCGTCAGGCCCGCCCACAGTCCGCCACCGATGGGGCGGGCCGGGTCTTGCGCCGGTACCGGGTCGTCCGCCTTCGGCACGCCCGCGCCGGCGCGCCTGCGCCAGCCGAACAGGTAGCCCACGCCGGGCAGGGTGGCGGCCAGCAGCGCGGCCGACAGCAGCATCAGCCCGGTCAGCCCGATGCGCGTCACCAGCCATCCGCCCAGCAAGGGCCCCGCCAGGCCGCCCGCGCTGGCGCCCGCGGCCAGCAGGCCGAACAGCCGCCGTGCCTGGCCGGGCCGGAATACATCCGCCATCAGGCTCCATGCCACCGACACCACGAACAGATTGAACACCGACAGCCAGACGTAGAACACCCTCGCCAGCCAGAGGCTGTCGGGCGCAGCGCGCGTGGCCAGCGCGAAGGCCACGAGGTTGGCGATAAAGAAGGCATAGACCCACGGCACGAAACGCCGGCGCGGCACACGGGCGCTGCACAGGCCATAGAAGGGTATGGCCACCAGCATCACCACGAAGGTGGCGGTAAACAGCCACTGCAGGTTCTGCACACCACCCGCGATGCCCATGGTTTCCCGCACCGGGCGCAGCATGAAATAGCTGGCGAACAGGCAGAAGAAGAACAGGAAGCCGGCAGCCAGCGCGCCGCCTTCCCCAGGCTGGATGCCGAGGCCTTGCCGCGCCGCTTGCGAGGTGCCGTCCATGGCATGCCCTCAGGCCAGCAGCGCGGCAATGCGCTCGCGCTGCCGGGCATCCGGCATGCGGCCGAAGCCGGCGCCCAGGTTGTCCTGCATGTTCCTTGGCTTGGCGGTAGCCGGGATGGCGGTCGTCACGGCCCCATGGCCGACGATGAATTTGAGGAAGATCTGGGCCCAGGAGGCGCAATCGATCTCGCCGGCCCAGTTGGGCAGCGGCCGGTCCTTGACCGCGCGGAACAGGCGTCCGTCCTGGAATGGGCGATTGACCAGCACCGCCACGCCGCGCTCCTGGCATAGCGGCAGCAGCGCGCGTTCGGCATTGCGCTCGGCCACCGAGTAGTTCAGCTGGACAAAATCCAGGCGTTCGCCGCGCACGATCTGCGCCAGTGCCTCGTGCGCGTCCTCGCGGTAGTGGGTGATGCCGATATAGCGCGTCTTGCCCTGTTCCTTGAGCTGGCGCGCAAAGCGCAGGTTGCCGCGCCAGTCGATCAGGTTGTGTACCTGCAGCAAATCGACGGTATCGCTGCGCAGGGCACGCAGCGACTGCGCCCACTGCGCCTGCGCCGCGCTGCCGGCGGAGGCCGAGATCTTGGTGGCCAGGAACACCTTGCCGCGGGCGTGGGCCTGTTGCAGCAGGTCGCCGGTGACGGTTTCCGCGCTGCCGTAGCTGGGCGCCGTGTCGATCACCGCGCCGGGCGTTTGCAGCAGCAGGGCCAGTACCTCGGCCAGCGGCGCGCGTTCGACAGGTTCCGGGCCGACATCGAAGGTGTTGGCCGTACCCAGGCCGATCACCGGCAGCGTGTCCCGGCTGCCGGGGAGCGGGCGGCGCCAGGGGGCTGGAGCAGGTACCGCGACCAGGGAGCCGGCGGGCCAGGCGGCGCAGGCCAGGCCCAGCGCGGCGGCCAGGCGGGCACTGCGGCCAATGATGCGGCGTCGATCGGGTGACATGGCGATCTCCTTGCTTGCGGGCGCGGATGATAGCGCTACGGTGGCGACGGCGGTGGCCGGGCTGCGGCATATCGTCACTGGACGCGCACACCCGGCTCGGCTGGTCTAAGCTCACGGGCGTCGTGCCAGCCATCTTCTCACAGATAAGAATCCCGCCGCCATGGTCGCTCTCGTCATTGCCTGCATCTATCTGCTGCTTGCCTGCATCCACGTTTATTGGGTGCTGGGCGGCGAACTGGGCAAGGACGCGGCGATCCCGCGCGTCCCGCGTTCCCCCGAGGCTGCGCGCGGGCCGGCCGGGCCAGACATGGTTCCGGCCTTCACGCCCTCGCGGGGCGGCACGCTGCTGGTGGCGGCAGCGCTGGCGGCCGTCGCCGGCATGGTTTGGGCACGCGCCGGCCTGGCCTCGGCGCCGTACACCGGGCAAGCGTTGCAATGGGCCATTGGCGTGGTTGCGGTGCTGATGCTGGCCAGGGCGGTTGGCGATTTCCGGCTGGTCGGGTTCTTCAAGCGCATCACCGGCTCGCCGTTCGCCCGGCTGGATACGCGGGTGTACTCGCCGCTCTGCCTGGCGCTGGGCGCCGGCCTGGCCTACGTGGCGATTGCCGCGCCCTGATCGTTGCATTCGTGCCGGCGTGCTGGAGCAGGGCACGGTCGACCTTCGGCAGGCGATAGCCCATGCGCTCATGGTTAACCCGGTCCCTCTGTTGCTCAACGAACCAATGGAAGGTTTGGCGCCTATTATTGTTCAGGAATTGCAGCGCGTGATCCGCAGGCTCATGGACGAGGGCGGCATGGCGGAATCGTCGTGGAGCAGCGCGCGCATCCGGCACTGGACATGACCCGTCGCGCAATGGTGCCCGCTCCGGCCAGGGGGGCACGAGTCGAACAGTGCGGAGCTGCTGGCGGACGACGGTGGGCTGGTCAGGTTGCTGGCCGTCGCCTGAGCCAGGTTCCGGCGTGGCCAGCCCGGGCCAGGCGATGGCCGGGGATCGCCAGCGATCGATTCCAGGCGTGCGCCGCGCCGGCGATAGCGCGGCGATCGTTTATCAGGCTGGGCTTACTTGCTGACGGGCAGTTGCGGGGGACTATGGAAACCCATGAGCAAAAACGGCTGGTCAATGCCTATATCAGGCGTTACAGCCGCTACGACCCGGCCATCGGCCGGCACGAAGTGCGCTCGTTCTGGGTCTGGCAGGCCTGCGACTGGCTCTGCGTCAACGATCCCGAGGGTTTATGGCAACTGGTGCTGGAGATACTGGAGCGCACCGATAGCCCCAGGGTGCTCGCCGCCCTGGCAGCCGGCGAGCTGGAAGACCTGATTGAATACCACGGCCCGGCGTTTATCGAACGCATCGAGCAACAGGCCGGGCGCGACTCGCGTTTCCGGCGCCTGCTCTGCGGCGTCTGGCGCAGTTCCACGCCGCAGGTGTGGGCGCGGGTACTGGCGGCCAGCGACAGCAATTTCAATGAAGTGCCGCAGCGCGCAATGTGGATTTGCTACAGCCTGCCGGCATCGGAGGCGGCGAAGGGACAACTGCCGGCCGCTGCCGCAGGCACCGGCGCCGCATTGCCAGAGGTGGCTCAGAAGATGGCGGCCCGTATCGCGCGGCCCCCATCCCAGGCGAGCCAGGCCCCGCAGATGCCCGGAAGCCAGCCGGAGCCGCCCCCTCGCCGGCGCGGCAGAGGGGGGCCACGCCGCTCGCCCGAGCCTACTCGCCTGGATCCTTGAAATTGTCGAATTTGTCGAATTCCACGTTGTAGAGTTCGCCGCCGGTTTTCTCCATGCGTACCGCCAGCGCCTGCGCCAGCCGCTTGACCACGCCGGGCGCGAGGCCGGTGGTGTCCTTGCTGAAGATCTGCACCTTGTGGCCCGCCACGGTGCCGCCGTTGGGTATCTGGAACGCCTTGGGTGGGGAGGGCGGCTCGCCCGAGCGTGCGATCGGGAGAAGCGGCATGTCGACCGCACGCAGTAGAATCGCGTTTCCGCCGCCATGCTCGCACCGACCGCAATGCTTCCCCTGGTATTCCTGCCTGCCATGCCCTGCGACGCGCGTTTGTATCAAGCGCAAATCGACGCGCTGTCGGACATGGTCGACCCCATGGCCGCAGTGCTTGCCGAGGCATCGTTCGCGGCGAGCGCCGAACGCCTGCTATCCCAGGTTCGCGGCCGATTCCTGCTTGCCGGCACCGCCTACGGCGGATGCCTCGCGATGGAAATCTGCGCGAAAGCGCCAGACCGCGTGGCCGGCCTCTGGCTGATGAACTGCAACCCCGGCGCGCACCCGGATCCGGCTGGCGTGCGCCTGACCAGCGCAAGAATCCGGCAGGGCGAGCACAACGTGGTGATACGGGAGTTCGCGGAGAAGGCGATTCCGCCGGAGGACCAGGCTTCCCGGGCGATGTTCACCAGGATGGCGCGGGACGTTGGCCAGGAAATCTTCGCACGGCAATCGGACGCGGCGCTGACCAGGCGCGATCACTGGGGCACAATGGCTTCGGCGGCGGTGCCCACGCTCCTGATATGGGGGGCGGCCGACACCTTCGTTCCAATCGAGGTCGGGCAGCGGCTGGCGCGAATCCTGCCGGACGTCCGCTTCGAAGCGCTTGCCGGATGCGGCCATTTTCCGTCGATGGAGCGCCCGGAGGCTACCACGGTCATCGCCCGCGGGTGGCTTTCGGATCGACGATTCCGCTGACAATCAGTACAGCCAATCCACATCTCCAATCCATATCGCCAATCGGCATCGCTTGGCCGACACAGGAAATATGAAAGTACTAGCGTTATCCGGAAGCCTGCGCGCTGCCTCCATCAATTCCGCGTTGCTGCGTGCGGCCGCAAGGCTGGCGCCACCGGAGGTATCTGTTACCGTATTCACCGGCCTTGGGGATTTGCCGTTGTTCAACCCGGACCTTGATGCCAGCTATCCAGAGCCTGTCGCCAGCCTTTTCTTCCAGGTGGCCCAGGCCGATGCACTGCTTATCGCTAGCCCGGAATATGCGCACGGCGTCACGGGGACCATCAAGAATACGCTCGACTGGCTGGTTGGCTTCGAGCCTTTCGCCAACAAGCCGGTTGCCGTACTCAACGCCTCCCCTCGTGCCTATCATGCCGACGCGGCGCTGCGCGAGACCCTGAGGACCATGGCCGCGGTGCTGATCGAGCCGGCATCCGTCACCTTGCCGCTTCTGGGTGCAAAGCTTGACGAAGACGGCATGGTGTCGAGCCCGGGCGTCGCCGCGGCGATCCGGGAGGCGCTGGCGGCGCTATACGATGCGGTCGTGCTTCACAAGCTGGCGTCGAATGCGTCGTTTCCCATCCGGTGAATGACCAGCGGGAGGCGCGCTCGACCCGATGCCCGATGCCCGATGCCCGATGGCGGTCTCCGGCGCTATTCTTCGCCGGCCTTGTATTGCTGCTCGAGACGGTCGAACAGCGCCTTGTCCACCAGGCGCTGGCGTTCGCTGAACGATGCGACCAGCGACGGATCCTCGTCCAGCCGCCCGCTGTCGCGCAGCACGGCCAGCGCCTGCTGCATGCCATGTACTGCGCCCTGCAGTGCCGCGTTCGCGTACAGCACGATGCCGTAGCCCAATCTGCCGAGCTCGTCGCGCGGCAGGGTCGGCGTTTTACCGCCGATCACGACATTGATCAGTTGCGGCGTATCGAATAGCGCGGGCAGGCGCTGGATATCGGCGAGCGACTCGGTTGCCTCGATGAAGAGCACATCGGCGCCTGCCTCGACGAAGCGATGGCCGCGCTCGATCGCGGCTTCGATGCCGTACCCGGCACAGGCGTCGGTGCGACCCACGATCAACAGGTTGCTGTCTTCCCGCGCATCGACCGCCGCGTGAAGCTTGCCGATCATCTCGCTGGTCGAAATCACTGCCTTTCCGGCAAAGTGGCCGCATTTCTTTGGCAGCACCTGATCCTCGATCTGGATGGCGTCCGCGCCTGCACGCTCGAGCGTGCGCACCGCGTGGCGTACGTTCAGCGCGTTGCCGAAGCCCGTATCCGCGTCCACGATCAACGGCAAATCGACGGCGTCGCGCACGCGCGCCGTATGCTCGGCAATATCTTGCAAGCCGATAAAGGCCAGGTCGGGCAGGCCGAACGACATATTGGTCACGCCGGCCCCCGTCAGGTAGAGCGCCTCGAAGCCGGCGTCGGCGATGATGCGGGCGCTTAGCGCATTGAACGCGCCAGGCACCAGCAGGCCCCTGCGCTCGTCGATCTTGCGGCGGAACGCCGCGCGGCGGATGGCTGAATGAGATGACATGGCAATTTGCCCCCGGACTCTGAATTAAGGAAATGCTCTTTCAGCACAATCCGTGCCAGTGGCCAGGTTCTTCATATTCCAAGATAAATCAATAGCTTATGCCGGTTTATCGACGATTGATCCATGCGACAATGTTTCATTATTTTTTTGAAACGTTTCGAGAAACGTTTCATGGTCCAGATGGAGGATGCCTTTCGTGCAGACGCTTTCCCAATTCACTTCCGTTTCGAGGCACGACGCGCATCGGCCCGGCATCGCCCTGGTCAGCATCAGCCGCCTGCAAGCCTTGTGCGAAACCGTGGCGCCGCGCTATGGCGACCGTGCGAAGATCCTTGCGGTGCGGGAAGGGTACGGCGCCGCGGTCGCCGCCCTGCAGGCATACGTCGACGCGGGCACCGTGGATGTCGTGCTCGCTGCGGGCTCGAACGGCGCCTATCTGCGCGATCACCTGAGCGTGCCGGTAGTGATGGTCAAGGTGAACGGCTTCGACGTGCTCAGCGCGATCGCGCAAGCCGCTTCGGCCTGGCCGGGAGAACGGATCGGGCTCATCCTGCATGAGACGGCTTCGCAGGAACTCGACGACTTGAGAGCCTGGCTGAAGGTGGATCTCCTCCAGCGCGCCTACCGCTCGATCGACGAGGTGCGGAGAGCAGTCGAATCGCTTGCCGGAGAGGGTTGCACGGTCATCATCGGACCGGGCATGGCGTGCGACTTTGCGCAGCAGGCGGGCCTCGGAAGCGTGTTCCTGTACTCCCTCGGGGCGGTAGAGGAGGCCTTCGAACGCTCCATCGAGCTGGCAAGGGTCAGCCGGCACAAGGAGTCGAAGCGCGTGCGCCTGAACACCATCGTGGCGCATCTGCGCGATGGCGTGGCCGCGTTCGACGACGCCGGACAGCTCGAGGCCGTCAATCCCGCCATGGTCGGCCTGCTGGGCCTGGCGGGCGACAAGGATATCCCGAGCCAGCTGACGGCAGCGGTGGGGCCCTTTCTGCGCGAATCCATCAGCACCGAAGGCCCGCTCGAAGAACGGATCGCGCGCATCGGCGGGCGCGCGCTGATCGTGGCCTGCCTGCCCATCGTCGAACATGGCCTGCGCACCGGCTCGGTGGTGACGGTGCAGGACGCGCAGGCCGCGCAGCGGATCGACCGGTCGTTACGGACCACCCAGCGTCCGACGCACCTGGTCGCGCGGCACGGCCTGGATGACCTGACGGGCAGCTCTGCAGCGCTGGAGAGGGTGCGGCGCCTCGCGCGTGCCGGCGCGGCGCACGACGCGACCATACTGCTGACGGGCGAGAGCGGGACCGGCAAGGAACTAGTCGCGCAGGGCATCCACAATGCGAGCGGGCGCCGCGGCAACCCCTTCGTCGCCTTCAATTGCGCGGCCTTGCCGGAAGGCTTGATCGAGAGCGAATTGTTCGGGCATGAGGAGGGCGCGTTCACGGGCGCGCGGCGCGGGGGCAGGCCAGGCTTGTTCGAGACCGCCCACACCGGGACGATTTTCCTCGATGAAATCGGCGAGATGCCTGCGGCCCTGCAAAGCCGGCTGTTGCGTGTATTGCAGGAGCGCGAGGTGATGAAGCTCGGCTCGGGACGCGCCACGCCGGTCGATGTCCGTGTCATCGCGGCTACGCACCGGGACCTGCACGGGCTGGTGGCAAAAGGCCAGTTTCGCGCAGACCTCTACTTCCGGCTGAACCTGCTGCAGATCGAACTTCCGGCACTGCGCGAACGGCGCGGGGACATCCCCGAACTGGCGCATCGCCTGGCAAAGCGAAGCATCGCGCAATATGGCCTGCCGGACCAAATCACGGCACGCGTGCTGGAACTGCTGGCACCACTGTTCCACGGCTATGCATGGCCGGGCAACGTGCGCGAACTGGAGAACCTGCTGACCCGCGCGGCGATCTACCTTGGTGATCCGCAGGCCGGGTCCGTGCAGGAGATTCGCGCGGTCTTTCCGGAGTTCGAGCGAATGCGTCACCAGCCGCCGACAGGCGGCAATGATGCGCAGCGGCCAGCGCCGACACGGGCCGACGTACTGCGCGCGCTCGAACAAGCCGGCGGCAACCGCGCCGAGGCCAGCAGGCAACTGGGGATCGGACGCACCACGCTGTGGCGGATGCTGAAAACGGGAGGGTAGGCCCGGCTTGCCGAGGGTGTCCTGCGGAGACGCCACCGCGTCCATTTGCACCGGTGCGGCGCAACTCCGGCTACCATGTGCACTCGCCGCGCATGGCCGCCTATGTCCGCCACCAACCGAATATCCGCTATGTCCGTATTTCCCACGCCCGCAGAACTGTGCCGGGTCCTTCCGTTTGCCACATCCGCCAGGCCGTGGCGGCTCGTGCGCTATGCGTGCACCGACTGGCTTGTCATCGCGCTGTGCTGGACGGCGATGGCACTGATCCGCGATCCGGTCGTGTATGTCGCGGGCGTGCTGCTGATCGCGGGACGCCTGCAGGCGCTCGGCGTGATCCTGCACGATGCCTGCCACCTGCCGTCGCGCCGCAGGACCATGCCGCTTGCCATCGTCGAAGTGCTGGCCGGCTGGCCGATCGGTTCGACGATCGCCGCGATGCGCTATCACCATCTGCGCCATCACCGCGCGGTCTGCACGCCTGAAGACCCGTACCTGCACCGCCTTGCCGCGCGCGGCGGCTGGATCAAGCGCGCGATGATGCTGCGCGGGGCCCTGTTGCCCATCTGGTGGCCATTGCGCGCGCTGACCGCGCCGCTCGCGCTGGCCTGGCCGGCGTTTCGTCCATGGTATGCGCGTGGCTTCCTGCAGGAGCGCGCTAAACGCGACCTGCGTCATCATCCCGAGATCATTGCGTGCGCGCGCAACGATCTGCCGCATTGCGCGGCTTATCTGTTCGCGATTGCGGTCGTGGTGTACTGGCAGCTGCCGTTTTTCGCGTATTACGGGCTGCCGTGGATCCTGGGCGGCATCATGAATGCGAATCGCGTGCTGATCGAGCATGATCACGTGGTGAGCGGCGAGCGCTCCCAGGAAGGGGTATGGGCGATGACCCATACCTGGCATTTCGGGTGGCTGGGGAAACTGGTCCTGTTTCCGCGCAACATCGGCTTTCATCAGGTCCATCACGTGTACCCGGCGCTCGCACTTGAGCATCTGCCTGCGGTGCATCGGCATCTGGTCAGCCGTCTCCACGCATCCAGGCCGGGAGGCTGAGACTCGGGCAAGGTCCCCAAGCCGCTCTATTGCAGCGACAGCTTCTTCCTGCTCGGGACGATACTGCCGGTCGCCATAGTCGCACTGCGGGTGGTTGACCGAGTGGTGCCCGAAGGCGGCAAATGACATCCCGCGCTGGCCACTTCTCCGCAAAGAGAGTCGCCATGCCTAAAACTCTAGTCCTAGCTGCCAACGTGTCGATACGCACCCAGCAAGCGTCGCTGGAGGCGGCTGGGTGCGCAAGCCATGTGACTACCGCGACGCAGCGTAGCTAGCGGTCGAGAGTTGCCTGCTGCAAAACCGGGCCAAAGTCCTGGAAACCAGGCTGTAACTGGCGCTTGCATTGGGCGGCAGTTGGAACGACGAAAAAAAAACAGAAATCCTTGAATCCTTTGCGGTGCTGGCCGCCTCCTACCCTATAGGAACGCTGTCCTTCAACCACAAGAGAGGTTATATGTTTTTTCAGAAGAATCTTCCAAAATGGGAGCGCGCACTGCGCTTGTGCATCGGCTTGGTTATCGTAATCGCCTCCTTCGTCATGCCGATAGAACCTGCCTTCAAATGGGTGGCGGTGGCCGCTGGCGTTGTGTTTGCCTGCACCGGCTTTATCGGCTTCTGCCCGATGTGCGCCATGTTCGGCCGCAAGCTGAAACGGTCCGACTGATCATGGGACTCGATGCTCAGTTGGTGGAAGCTGCCTTTCAGGGTGACGCCCGCGCGCTCGATCAGTTGCTCATCGCCATGCAGCCGGACCTCAGGCGCTTCGCCCGCCGCACCTGCGCCACCAGTGAAGACGCTGAGGACGCGGTTCAGGTCGCACTGTGGAAGCTGCACAGCAAGATCCACACGCTGCAAAAGCTGTCGGCACTGGCAGCCTGGATGTTTCGCATCGTCGAGCGTGAGTGTTTTCGGCTGTTTTCGGCCTTTAAAAGGACCGTGCCACTATCGGAAGCGCTTGAGGAAACGTTGTACCAAGTGCCGGTGCCGCATCAGTTGCGTCATGATCTGGTGGTGGCGATTGCTGCGTTGCCGGCGCATTACAGGGAAATCCTGATCTTGCGCGATATCGAAGAACTGTCCGCGCCGGACACCGCGACGCACCTCAATATCTCCGTGGCCGCGGTCAAAAGCCGCTTGCATCGCGCCCGCAGTCTGATGCGCGACCAACTCATGGCTGGCAGCTATTGGGCCGGCGATGCGTGATGCCGGTGCGGCGGCGTCCATCCTGCCCTCATTCATAGGAAGGGAAAGCTATGTTCTGCAGTCGATCCATCGGTGCTCACCTGCTCAAGGGCCTGGGCGCTTTCGTGCTGATTGGCCTGGCGCTGTATTTGAGCGCGTACCAACAAGCCTATGTCTTTGTTGCTCCCGTGCTGTTTATCGGCGCATTCCTGCTGTTTCGGGGTTGCCCGATGTGTTGGTTGGTGGGGTTGTTCGAAACCGTCGCCAACCGTAAAGCTCGCAATCTGGATGCGAAGTTCCCGGCTGAAAATTGAGCGGAGAAGGTATTGGGCAAGCGTCCAGTTCCGTTTCTTGACTCTTGCCCTCTAAAGCTCGAAACGCATCAGCTTCTCGCCGCGCTCCGCTTCGGGCAGTGCTTCTCCTTGCCGGATGGCGGCCAGCAAGCGCTCGATTCCCACATGCACCACGTCGGCGCGCACGTTGTGTGGCTTGAAGCCAGGCGCGTTGTCGAGTCCTTGCCGGTGTGCCCGCATGATCCGCACATCCTGCTGGATCACTACGTGCGTGTAGAGATGGAGAAGTGGCCGCAGCGCGCGCAGCAGCCAGCGCGGTAGCGCGAAGCGGTACGCGATGTAGGTATAGACACGCGAGCGCCGCGCGTCGATCGGCGTGATCTGGCTGACGATCAGAAAGCCTGACTGGCTGCCCCAGAGATAGTCGCAGCGAGTGACATTGGGCGCAAAGAAGCGGTCGGTATGGACCAGCGGCTCGCGGCGCGGGTTGGTGAGCCAGTCCATCATGCCGATCTTGTCGTGTTCGTCGTGATAGGTGACCTCGACGCTTTCCGCCTTCAATGCCACCGTTGCTTCCATCGCGCTGCCACGGCTCGAGCGGAAGATGCCGTCGTGCACGAAGACCGTATGCGGCACGTCCATGAAGTTCTGCGCCAGCATGCCGATGTCGCCATCGAAACTGTTCACCATGAAATACGATTGCCACTGCTCGTCCGCATGGAACGGCATGCGGAATGCCTGCCTTGCGGATGCGTCGCCGGTACCGGGATACACCCAGATCAAGCCATCCTGCTCGCGCACGGAGAGCTGCCTCTGGCGGAACGGATAGTCGGCCGGCGTGGGCCCGGGCCGCACGCCGTCGATGGTGGGGATATGCACGACACGGCCCTGCGCATCGTAGCGCCAGCCATGATATGGGCATACGAGGCAATCGTCCGCAAGCTTGCCGGCGGACAGGCGCGTGCCGCGATGCACGCACTGGTCGATGAGCGCGGTTACGTCGCCGTTGCGCTGACGAAACAGGACAATGCCAAGGCCGAGGATCTTCACACCGAGCGGCTTGTTCGGCCGCAACTCGCTTTTCGTGCAGGCGACGAACCATTGCTCGTGCAACCCGTCGCGGGGTTCTTCAGCGGCAGCGGCGGCGGGCCGGCAGGCGGCCATATGGTCCGTTTCGCGGCCTGGATTCGACATGATGTCAGGCGTCGGTGAGGGCGAGGAGGGCATTCGCGGTGGCAAGTCGATTGATGAGTATACGGGGCTTCACGTCGCCCGCGCGGATGCCGGTCTGCTCGGCCGCTTGCTGGAGCGCGTCGGCAAGCCGCGCGGGCGGTCCGGCGAGCAGGCGCACGCGCAGCGGTCCCAACTGGCATAGACGGCGCGCGTGCGCGTAGTGGAACGAGCGCGTCAGCGCAGCTTCGACCGATGCGCGCAGCGCTTCGGCGTCACGCTGTCCGGCACTGGCGACCAGCAGCACGTAGTGCGGCGGCTCGGCCGACGCACACGGCACCAGACACGCATGGTCGCGCGCGTCGACGGTCGCCGCCAGCACGGCGCCCAGTGTGTCCTCGTCCAGCTTCTCGCCGGCCAGGTCGCTGTGCGCTCCCGCTCGCCCGACGAATCCGATGCGCGGCGTGCGGCCTGCCAGCGCGGTGACGCGCACGCGGTCCTCCAGCGCATAGCGGTACAGGCCGCCGCCGGTGGTCAGGATGACCTGCGCGGTATCGCCCGGCCGCAATGCGGCGGCATCGCACACGCTGCCGTCGTCGAGCAGGAATTCCAGGAAATGGCTTTCGATAGCGAGCGGACAGCCCTCGCCATGGCCAAACGGCAGGCTGACCACCCCCTCCGTCGCGAACAGGCCCTTGGGTAGCCAGCGTACATGCGGGAAGCGCTCGCGCAGGTGCGCCGCGTAGGTCTGGCTGGGGCCATCCATCCAGCAGCTCACCGCGGCGAGCCGCGGCCACAGGCCGTCGCAGGTTCCGGCAGCCAGCGCCCGCCGCAGCGCGGCCTGGCGCGGAGCGGGCAGGGCCGTGTCGAGCCACGCAAGCGTCCCGGCATGCGCCGGATCGCCGGCATCGAACAATGGGCGCAGCAGGCTGGTCAGGAAGGTCGGGCTCCATACGCTAATGAATGCCAGATCGTCCGCGGCCAGCAGCGCGAGCAGCGTCTGCCTGCGCCAGGCGGATGCGTCGTTGGCGAGCGGCGGGACGACCAGCGTCGGCGCGAGCCCGGCGACCGGGCTGCCGGCGAGATAGTCCAGGTCGCTTGCCGAACCGATCGGGATGCCGTTGGGCGCATGGCACGGCATCTGCAAGGGCGGCGACATCGACCAGTAGGCACGTCCCGCGCCGATCTCCGGCAACTGGCGATACAGGTCCGCCAGCCAGATCGTCAGTGCGCGTTGCATCTCGCCGAGGAAGTCCGGTGTATATGGAATCAGTTTCTGCTGTGCGCCGTTGCCGCTCGTGCGCTCGAAGAAGCGTGGAGGCTGCACGGTCAGCACCGGCTGCGATTCGCGCAGGGCCCGATCGATCCATGGCAGCAGCCCGGCATGGGAGTGAACCGGGACGCGCTCGCGAAACTGCGCGGGGCCGGCGATTCGGGCAAAGCCATGCGCGCGTCCGAACGCCGACTCGCGGTTGTCCGCCAGCAGCCGCGCCAGCACCCGTTCCTGGGTTGCGGCCGGGGCTTCGAGCGCGGCCTGCCACCTGTCGAGCGCGGGTTGCGCGGCAGCGGAGAACGTCCGCCATGCCGCTTGCGTGTCGTTTGGGTCCGGGCGCATCAGAAGTAGGTCTTGTCGAGTTGCGCAAGATCGTCCGGCAGCGGTTGCGGCGGCAGGAATATCTGCAGCCAGCCGAACCAGAGCGGGCGCGTTTCGGCCGCGTTCGACGCGCTATGCAACTGCTGCCAGCGCAGCGCCGGCCGCCGGTGGTGCGTCAGGTTGTAGTTGAAGTTCAGGAATGCCCAGCGCACGAGGAGCGGTGCGCGCATATTGTAGGTACCCTCGACCGCGTCGAGCGGCGTGCGCATGTGATAGACCCATTGCAGCGATGACCACGAAAAGGCGAATGCCGCATAGGCGATCGCCACCACCAGCGGCTTCCAGTCGAGGAGCCAGCCCGCCAGCAACCACGCAGCAGCGCCGGCTATCACTTCGACGCGGATGCGCCGGAAATCGCGCAAGGAAAAATCCTTGAACGCGGCAGCGTAGGTATTGTCGTCGCCGCGCCTGGACCAGTGGCTCGCGACACCGGCCGGCAGCAGCGCCAGCACGATGCTGCCGATGAATCCGCCGAGCCAGATGCCGCCGAGAATCGCCGCGTAGTACTCGAGCCGCTTGCGCAGCAGCGATTCGCCGGGACTTGCGAAGTCGGCCCGCTCGGCACGCGTACGGTTACGTACGTGGTGTCCGAGGTGGTTGATGTGAATCAGCGTGGCAGAGGCGCCAAACATCGTGGAAGCCCACCACATCATCGTATAATTTGCGTTTTTCCGACGATGCCCGAAGCCGTGAAAAGTCTCGTGCATCATCGAGAATACACCCTGCATGAGCAGGCAGAACGGGATCAGGACCAGCCATTTCAGCGGACCTGCGCCGGTATTGGACAACCACGTGAGCGTCCCGGCCCATCCTGCGGTCTGCAGGGCCAGCACAACGAGGTTAGCCAGGTCGAAACGGTGCGATTGCGCGGCGCTGTCTTGCATATAGGGTGTGGGCGTACAGGAGATAGGCGGCTTGATGTACGCGAAGGATACATCGGATACATCTGTTTCATCCAATCGGCGCGGGCTGGGAAGCGCTCCGGCGGCGCCGCGGCACGAGCCGGAGCTGGCAGCCGGATCGCGTTGCGCGGTGGCCTTGCCAAGGTTGCCGGGCATTCAGGCATTGCGGGGCATCGCGATCACGCTGGTGCTGATGCAGCATTACGCGATGGCATTTCCCCAGGCAGGAGCCGCGGTCGGGAGCCTGTCGCTCTGGGGTGGTGTCGACCTTTTCTTCGCCATATCGGGCTTCGTGATCAGCCGCTCCTTGCTGGCCGGCGGCGCTGCCGATCGCATCGATGGTGCGATGTGGCGTGCATTCTGGATCCGGCGGCTATGCCGGCTGCTGCCCGCCGCCTGGACATGGCTCGCGATCAGCGTGGCGCTCGGTTTTGCCCTGGCCGCATTCGGCCATTTGCAGCCCGCAGCCGAGTTGCGCGGTGCGATCGCCGGCGCGTTCGGCTATGCCAACCTGTTCTGGGCCAATTGCCACGCCAGCGGCACGGCCGCGGGGTGCGGACTGCCGCAACTGACCGGCAGTTACTGGAGCCTGTCGCTCGAGGAGCAGTTCTACGCTCTGCTCGCCACGGCATTGCTTGTCATGCGGCTGCGCACCCTGGCAATCGTTTTGCTTGCGGGCGTATTGATGCTCAATGCGCTGCCATTCCATGCGTTCGATCTGCGCTGGTTCCTGCGCATCGACGCGCTCGTGCTTGGCGTAGCGGTGCACGCGCTGTGCCGGAGCACGGCATCGCTGCGCGTGGCGGCGATCATGCGCAGGCATGGGCTCGTGGCGCCCGTCACGCTTGCGCTGTACGTGGGCATCGTATGCGCACCGCTGATCTCGGCACGCCATCCCATTGGCGTCATCGCGCTCAGCGCTGCCGGCCTCGTCTGGATGGCTGCCTGCGATCATCGCGGCGCCGCGCGGATGAGCCGCCTGTCGGCGGTATTTGGCTGGCTCGGCGAGCGTGCCTATTCGATCTATCTCTGCCACCTTCCCGTCCTGCTTGTCATCCATGAAATGCTATGGCGCGCCGGCGGTCCGGCAACGCTCCCGGGGCCGTGGCTGGCCGCGGCTGGCCTCGGCTCGGTGGTCCTGATCCTGTTCGTTGGTACACTCTCGCACCGCTTTCTGGAGCAACCAGGCATGCAATGGGGCAAGCGGCTTACGCGCCCGGCAACCCGATCGATATGAGCTTCTTCAGCAAGCGCTCGCGCGCTACCGGCGCAGTGACGCCGCCCACCGACATCCCGCACCGCGATCTGCGCTTCACGCTCGACGCCACCGTGCCGCGCTACTGGTACCGGGGCTGGGTCCATGTCACGCGTTTTTTCGATGCCTTCTCCATCATGTTTCCACTCGGCGAGAAGTTCTTCATCGATAGCGTGAAGCACTTTCGCGGCGAGATACCCGCCGGGACGCCGCTTGCGGCCGATGTTGCAGGCTTCATCCACCAGGAAGCGACCCATATCCGCGAGCACCGGCTCTACAACCAGCGGCTGGCCGCCCAGGGCGCGCCCGTCGACGAGCTCGAGGCACTGATCAGGCGTCGCCAGCAGAACAGCCTGCGGGTTGCCTCGCCGGCCATGCGGCTGGCGCTGACAGCGTGTCTCGAGCACTATACCGCCATCCTTGCCGACCAGTTGCTGCGCCACCCCGACATGCTCGACGGCGCCCATCCGGAAATGGCCGCGATCTGGCAATGGCACGCGATCGAGGAAACCGAGCACAAGGCCGTCGCGTTCGATGTCTTCAGGGCAATCGGATCCAACCCGTTGCGCAGGTATCTGGTTCGCTGCGGCGCGATGCTGGGCGTATCGGTGTATTTCGTGATCGATCTGGTCTATTTCATGTATCGCCTTGCCGCCTGTGACAGGCAACGCGCCAACTGGCGCGAATGGGGGCGCCTTCAATGGTGGCTGTTCGTACATCCCGGCGTATTTACGCGCGTGCTGCCGGCGTGGCTGTTCTGGTTCGCCCCTTGGTTTCATCCCAACCGGATCGACAGCCGGGCGGTGCTGGAGGTCGCCCGCCGCCATCTTGATGGACAACGGCAAACCATCGCCGCAGCGCCCGATACGCGAGACCCGCTATGACAGCAAGGCAGTCCTGGACACCCCACGGCTTTGACGAGTGGCGCCAGCACTATCCGGCTACGCCGTTCGCGCGGGCAGGGGAGGGCCTCGACTGGACCGGGCGCTATGTCGATTGCTGGAAGCGCGCGCGCACGGACCTGCCACGGGCGACCGTCGTGGTCCTTGTGGCCGGGCTGTACTCAGAGGGGTTGCCGCGCTGCCATCGCGATGCGGTGCTCGCGCTGCGGCAGGCGGGTTACAGCGTGCTGCGGTTGCCGATGCGCTCGTCGCGCGGCGTGGTGGCGCAAGGCAAGCACATCGCAGCGACGCTCCACAAGCGCTTGCGCGGCGGTGAGCGGTTCGTCGCGCTTACGCACAGCAAGGGCGGCATCGACATGCTCGCGGCACTGGACGGCGCCCCTGCGCTGCGCGCGCGCTGCGACGGGGTCGCGCTGGTTCAGCCGCCGGTGGGTCCGGCGTCGATCGTCGACGACATCATGGGCTGGGGTGCGACACCGGCGCCAGGCGGGCCGAGTTGGAAGGACCGCGTCGCACGCCCTTTGCTGCGCACACGCTGGGTGGCCGACGGCACGCGCGACATCAGTAGCCGCCGCGATCCCAGCGTCGCGGAGATGCTCGCGAGGCTGCCGCGCGAGTTGCACTGCGTGCACGCGGTCAGCTGGTCGATCGAGCGCAGTTCGCGTTTCGACGCCCACCATGCGCGGCTGAATGCGCGCCGCCCCGGTTGCGCGCACGACGGGCAGTTCTATCTCGAACATCAGGTACTGGCCGGCATGCCGCAGGTGTGCCTGCCGCACCTGGACCACGGCCAGCCGGTGCTGGGCGGGCTGGGTTTCGATGCCGGACGCTTCTGGCTGGCGCTGGCCGAAGTGCTGCATGCGGGCAGGCCCGGCTCGCAAGGCGGATGACCGGGTCAGACGAGATAGATCTCAAAGCCGGGTATGCGAGCAGCCGATGCCGGATCGACCGCGGGCGCGTTGCGTGTGCCGGATAGCGTATACAGGTCCATCGGCAGGCGCGTCAAGCGGTAGGGAGCCATCGCGAGCCAGAGCGGATCGTTGTCGTACAGGCAGAGCTGCATCAGCGCGTAGCGGCTGCGCAGGCCTGCCCAGGCGGCATCGAGCAGTGCGGCGAACACGGCAGGATCGCGTTGCCGCACTTGCAGGTGGGTGAGATAGATATCCTGGAGCGGCTCGCCTGGCGCGGCGATCCTGGGCCGGCCGAAAGCCGGCGCCAGTGCGTTGTAGGCAAGACGGATTGCCTGGATGGATGGCGGGAACCTCTCCAGCACGATCCGCTTGATGCGCCCGGCATCCCAGGGCGCGACGCAGCCGTGCAGGTTGCCGCGGGCATCGAGTGCCAGCAGGAAGGACTCGATGCCGAAATCGGGCCAGGTCTGCAGCCGGCGCCCGAACTCAGCCTCGGAAAACACGCAGCCGAATGGCTGCCGGGCCGATTCGGCGTCGAGAAAGTGGCGCAGCGCATCGGCATGATGCGGCTGCGCCTGCACGACCCGGACCGAACCGGCGGTGCGCGTTGCGCCGCGCCAGCCTCGCCGGCCGTACACCGACACGTTGCTGTAGCCACGCCAGTGCGACAGCGCAAGGCGGCCCGCGCGCCGGGAGCCCAGCAGCGACTGCGCCGCCAGCCGGTTGTCCCGGATCATGCAGCAGTAGGCATGATGCACGCCGGCGTCATGCTCCAGGCCGGCGAGACGGGCACGCACTTCCTCCATCCATGCGCGTGACAGGATCCGGTCAGGGACCAGGCGCAGGTCGCCGAGGTAGGCTACCGGCTGCACCCGTTCCATCAGGTATCCGTCGCGCACGACCAGGCTTGCAATGCCTTTCATGTCGCCGCCTTCGCCCTCGGCCAGCCATGTCCGGTGATCGGCCGCATGGCAGCGATGCAAGGCAAAGTAGTCCGGCGCGCGATCGAAGCGCAGCGGCAAGGCGCCCTGCATCGCGTGCTGCGCCAGGAAATCGAGGATGCGCGGATTGTCCGCGGGCTGCGCGCGCCGGATCTGCATCGTGCGGCTTACGTGGAGCAGAACAGGCGGCGCGCCATCGGCCGCAGGTTGGCCGTCGACAGTTCGCACAGGCAGACCAGCTCGTCGCCGTTCGCATAGCGCGGGTTGCGCGCCAGGAAATAGGCGACGTCCGGCAGCCGCCGATGGGCGTCGGGCACTTCCGCCAGCGTCGGAGTGAGCCGTCCCTGCGGCGTGGGGAACGACAGGACCCCTGTGTTGCCGTCGTACGCCGCGCCAAACCGCTGGTTCGCCAGATGATCCGTCAGCGCCTGGACGTCTGGCGCGGTGGCGGCGTCGAAGCGTGGCGCGTAGTCATGCGCGAACGCGCGCAGGTAGCGGTAGGTACGGTGCCCCTTGCATATCAGGAGCCAGTAGAGCGGTACGCCGGGCGCGCTCCGGCTGATTTCGCCTGCAAGGCGAATCCATGCGAAGGCGAGTTGCTGGCTGCCCCAGTGCGCCGGGTCGATGATCGTGTCGCCCGAGAAAATCACCCGCAGCGGGGTTCCGCCCCATGTGGTGGCGTAGAGCTTCAGCGTTGAGAATCCCTGGATCACGCTCTCGGTATCGCACAGG
Organism: Cupriavidus sp. 96C5-1; assembly: GCF_057798855.1. NCBI lineage: Bacteria > Pseudomonadati > Pseudomonadota > Betaproteobacteria > Burkholderiales > Burkholderiaceae > Cupriavidus > Cupriavidus sp. 96C5-1. The sequence continues at coordinate 126,110 of NZ_JBYOJU010000021.1, read as the reverse complement.
ATGATGCAGTGGGTCTTGTCCGAGAGATCCCGATCGAAGAGATCGCGGTGGGCATCGCAGTATGACGCCGAGTAGAGCGCGAACATCCGGTCGATCTGGTCCGCGCTCAAGGCGGCGCGTTCAATGGGCGTAGCGCGAAGGCGCATGGGTGAATTCTGCATGACTGGACAGCTTGTTATGATACCCGACCGATTACCGTGATCTTGCCGCGATGAAGATGCCGCCGACTCGCCTGCCTGCCGGCACCATGCCCATGGCCAGTCCCATGAGATGGCTCCTGGCCTACCTGTTCGCGTCCGGGGCGCTGTATTTCATCGTGACGCATTTCCCGCTGGGGCCGGTGCGGACGGTTCCGCCTTCCATGTTCGATGCCTGGACGCCGATCCTGCCGGCGACCGTGCCGCTCTATCTGAGCTATCTGCTGGTGATGCCGGTACTGGTATGGCTCGGCCGCAAGCGCGACTGGTTGCTGCCGGCCTTTTTTGCCGGGGCGCTCGCCGCCATCGCCTGTCTCGTCAGCCACCTGTTCTGGCCGACGGCGATCGTCTGGCCTGTGGCCGGCTCGGGCTGGCTTGCCTGGCTGCACCGCATCGATTCACCGCTGGCAGCGTTGCCGAGCGGCCATGTCGCGTTGCCGGTGGCGATCAGCGTGCTGCTGGCCATGCTGCGTGAGCGCAGCGCATGGTTCTTCGCGGCATGGAGTGCGCTGCTGATGCTGGCCGTCCTGACCACCGGGCAGCATCTGTTCTACGATGCCGCCTGTGGCGCCGCGGTGGGCGTGCTGGCCAGCACGGCAACGGCCGTACTGCTGCGCATGCGGGTGGATTTGCGTTCGATGGCAATGATCCTGGTGGAATGGCTATGCATTGTCGTGACGCTGCGCGTTGCGCTTGCCGCCGGCGACTGGCGTCTTTATCCGCTGGCCTTTGCCATCATCGCGACGCGGCAGCACGCGCTGTTCATCCTGTACCACGACGCCGCCCACTACCATCTGAGCCGGCATCGGCGCAGCAACGATTTCCTGATCAACCTCGCGATCGGCGTGCCTGGCACGGTGCCGATCGAATTCTATCGGCCCCTGCATCTTGCGCATCATCGGCATGTCGGCACCGCACTGGATCCCGAGCGCCGTTTTCTGTATCAAGACCAGCCGTGGCGGTTCCGGCCGCTCGATGCGATAGCGCTCGCCAGGCAGTTGCTCGGAGACGCATCGATGCTCAACACGTTGCGCACGATGCGTGCCTACCGGAAAGCCGGCGGGCAATTCGTCCGGCCGACCGGCCCGCTGCTGGCCGCGGCGATAGCGTGGGGCGCCATCGTCGCGATGCTGGCCTGCCTGTGTTCCGCGCAGACGCTGGCGCTGCTTGCCGCGCTATGGTTCGGGCCGCTCTTCACCACCGGTGTCCTGCTGCAGAAGATCCGCAGCTTTGCAGAGCACAGCGGCGGACCGGATGTCACGCCCGGCTGGGGCGACTGGACCTATTCGTGGCGCGTGGGATGGCTTGGGCGGCTTTTCATCTGGCCATATCACATCAACTTCCACCTGCAGCATCATCGTAATCCGAACACCGCGTGGCATGCCTTGCCATCGGAGGTGCGAGCTGGCGACCGCATGTTGCCATCGTCTGGCCTGCCGGCGCTGCTTTGGTCGGGGGCGCGCCGCAAGCCCTGTGCGAGCAGGGGGAACCGGGCACCGTGACCCGGTCTGGTGGCCTTGCTGCCGGCCATCCCGCCGCCGCATTTTCCGATGTGGCGAATAAGGCTGGTAAAATGCAAAATTCGCCGAAAACGCCGCAGGAAACAAGATGTCGAAAACGATCATTCCCGACGTTGCCTTGATCGATAACACCGAGCAACGCACGCCCCTCGTGCTTGTGCTGGATTGCTCCGGCAGCATGGACGGCGAGCCCATCCAGCAACTCAACGAAGGACTGAAGCTGCTGGAGCAGGAACTGAAGTCCGATGTGATCGCAAGCAAGCGGGTCCGCATCCTGGTGGTGAAGTTCGGCGGCTACGACAGCGCCGAGATCGCCGGCGACTGGTGCGACGCAATGGATTTCAGCGCGCCGCAATTGCGGGCCGACGGCACGACACCCACTGGCCAGGCCATCGAACTGGCGCTGGCGGAGATCGAGCAGGAAAAGCTGCGTTTCCGCCAGGCCGGCGTGGCCTATACACGCCCATGGCTGTTCCTGATGTCGGATGGAGCGCCCACCGACCAGTGGGAGCCGAGCGCCACGCAGGCGCGCCGGGCCGAGCAGGCCAACAAGGTGGCGGTGTTCCCGATCGCGGTGGGCGCCGGCGCCAGCGCCGATGTACTCCAGCAGTTCAGCAACCGGGGTGCCGGTGGCGTGAAGCAGCTCAAAGGCCTGCAGTTCCGCGAGTTGTTCCTCTGGCTCAGCGCCAGCATGCAGGTCGTATCGCAGTCCACGCCGGGCGGACAGGCGCAACTGCCTTCCACCGACAGCTGGTCGACGGTTTCCATCTGAATGACGAGCTGGCGGATATTTGCCGCTTCGGCGACGGGCAAGTCGCACGCCGACCGCGGCGTGCCGTGCCAGGACGCTTTCGCGCATGCGCTGGTGGGCGACGTGCTGATCGCGGTGGTTTGCGATGGCGCGGGCTCGGCGCGCTACAGCCAGGCGGGCGCGGAGTTTATCGCCAGGTCGGTGGTGCATGCGCTGTCCACGCGGGTGGGGCAGGGCGAGGAGTTGCCCGAGCTGTCCGGCGATCAGTTCGAGCAGGCCGTGGCGAGTGTGATCGGGCTGGCGCGCAATGCGCTGCAGGAAGTGGCGCGTGCCGCGGGGGCCGGCCTGGCGGACTATGCCAGCACGCTGGTCGGTGTGGTGGCCACGCCGGAGCGAGGCAGCTTTTTCCATATCGGCGACGGGGTGGGCGTGGCCCAGCCATGCGATACCACGGCAGTGCCGGATATTTCGCTGCCTGCCAACGGCGAGTACGCCAACGAGACCTACTTCGTGACCGGGCCGCACTGGCGCGAACGGCTCAAGGTGCTGCCTATCCGGCAGCCGCTGCGCGGTGTGGTGCTGATGTCGGATGGCGCCATGCCATTCGCCATGAGCAAAGGCAATGCGGGGCTCTACCCGCCCTTCATGACCCCGGTCGAGCGCTATCTGCTCGGGGTGGCCGGCGAGGACGAGGGCAACCGTGCGCTGGCGGCCACGCTGGACGATCCGCGCACGCACCACATCACTGGCGATGACAAGACCTTGCTGATCGCGCTGCGCGCATGAGCGCACGCAGCGGCGGCAAGGTCTGGCTGGACCGCCAGCGCAACCTGACGCTGGCGCGGCTGATCAAGAGCGGCGGCGCCGGCAGCGTGTACCTGTTGGCCGAGTCGCCGGCCCAGGTGGCCAAGCTCTATCACGCGCACATGGACCTGGCCAGCTACCGGCGCAAGATCGACGCGATGCTGCGCCTGTCGCCGGAGCTGCCCGACCAGACCGAGAGCGGCAGGCGCTATGTGCAGATCGCCTGGCCGCAGGCGCCGCTGCAGGACGCCCACGGCCGCTTTATCGGCTTCGCCATGCCGACGCTGGATATCCAGCAGACGGCCGAGCTGGAGGAAATCCTGCAGGAGCGCCAGGCGCGCGCCGCCGGCCTGCCCACCGGGCTGGGCGCCAAGATCACGCTGGCCGCCAACCTGAGCGGGGTCATCGCCGCCCTGCACCAGCAGCATCACTATGTGGTGGACCTGAAGCCGGTCAACCTGCGCTTCTATCGCGATTCGCTCTATATCGCGATGCTGGATTGCGATGGCTTCAGCATCCAGGGCGAGTCGGAGCGCTTCCCGGCGCAGCAGTTCACCGTCGACTACCTGGCGCCGGAACTGCAGGGCGGCGGGCTGACCGCCGCGGGCGAGGAAGCACAGGACCGCTTCGCACTGGCGGTGGTGATCTTCCAGTTGCTGAACTTCGGCATCCATCCGTTCAGCGGCCGGCCCGCCAATGCGCAGGTTCCCACCGATCTGCCCGGACGCATCCGCGGCCGCTACTATGCCTACGGCCTGCGCGCGCACAAGGCGATCTCGCCCAACCCGGTGAGCGGCCACGCGCAGATGCCGGCGGAGTTGCGCCAGATGTTCGACAGCGCCTTCGCCGGTCAGCCGGGCACGCGGCCTGCGCCGGCCGAATGGGCGCGGGTTCTGCGCGAGTATGCGCTGCGCAGCAGCCAGCGCCTGCAGGTATGCGGGGCCGACCCGTCGCACCAGCATTTTGCGGGCCTGGCCTGCGCGGCTTGCGCGCGCGGCGCGTTGATCGCCGGGGCCGCCAGCGCAGCAGCGGCTGCCACTGCCGCGCAGGCTGGCGCCAGGCGCAAGGCTGGCCGGGGCAAGCGCGGACGGCAGGCCGCCACCCGGCAACAAGGTCTGCAGCAGGTACCGCAGCCCTTGGCGCAAGCCATCCAGGCAACGATGGGCCAGGCCCAGGCGCCGGTCGCGCCATCCGCCGCCAACACGCCGACCCGCGGCGGCGCGGGCGTGGGGGCCGTTATCGCGGTCTCCATCTTTATCATGGTGGGCGCACTGGTGCTTTCCGGGCGCCTGGACAGCAGCAAGAGCACGCCTGTGGTGCCCGATGCCGCCGAAGCAGCGCTGCCGCTTGAATGGAGCCGCGATGCGCGCGCCGAGCGTTCGTCATCGCTGGCCAGCGGGCGGGCCGAGATCCGGGGGATCATCGAGGCTGTCGCAGCAGGGCGCTTGGATACCATCCAGTTCGATCTGCTGCGCCTGAAAGCGCAGGTGCCCGTCAGCGCCCCTGGCAGCTTGATGGAATACAAGCGCGACCAGGCCAGCTACCGGAATACGCTGCGCGAGGCGCGCATGGCAGTGGCGAGAGCGCAGGGCGGAACCCTCGCCGCGGAGGCTGAACTCGAAAAGCATTACGATCAGCACCGCGACCTGCTGGCGAGCGATCCCGGTGCGTCCTTCGTGGCCGCTGAACTTGGGGAGTACCATCTGCTCCACAAGGAACCGGTGGCTGCGCGCCTGTATTTCGAGCAGGCGGTGTGGGTCAATCCTGGCGTTGCCGTCGGGTGGGCGGGGTTGGGTGCGGTCGCGGTGCGCGCGCCGCGCGACAAAGAGGCGGTTGCGTGCTTTGCGATCGCCCGCTGGCGGACGACGATGGACGATGCGGGCGCACTGAATGTTTTCCTGCCCAGGCTGCGCCTTCGCCTCATGTCGGACCAGAAGCGCTGGGAGGGCGCCAACCACGCTGCGGAGGAACTGGCTGCGAAGCTGGCCGAACTGCCACCCGTGGCCAACCGCGGCGCCAGCGTGGACCCGGTATCGCAGCAGCGCCATCCGGCGCGCTATGCGAGTGAGCTGGAGCCGCAGGCCGCTGGCGTGGTCGAACTGGAAATCAGGCTGGATGCCGCCGGCGATCCCATCCGGATCAAGGTGGCCACGTCCAGCGGACGCCGCGCACTGGACCAGGCCGCGCTGGATGCCGCAAGGAATTGGCGCTACTCGCCGGCGGTCTGGCAGGGCGCGCTGATCAACGACACCATTTTGGTCCCGGTGATCTTTGCCGCAACCTGAAGCGCGCCACACACCGGTTATCCGAAATGCACCCAAGCCCCCAGGCCACAGCGGCCGGCCTCGAGGACCTGCTGGTCGAGGAGCCGCAGGCGCAGCGTACACCGTGGGCGCGATGCTGGCGGTTGGCCCGCGCGCCGGACACGCGCCGCCCTGACCCCGCTGCCGTGGCTCGGCCGCAAACGGCCGTTCGGCTAGGATTCACATGAGGGGATCGGGCGTCAGGTCCCTCATGGCGTTGTTTGACGACCCAAAGGACGAATATGCTGATTGTTCTCGGCGGTCTGCCAGGCACGGGCAAGACCACCATAGCGCGCGAGCTGGTTGCGCGTTGTTCCGCGGTTTATCTACGCATCGACACCATCGAGCAGGCCCTCCTCTCGTCAAACGCGCTCGCCGGGGAGGTTGGCCCGCTGGGCTACCTCGTTGCCTACGAGCTGGCCAGGTCCAATCTCGCGCTTGGGCTGACGGTGGTGGCGGACTCCGTCAATCCGCTGGCGGTCACTCGCGAGGCATGGCGGGACGTCGCTGCCAGCACGTCTTCGGGCTTGATCGAGGTGGAAATCGTATGCTCGGACGCGGCGGAACATCGACGGCGCGTGGAAGGGCGCAGCGCCGATATTCCCGGGCACGTCCTGCCGACCTGGGCGTCGGTACTCCGCCACGAATATGAGCCATGGAAGACCGATCGGGTTGTTATCGATTCGGCGCTCGTTGATGCCAGGGTGGCGGCATCGTTGATCCTGGCGGGCTGCGTAGCAGGGTTGTGCGCGAATAAAGGGGATGTAGCCGCGAGACAATGAAATGGCAAGAACAATGTAGCATATGATATTGTCTTTTTTAACAATGATGGTATTCAAGCCAATGACACGCACTAATTCCGCGCTGACCTCCGCGCTCCTGGCGGCATTTCTTTTCACCGCTTATCCGGCGCAATCGCAGGCGGAAGGCAAGCTGAACGTACCCGTATTGAAGATGGAATTTTCCGAGATCATTGCTGCCTATACGGCGGATCCTGTCGCGGCGGCCAAGCGATATGATCACAAGCGCATCGCGTTTACCGGCCGTGTCATCGCCATGGGCTCCTCGCCTACCACCACTTATTTCGGCGCTTATACCGCGGATGGGCACAAGTTTGATACGTCCTTTGATGTAGAGGCGCGCGAGGCATTGAAGTCAAAATTTGCAAACAAGGAAATCGTTGCGTTCAAATCGTCCAACGAATTCCTGATCGACTGTTTGAACGAAGGCTATCTGCCCGGCGCAATTGTGCCCAGCATCAAGCTGACCCATTGCCGCGTGGCTCGATAGATATCGCGTGGCCATTGTGGCGCCTGAGCGCGCCTGCGCTCACGACAATGGCGGGTAACAGGGACCCGGCGCTCGACATCGATCTCGCGCTGGCGAATGCGGGATGGTTCGCGGTGAGATCATGCGCCGGGAAGGGCGGGTGGAGGAGCAGAGGAATCTGGCTTTCAGGTGAGCGAGCCGGCGCCGGACAAGTTGTTCTGGCTCGCGCGCCAACGCAACCCCGATTGTCACGACTTCACGGAGTAAGCACATGGGCCGAGCTTTGCCTCTGCTGTTCTGGTGCGCCTGCGGACTCGCCCAGGCCTTCGATATCACCCCGTATCGCGTGGGCGACAGCTTGCCCGCGAGCGAAGCCCGGGTCCTGCTGGCGCGCTATGCCGCACGGCCGCAGCAGCCATGGCGCGAACCCGACGAGGCGCGCATCCCTGCTGGCCCCGAAGGCGACCAGATCCGCGACGGCATCGACCTGCTGCGGAACACTTCGCGCCGCGTGGGCAAACTGGCTCCCGATGAAACCAAGCGCATGAACTGGAATAGCCTGAACTGCGTCAACTGCCATCAGGCCGGTCCATCGGGCTTGCCCGGCAGCAAGAAGTTCGCGCTGCCTCTGGTCAACGCGGTCAATGACTACCCGAAGTTCGACATCAAGTCGGGAAAAATCATCTCGCTGGAGCAACGGGCATTGGGCATGTTTGGCACGGGCAGCGTGCCCATCCTGGCCGATACCCCTGAGTTCCAGTCCATCATGGCCTACTTGCGCTGGCTGGCCCGGGACACCCGGCCAGGCGCTGCCATGGACGGGGCAGGGCTGATGCCGATGGACGCCATGCCGCGCGCTGCCGACCCACTGCGCGGCCAAAAGCTGTTTGCCACAAAATGCCAGGCCTGCCATGGTGCGGATGCCACTGGCCAGCGCAAGGCCGATTTCAACAATGGTGGTGGCTACCTGTTTCCCCCGCTGGCAGGCGACGACACCTATGACAACGCCGGCCATATGTTTGCTGTGCCGTTGCTGGCACGATACATCCGTGCATCCATGCCCTTGGGAGCCAGCCATGACAAGCCGCAACTCACTGCCGCGGAGGCGCTCGATATCGCTGCTTATGTGAACGACGACGCCACGCCACGCAGGCATAACCCGAATCGTGCCAAGCTTTACCCCGATGCGGCATTGCGCCCACAGGGTTTTGCCATCCCCGAGCACTTCGCCGGTCAGTCACCACGGGCATACCAGCGCGCCAAGTTTGGCCCCTTCCGCAACGTAAACGAACACTACTGAACACATTGCGCCGCCGCCCGATGTTCGCTTGCTGCTCCGCGCACCAAGCGGCGCCTGCACTGCTTGTTTCCGTGCGATGGAATATTCTCCCCTCCCAAAGCGTTTACTCAGGGGTAGGGCGCGCAGGCAGGTGCACGTGCGTGAACTATGCTGAAAGGGTTCCTGGCCCCGAGAACGCAATCCGCGTCGATGCTGGAGGATGGTCATGCAATATCACTTAGCCAGATGGATGGGCGCGGCGCTGGCCGCGGCCGCGCTGTGTGCCTGTGCGTCCCTGGAGCCAGTCCAGACCGCGCAGAAAATGATAGGCAGCCCGGAAAGCGCCGTGCGCGGCACCTTCGGCGCGCCCACGGAGACTTATCAGCTCGCCGGCGGCACCAGCCGCTGGATCTACTCGAAGCAGCCGCTCGGATTCGACGTCTACGCGGCGGATTTCGACGCCGCCGGAAACCTGGTCAGATTCCGTCAGATGCTGACGGAGAAGGAGATCTACGAGGCACGGCCGGGCATCTGGACCAAGCATGACGTGGCAGAGCGTTTTGGCCTGCCGCGCGAGCCAGTCCAGTACTATCCGCTCATGAAGCGCGAGGCATGGTCCTACCGGCTCTATGTGGGCGCCTACCAGCCGGCGCACTTCAGCGCTTACTTTGACGACCGCGGGGTACTGGATCGCACCATGATCATCGTCGATCCGCTGGGCGGCGACGGCCACGATCGCAGCAAGTGATTCCGGCGCGCCGGCAGCCCTGGTGGGACGGGACATCGGGTGAAGCCCTTCCGGCTTGCGCGAAGGCCCCGTGAGCATCGGCAATAAAACGGCTTGGAGCGTGATTTCTCCAAGCCGTTGGGCTGAATCTAGACGAGATTGGGAATCGCCACGTCTGGATTCACGTCGGCCTCATAGTTCACGCCATCGATCTCGAAGCCGAAGAGGCGCAGGAATTCCTTCTTGTACCCGGCAAAATCGGTTAGCTCATAGATGTTATCGCTGGTGACCTGATTCCAGAGTTGCTGTACGCGGCTCTGGACATCCGGATGCAGTTCCTTGTAATCCGCGCGCAGGCGCCCCTCCTGATCCAGGCACGGAGCCTCGCCGTACAGGCTGTCCTTGTAGAGTCCGTAGACCTGCTCGATGCAGCCCTCGTGCGTGCCTTGCTCCTTCATGACCTTGAACAGCAGCGACAGGTAAAGCGACATCATCGGAATGGCGGAGCTTGCCTGCGTGACCACGGCTTTCAATACGGAGACGCGGGCATCGCCGCCGGTGGCGGACAGGCGGCCGCGGATACCGAGGACCTTTTGATCCAGGTCTTTCTTGGCCGCGCCGATGGATCCGTTCCAGTAGATGTCGTGCGTTATCTTTTCGCCGAGGTAGGTGAAAGCGGTAGTCTTCGCGCCGTCGGCGAGGACGCCCGCCTCGAGTAGCGCGTCGATCCACATCTGCCAGTCTTCGCCGCCCATCACCGCAACCGTGTTGTCGATCTCGCTTTGCGTGGCCGGTTCCAGGACGGACTCTTTGACGATTTCCTTGTCGGTATCGAGGCCGCGCAGGCTGACTGCCTTGCCGATGGGTTTCAGCGTCGAGTTGAAAACCTCGCCGGTCTTCGGGTGCGTCCTTCTCGGCGCGGCGAGGCTATAGACAACCAGGTCGACCTGTCCGAGATCCTGCCTGATGACGTCGATCGTCTTCTGCTTGATCTCGTCCGAAAAACCATCCCCGTTGATGCTCTTCGCGTACAGGCCTTTCGCCGTGGCAAACTTATCGAAAGCGGCCGTGTTGTACCAGCCAGGCGTACCCGGTTTGCTGTCGCTGCCGGGACGTTCGAAGAACACACCGAGGGTATCGGCACCGGAACCAAATGCGGCTGCGATGCGGGCGGCAAGTCCGTAGCCGGTCGATGCGCCGATCACCAGCACTTTCTTGGGCCCGTTGGCGATAGGTCCGCCTGCGGTGACGTACTCGATCTGTTCCTTGACGTTGGCTTCGCAGCCAGCCGGATGGGTAGTAACGCAGATGAAGCCGCGCACGCGTGGTTTGATGATCATGGAGACCCTGCTTTTGAGATGCCGAGACTAGGTTAGGACACGAGAAACGTCCGGCATTGTAAATGAGGCGGCGCCCCCCGAGCGCTTCACCCGACGGATCGAGGGTGGGGCGGCCCTGCCCCCGTTCTCGTTCAGGGTTTCTCCCAGTCTCAGGCAAGCTGTTCGCCGGTGCGACAATCCGATGGCAACGCAGCGCCATCATGCCGCTATTGCACCGCACAACACCAGCAGACAACGAAAGGAGAAACGAGCATGCGTCGCTTTGCCACTCTTGCTGCCATTCCGGCCGCATTTGCTTGCGGTTTTCTTGTGTCCCGCCTGGCCACGCCGGCAGTGGCGCAGACGCCGCCTCCGACGTTATCGGCGCAGATCATCGACGTGGCGGCCATGACCGATGCCGATATCGGCGCACAGGTCCCGAACTTGGGGACGCTGCGTTCAAAGGGCCTGGTCGCGACGCCATCGGGGACCATCGCGGTGCAGTCCGGCAATGTGCCCAAGCATACCCATGCGGGCTCCGATGAAATCCAGTATGTCATTTCGGGGAGCGGCACATTCTGGCTGGGGAACGAGCAGCGGCAGATCCACGCCGGCGACCTGATCATTATCCCCAAAGGCACCGTCCATGCGGGTTCCGTACCGGCCAGCGGCGAGTTCAAGGTCCTCGCGATCAAGCTGCCGCCGCAGGCTCCGGGCGATATCCAACTGGTGCCGTGAGGCCCGGAACGGCGCTGTCCAGGACACGGCTCTCTGACTTCGCACCGAGCCGTGTGCACGCCCCGCTCCCTTTCTTGCCGCACCTGCCGGCGCAAGGATGGATGCCATTGTCCGCCCCCTATCCCCACAAGGCCCGGACCGCGTCCGGCTATGTGCCCCGGATAGGAGGCAATTCGTGCGTGCCACGCATGTGGAGCCACAGCGCATGGGGCAGTGCAACGTTCCCGCGCCCAGGGGGCGGGGTGGCTTACTTGGCGGCTTCCTCCGTGCGCCTGTCGGCGTCGCGCAGGCGCTTCACGGCTTTGCCCAGCAGGCCGCCTTCGCTATTCGATACGGCTTCTTCCAGCGTAGCCAGGGCAGCCTTGACCGCAGCGGCGTGCGCGGTGGAGAACGCCTCGGCTTCGATCAGGCTGTCGGCTTCCTTGCGGGTACGCTTGCCCAGCTTGCGGGAGAACTCGGGATCCAGCTGGCCTTGCGCGGTGGCGTTGGCTATATGGTCGAGCAGGGCGATCAGGCCTTGCGCCGTGGTGGTGGCCGGGATGGCTTCCTCGGTTTTCCTTGGCTTTTTCGGCATAGTTTTTTTCCTCCGGTTAGGGCTCGATTCTATCGCTGAGGGGGGAAGCCTTACCTGCTTCCCAATAAGAAAGAATTGTGACATGTCATGGGCCGCGGACGGGATGACAAGGCATGCCAGAGACCCGGCCCGATAGCGTCGGGGCTGCCGGCTGGCGTGACAACAGCGATTGTTGCGGTGCACACATTAGCACATCTCGGCACAATCTCGGCCGGAAGAGCACCACGGGTCACGATGACGCCCGGTAGTCGGCACAAGGAAATGCGCAAAAAAGGGAGGGGCACTGCGAGTGCCTCCTCCCCCCAGGCAGGCGTCCAGCGACGCTTTGCGGACGAACGGACGGATCAACCCGCCGGACGATCAGACCACAGTGGCGAGCGCCAGCGTCAGCAGCAGGGCGATCACCGAGATCAGCGTTTCGCAGACCGACCAGGTCTTGAACGTCTGGGCCACGGTCATATTGAAATACTCCTTGACCAGCCAGAAGCCGCCGTCATTCACGTGCGACAGGATCAGCGATCCGGCGCCGGTGGTCAGCACCAGCAGTTCCGGCCGGGTGCCCGGCACGCTGGCGGCGATCGGGGCGACGATGCCGGCCGCGGTGGTCATGGCGACGGTGGCGGAACCGGTGGCGATGCGGATCAGCACGGCCACCAGCCAGCCCAGCAGCAGTACCGACACATGGGCGCCCGTGGCCACATCGACAATGGCGTTGGAGATGCCCGAGTCGCGCAGCACGCGGCCAAAGCCGCCGCCCGCGCCGACCACCAGCGTGATGATGGCGGTGGGCGCCACGCATTCATTGGTGAACTTGAGGATGTTCTCGCGGGTGAAGCCGCGCGCCTTGCCGAAGGTGTAGAAGCTCACCAGCGCCGCGATCAGCAGGGCGATGACCGAGTTGCCGATCAGCTTGAGGAAGTCGTTGAGGAAGGTCTTGGGCGTGCTGATCACGTCAGCCCAGCTGCCGATCAGCATCAGGAACACGGGCAGCAGAATGGTGAACAGCGTAATGCCGAAGCCGGGCAACTGGTGCGATGCCTTGACGCTTTCGTCTTCTTCGGTGAACTGCGCGGCCAGCGGATTGATGTCCGGCAGCTTCACGTAGCGGTCCATCAGCTTGGCGAACAGCGGGCCGGCGATGGCGGCGGTCGGGATGCCGACGATCAGCGCGTACATGATGGTCTTGCCGATATCCGCCTTGTACGCGGTCACCGCCAGCAGGGCGGCGGGGTGCGGCGGAATCAGGCCGTGCACCACCGACAGGCCGGCCACCATGGGGATGCCCACCAGCACCATGGAGGTGCCCGTGCGCTTGGCCACGTTGAAGGCGATCGGCACCAGCAGCACGAAGCCTACCTCGAAGAACACCGGCAGGCCGACGATAAAGGCAATGGTGACCATGGCCCAGTGCACGTTCTTCTCGCCGAAGAAATCGATCAGGGTGCGCGCGATGCGCTCGGCGCCGCCGGATTCTGCCATCATCTTGCCCAGCATGGTGCCCAGGCCCACCACCAGCGCGATATGGCCAAGGGTGCCGCCCACGCCGGCTTCGAAGGACTTGACGATGTCGCCCATCGGCATGCCGACGGCAAAGCCGAGCAGCACGGAAACCACCACCAGGGTGATGAAGGGGTTGAGCTTGAAGCGCGCGATCAGCACGACCAGTGCGATCACGGCGATCAGCGCGTACAGCAAGAGTGTGGTTCCTGTTACGGCGCCCATATTGTCTCCTTTATGCGGGGTCCGCCGGCAATCCGGCGGGGCTCCCCCGCGTCCGCTATGAAAAGGGCCGCGCTGGCGGCGGCCGGTTTTGGAATTGTTGGCAGGCCGGCTGTCCCGCGGGACTGGCCGGCCATGGCTCAGGCCGCCGGCTTCTTGTAGGCGATGCAGTCGACTTCCACCTTGCAGTCGACCACCATGCTCGACTGCACGCAGGCGCGCGCGGGCGGGTTGGCGCCGAAGTATTCCTTGAATATCTTGTTGAAAGAGGCAAAGTCGCGCGCGTCGTCCAGCCACACGCCGCAGCGCACGATATGTTCGGTGCCGTAGCCGGCTTCGGCCAGGATGGCCAGCACGTTCTTGATGGCCTGGTGGGTCTGGGGCACGATGCCGCCGTCGATCACCTCGCCGGCGACCATCGGCACCTGGCCGGACACGTAGAGCCAGCCGTCGGCTTGTACGGCACGGGCAAAGGGCATGTGCTGGCCACCGGTGCCGGCGCCGCCTTCCACGCCAAATCGTTTGATATCCATGGGGACTCCTGTTCCTGAAAGAGATTGCAGATGCGTTATTGCCGGATGCGCGGGGCTGCCTGCGCGTTGCCGGATGCGGGTTGCCCTATTGCGCAGGCGCTGCGGCGTTCGCGCCGGCGGGCCTGCCGCGGGCGAGGAAACGGCCCGCGCGCGCGCCGGTCGGCTTGCGCTGGCGCCACGACAGCTCGCCGTTGACCCACACCGCGGCGATGCCTTCGGCTGGCTGCATGGGGTCGGTGAAGCTGGCGGCGTCGCGGATGGTGGCGGCATCGAACAAGACCAGGTCCGCCCAATAGCCTTCGCGCACGAAGCCGCGTTCGGCCAGTCCGAAGCGCGCCGCCGACAGGCCGGTCATCTTGTTGACCGCCACGGTCAGCGGAAATAGTTCGCGGTCGCGGGCGTAATGGCCCAGCACACGTGGAAAGGCGCCCCACAGCCGGGGGTGTGGCAACGGGTCGTTGGGCAGGCCGTCCGAACCCACCACCGTAGCCGGGTGGCTGAGGATGCGGTCCACGTCCGCGTCTTCCATGCAGTGGTAGACGGCGCCGGCCGGCTGCAGGCGGCGCGCGGCGTCCTCCAGCCCGAGCGCCCAGTCGGCCGCGATATCGGCCAGCAGCCGGCCGCCCATCTCCGGGTGGGACTCGGACCAGGTCACCATGATGTCGAAATCGCTGGTGACCTGCTTGATATCCAGCGTGGAGGAGCTGGCGGTATACGGATAGCAGTCGCAGCCGATGGGTTGCCAGCGCTCGGCGCGCTCGAGCGCGTCCAGCACTTCGCCGCTGCGGCCCCAGTTGTCCACGCCGGCGCACTTCAGGTGCGAGATCACCACCGGCACGCGGGCGTGGCGGCCGATGCGGAAGGCTTCGTCCATGGCCTCCAGGATTTCGGCGAACTCGCTGCGCAGGTGCGTGGCATAGAGCGCGCCGGCGCGGGCCAGCGGTTCGGCCAGCGCCAGCACTTCGTCCGTGCTGGCCGAAAAAGCATTGGCATAGGCAAGGCCGGTGGACAGGCCAAGCGCGCCATGATCCAGCGCTTCTTCCAGCTGCGCGCGCATGGCGGCGATCTCGGCCGGGGTGGCGGTGCGGTCCAGCCGGTCCATATGATTGCTGCGCAGTGCGGTATGGCCCACCAGGGCCGCCACGTTGACAGCCGGCTGCGCGGCCCGCACGGCCTCCGCGTAGGCGCCGAAGTCCGGATAGCGGAAGGCGTCGGCGGTGCCCAGCAGGTTCATCGGGTCCGGCGGCTCGCCGCGCAGCGTCACCGGCGCGGCGCTGATGCCGCAGTTGCCGACGATCACGGTGGTGACGCCCTGCGAGAGCTTGGGCGTCATCTCGGGCTGCCGGACCACATTGGTGTCGTCGTGGGTGTGCACGTCGATAAAGCCGGGGGCCAGCACCAGCCCTTCGCCTTGCACGACATGCCCGGCGCTGCCGGGGTCGATGCGCTCCGCGTCGTCCTCCAGCATGGCAATGCGGGCGATACGGCCGGCGCGCAGCGCGACGTCGGCCAGGCGCGCTTCGGCGCCGGAGCCGTCGAGCACGGTCGCGCCGCGGATCAGGGTGTCGAACAGTTCAGGCATGGTCAGTCTCCGAGCGGCTGGCGGTTGTCCGGGCTATCCGGTGCGGCCGTGTTGCCCCGGTGCGCGTCGAGCACGTATTTGAGCCGGCGCAGCCGGTCCTGGCTCTGGTCCTGCTGCAGCAGGGCGAGCTGGGTGGCCAGCACGTCCATCACCAGCAACATGGCGTAGCGTGAGGCCGAGGGCTTGAAAATAAAATCGGTCTCCAGCGTGCGCACCGGAAGCAGCACGTCGGCACGGCCCGCCAGCGGCGAGCCCAGCGCGGTCACCGCGACCAGCCTGGCGCCATATTCGCGGGCGATATCGCAGCTGGCGAGCATCTCGGGCACGTTGCCTGTGGCGGAGAAGGCAAGCACGACATCGTCCTTGTGCAAGGTGGCCGCCACCATCTTCTGCAGCAGCGCATCCTGGTAGCTGGCCACGGGACGGCCCAGGCGGGCCAGCCGGTAGCGTGCCTCGTCGGCCATGAAGGACGAGCCGCCACCCATGCCAAAAGCGTAGACCATGCGCGCCTCCAGCAACAGGCGTGCGGCGTGCTCGATATGGTCGGGGTCGATCAGCTTGCGGTTGATCTCAAGAGAGTCCAGGATATCCGCGTGGATGCTGTCGGCCAGCGTGGCCGGCGCCGGCTCCGCCGTCCGGGCGCTCTGCGCATGCAGGAAACGCTGGCCTACCGCGGTGGCCTGCGCCAGGCGCAGCTTGAGGTCGCGCACGTCGCGGCAGCCGATGGCCTTGGCGAAACGGGTCACGCTGGCCTCGCTCACCCCGGCCTGGCGTGCCAGTTCGTTGATGCTGGTGGCCGCGGCGCCGGCCAGGTCCTGCAGGATCACCTGGGCGACTTTCTGCTCGGCCAGGCGCAGCGTGGGGCCACGCTCGGCGATGCGGGTCAGGATGTCGAAGGGCGCGGACATGGTTGGCGAGTGGCGGACTGGGGTGGCGGCTTGAAGGGGAGGGGCGGGCGCAACGGCGATGTCGGCCTCTCGATATCCGCCGTTCGCATCGTTTCCCCGCCAGCCCGGGCCGATCGGCATGTGGCCCGTGCTTGGCTAGAATTGTTACTTTATAACAAGGATGAAATATCGTAAATTCAAGGCTATCATTACGTCAATCGGAATTTTTGCAGGGTGATGACAGCATGCGTGAAACAAAGTACCAAACCGGCACGATCGATCCGCTCAACAAGGCGTTGGGCAAGCTCGATGCCCCGCTGGCTCCCGATGCCGCCGGCCAGGTGGGCTGGCAACTGCTGGCGGAAGACCTGAGCCTGCCGGCCGCCGTACTGTATGAAGAACGCCTGGCGCACAACCTCGAATGGATGCGCCGCTTCATGGGCGAGTACGGCGTGCAGCTGGCGCCGCACGGCAAGACCACCATGGCGCCCAAGCTGTTCGCCCGCCAGCTGGCGGCCGGCGCATGGGGCATCACCCTGGCCACCGCCCACCAGACCGCCGCCGCGTACGCGCATGGCGTGCGGCGCGTGCTGATGGCCAACCAACTGGTGGGCCGGCGCAATATGGAGATCGTGGCCGACCTGTTGCGCGATCCTGATTTCGAGTTCTTCACCCTGGTGGATTCGCCCGAACTGGTGGACCTGCTCGGCGCCTATTTCAGCGGCCGCGGGCAGCGGCTGCAGGTCTTGCTGGAGCTGGGCGTGGCCGGTGGCCGCACCGGCGTGCGCGACGCGGCGCAGCAGGCGGCGGTGCTGGCGGCATTGGCGCGCTGGCCTGGCGTGCTGTCCCTGGCCGGTGTGGAAATCTATGAAGGCGTGTTGAAGGAGGAGGCCGACATCCGCGACTTCCTGCGGCGCACGGTGGCGGTGACGCGCGAGCTCTTCGCGGCGGGCCGGTTTGGCCGCAGCCCGGTGGTGATGTCGGGTGCGGGTTCGGCGTGGTACGACGTGGTGGCGGAGGAGTTCGCCCGTACCGAGATCGGCGCGCCGATCGATATCGTGCTGCGTCCCGGCTGCTACCTCACGCACGATGTGGGTATCTACCGCGCCGCGCAGCAACGCATCCTGGCCAGCAACCCGGTCGCGCAGAAGATGCGCGAGGGGCTGTTGCCGGCATTGCAGCTGTGGGCCTATGTGCAGTCGATTCCGGAGCCCGGCCGCGCCATCATCGGCATGGGCAAGCGCGATGCCGCCTTTGATGCCGGCATGCCCATCCCCGCGCAGTCGTACCGGCCCGGTGCGCCTGCGCCGGTGGCGGTGCCTGCCCACTGGGAAGTGACCGGCATGATGGACCAGCATGCCTACCTGCAGATCCGCCCGGGCGATGACGTCAAGGTGGGCGATATGATCGCCTTCGATATCTCGCATCCCTGCCTGACCTTCGACAAGTGGCGCCACATCCCGGTGCTCGACGCGGACCTGCGCGTGATCGACCTCGTGCAGACGTTCTTCTGAGCCGCGCAACGGCAAGGCGAAGACAGCGACAATGGCAGCAACAGCAATGACAGCAACGGCTACAACTGGGGGCGCTTGCACCATGAGCATCGACATTCTCGCGTTCGGCGAAGCGCTGGTTGAATTCAACCAGCAGCCCGACGATCCCACCCGCTACCTGCAGGGGTTCGGCGGCGACACTTCCAATTTCTGCATCGCCGCTGCGCGGCAAGGCGCGCGCGCCGGCTATATCAGCGCGGTGGGCGAGGACACCTTCGGCGAACGGCTGCTGGCGCTGTGGACGCAGGAACGGGTCGATACCCGTCACGTGCGCATCGATGCCGGCGCCCCGACCGGCGTCTACTTCGTCACCCACGACGCGCATGGCCACCGCTTCGACTACCTGCGCAGTGGTTCCGCGGCCAGTCATTACAGCCACGAGAACCTGCCGCACCATGCCATCGCCGAGGCGCGCTACCTGCATGTGTCCGGCATCAGCCTGGCCATCAGCACCAGCGCCTGCGATGCGGGCCTGGCGGCGATGGAGCATGCGCGCAAGGCCGGCGTCAAGGTCACGCTCGACACCAACCTGCGCCTGCGGCTGTGGACGCTGGCGCGGGCACGCGGCATCATGCGCGAAGCCTTTGCGCTGACCGACGTGTGCCTGCCGAGCTGGGACGACATCACCGTGCTGACCGGCCTCAATGACCGCGATGCCATTGCCGACTACCTGCTGGACTGCGGCATCGGCCTGGTAGCGCTGAAACTGGGCGCGGAGGGCGCGTACGTGGCGACCCCGGAAGCCCGTTCGCTGGTGCCGCCGTATCCGGTGCACCCGCTCGACGCCACCGGCGCCGGCGATTGCTTCGGCGGCAGCTTCGTGGCGCGCCTCGCGGCCGGCGACGATCCCTTCGAGGCTGCGCGCTATGCCAACGTGGCCGCGGCGCTGTCCACTACCGGCTACGGCGCCGTGGCGCCGATCCCGTTTGTCGAAACCGTGCTGGCGCGAATGGCCCAGGCGGTTTCCGTGATTGCCTGATAGCGGCGGTATTGCCTGATGCCCGGGGCGGCCTCGGGCCGCCGCGCATGCTGGCCTGCAAACTGAAGCCTTACGTTTTCCCGACCCCATCGACCCATCGATCTCACCGAACACAAACTGCCATGCAAACTCAATCTCCCTCGCTGATCGAACGCCTTGTCAATGTGCCGGTGATCCCGGTACTTGAGTTCTCCTCCGTCGACGAAGCCCTGCATGTGTCCGAAGCATTGATCGGCGGCGGTCTGCCGGTGCTGGAAATCACGCTGCGCACGCCCGTGGCGCTGGATGCCATCAAGGCCGTGGCCGCCGCTTTCCCGCAGGCTTGCGTTGGGGCAGGCACGGTGCTGACAGCGGCGGACCTGCAAGCCGTCGGCAACGCCGGCGCGCAGTTCGCGGTCTCGCCGGGGCTCACGCCGGCACTGGCTGTGGCCGCGCAGGGTGCGGGTGTGGCGCTGCTGCCCGGGGTCGCCACCGCCAGCGAGGCAATGGCCGCGATGGAGGCCGGCTTCAAGTTCCTGAAGTTCTTCCCGGCGGAAGCCTCCGGCGGGGTGCCGATGCTGAAGTCGCTGTATGGCCCTTTCGCGCAGCTCCGCTTCTGCCCTACCGGCGGCATCGACGTGGCCCGTGCCCCGTCCTACCTGGCGCTGCCCAACGTAGTGTGCGTGGGCGGCTCGTGGGTTGTACCAAAGGACGCAGTGGCAAAGGGCGACTGGGCGCGGATCCGCACGCTGGCGCAGGAGGCCGCCGCGCTGCGCAAGTCGGCCTGACGCCGGGCGCGGGACCCCTCCGCGTGCATCCCGCCTTGCATGGTGGATACGCCGGACAAGGCGTCGCCCGACAAGGCGCCGGAGGGTATCGATACCACGATCGCGGAGCTGGGCCGGATGCCGAGCGATGCGCACCAGGAGATCATCCTGATCTCCCCGTATTTTGTCCCGGGCGACCGGGGGGTGGCATCGATGGCGAAGCTGGTCAGGCAAGGGGTCAAGCTGCGGGTGCCGACCAATTCGCTGGCGGCGACCGATGCGCCCATCGTCCATGTCGGCTACCGGCGCTACCGGGTTGCGCAGCTATTCGCCGGGGCAATCGACGACAACAGCTACCTGCTGCGCCTGTCCGATCGGGGCGCGGTGCAGTGGGTGGATGGCAAGGGGGATAGGGCGGTGGTGCTGGACGCCGAGCCGGACACGACATGGTCCAGGCGCCTGGGGATCGACTTGCTGGCGCCGTTTACGCCGGAGGAACTGTTGTAGCGGCGGCTCCGTTGCCGAAGCCAGCCTTGCTGCCGGCGGGGTTGCGCAGGCCGACGGGCTGCCGGCGCGATGCCGGGCCCATGGCCGCCGGCATTTCCTGGCTGCCGCGGCTACTTGCTGCGGTCGGCAGCGCCTTCGAGCTTCTGCCCGCCCTTTTGGATATCCTGGCCGAGGCCGGCCATGGTATTGCAGCCAGCCAGCAAGGTGGCAAACAGAACGCAGAAGATCCATCCTTTTTTCACGCCAGACTCCTTTGGGTCAATAATCTCGCCGCAATTCTACCGTTGCGGCCATGCTCTATTGAAGCATGGCACGCGCCAATTTGTAACCACTCGTGCCAGGCAAAGGTGGGCTGGTGTCCTGGTTCAGACTCAGGACCCCGTCTAGCCAAGCAATTCGCGCGCACGCGCGCAGATGGCGGCATGCGTCTGGGCGAGCCAGTGGACCGGGAAGGGTTGGGCCAGCAGGTAGCCTTGCATATCGCTGCACCCCCACTGGCGCACCACACCAAGCTGAAGGCGTGTTTCGATCCCCCTGGCGCAAACCGGCAGAGCAAGGCGCTGCGCCTGCTCGCAAGCCGCCTGCAGCCGGGCCACGGCAGCATTGCGCTGGTCTGGCGGCCCTGCCTGATCGGCGTTGCCGATGCTGCGTGCGTTGAACGTGAGCAGGTCGGGTTGCAGCCGCTCCAGTGTCGCTGTGCCGTCCGGCGCCTCGGCGAAATCGCTCAAGGCGAACCGCAGTCCCGCGCGCCGCAGCCTCGCCAGCTTGCCGGCGGCCTCCCGATCGCCTGCGGGCAGTGCCGCGGCGGGGATCTCCAGGCAGACCCTGGCGGGGTCGAGCTGCTCTTGCTCCAGCGTGCGCAGCAGGGTGTCGATCATGGGGGTGCCGTGCAATTGCGCGCTGGAAACCGGAAAAGACAGCGCCACCGGGCTGGGGATGCCCGTGCAGCCCAGCATGGGCAGGGCATTTTCCATCAGCCAATGGGCGACATCGCCCATCAGGCCCAGCGCTTCCAGTGCAGGCAGGAAGTCCTGGGGCGCAACCCGCCCCAACTCGGGGCTCTGCCAGCGCAGCCTGACGGTGTAGCCGGTCACGCAGGCTGTGGCGAGCGACGCCCGGGCCTGCAGGTTCAGCGAGAGCTGCCCGCGGGCGAGGGCGTACGGCAGGGCTGCCAGCAAAGGCGTGGCGAGGGGCGGGGACGCCGCAGCCGTGTCGCCGGCTACGCCGTCGCCGCCGCGTTTGCGCACGCGCAGCATCGCGTCATACGCTTCATGCAGGCAGCGTTCGGCGGGCTTGACCGGGTCGTCCATGGACACGCCGATGCTGCTGGAGAGGAACAGTTCGAAACCATCCTGCTGGAACGGTCGTGCCAGGCCGGCGGCCACGCTACGCCCCAGGCGCAACGCGGCTTCCATGGGAGGCGCTCCGCCAGGCGGCAGCGCCACGATGACGCCGATGTCGGCCTGGCCCAGCCAGGCGATTTCGGCCGGATGCGCCAGTGCGGCGATGCGTGCCGCCGCTTGCGCGCGCAGGCGCAAGGCCGGCTGCGCGCCGAGCGTCTCGTTTGCGTGCGTGAAGCGGTCGAGATGAATCACCAGCACGACGAGATGAGGCGTGGCGGCGGGTTGTTGACGGTGCGCCGCCAGCATGGCGGCAAAATCGTTTGTGTCCTGCGAGTCCGCCTCTGGCTGGCGGACAGTGCCGTCTGCGTCAGGCTGCATGAGGGGTCCCTGTGGGCGGCGGTGGTTTGCCGCGCGCTAGCATGGGCGCCGCGGTCCGGCGACGCCGTGGCCGTGGCAACCGCCGTGGCTTCCTTGCGGGGCTGGAGGGGTACACCCTCCAGCGGGCCTCAGGGATGTCACGGCACAGTCACGATGATACGGCACGGCGGGCGCCGCCCGAAGCAGGGGCGGATACAGGGATAGTGCGGATTTGCAGGCGCGTGCCGGAGATCAAGAATCCTGAACCGGCGGCGCCGCGGGCGCGGCAACCGCCGTGCGTACCCTTGCCCGTCAGCCGGTGGTCTCGGCGTCGGCGCCATCCTCGGGGGGGACGCGGGCGGCCAGCACCTTGTCGATGCGCTTGCCGTCCATATCGACGATCTCGAACTTCCAGTCGCCCCAGCGCACGGTGTCGCCGGTCTGCGGAAGCCTGCCGAGCAGCAGGAGCAGCATGCCGGACAGCGTGTGATAGCGCTCCTTGTCTTCCTCCGGGACGTGGCGCAGGCCGATGCGATCCTTCAGCTCCGGGATGGGGATCAGGCCATCGAGCAGCCATGAGCCGTCTTCACGCTGTACCGCCCATTCCTCGCCGGCCCCATCGGCCTTGAACTCACCGGTAATGGCTTCGATCAGGTCCTGCAGCGTCACCAGGCCCAGCACCTCGCCGTACTCGTCGATCACAAAGGCGATCTGGCCGCCGGAGGCGCGGAAGTTCTCCAGCAACTCCATGCCGGTCACGCTCTCCGGCACGAATACCGGGGTCTGCAGCACGGCGGTCAGGTCGGTGGGCTCGCCGCGCAGGCGGCGCGCCAGCAACTGCCGCGCGCTCACCACGCCGAGCATGTCGTGCATGCCGCCGCGCACCACCGGGAAACGCGAGTGATCGGACTCCTCGATGCGGCGCAGGTTTTCTTCGAGCGGGACTTCCACATCCAGGCAGACGACGTCGCCGCGCGGCACCATCAGCGAGGTGAGCTGACGGTCATCGAGGCGGAATACATTGCGCACCATGGTGTGCTCGTGCTGCTCGATGACGCCGGCTTCCGAGCCTTCCACCAGCAGCGCATGGATCTCTTCTTCGGTCACGGCCGGGCCGCGGCCGCTCTTCACGCCCAGCATGCGCAGCACCAGCCGGGTCGAACTGGAGAGCAGCTTGACGAAGGGGGTGGAGGCCAGCGCCAGGAAGGAAATCGGGCGCGATACCAGGCGCGCGATGGATTCGGGCGCCATCTGGCCGAGACGCTTGGGCACCAGTTCGCCCAATACGATGGAAAAGTAGGTCAGTCCTGCGACCACGATGGTGGTCGCCACATAGCCGGCGGTGGTTGCCTGCAGGCCAAAGCCCTGCAGCCACACGCCGAAGGGCTGGGCGAGGGTGGATTCGCCAACCACACCGTTGAGCACCCCGATCGAGGTAATGCCAATCTGCACGGTCGACAGAAAGCGTGTGGGGTCTTCGCCCAGCTTCATCGCCTCGATGGCGCCGCGGTCGCCATCCTCGATGCGTCGCTGAAGGCGGGCCTTGCGGGCCGTCATCAAGGCGATCTCGGACATCGCGAACAAGCCGTTGATCAGGATCAGCGCCAGTAATATGGCAATTTCCATCAGGGTGCGCGCCCTGTGCGCGCAGGAGTTATTGAGGCCCAAAGCATAACATTGCCATGCGTCAAAACAGATTTCGGCGCGTGCGCGAGCCGCCGCACGGCTTGTTCGCAGGCCTGTCGCGGCACTTCCTCCATGGCCCTGGGCCCCCCCCTGCGCCAGGCCGTGCCAATCCGTTCCCCCCACATTCCGCCCACCGCCACACAGCGCGAAAACCGAACGGCTTCACCGTTCGAATTCCAGACGCCCGCTACGGAGCGGATCCCGTTCCTGTCCGTCACGTTTTCACTAAGTTATTGATACATAAGAAAATAATTCTCTTTCGGCTAGCTGGCACAGGGGTTGCGACAGAGAGACCGGACCGCCATGCAACGTGGTGAGTCTGGCAACGGTGCTGCCTGGCAGCCGCCGTGAAAGCGACTAATGGAAGGAGACATGGATATGGAAGTGCAATCACAAGTCCAGGTGATGGGCATCGACGCCGGCGGCACGATGACCGACACCTTCTTTGTGCGCTCCGATGGCCGGTTCGTGGTCGGCAAGGCACAAAGCAATCCGGATGACGAGTCCCTGGCGATCTTCAATTCCTCGGAGGATGCGCTGGCCCACTGGCAGCGCGGCGTCGACGACGTGTATCCCGAACTGCTGACCTGCGTGTACTCGGGCACGGCGATGCTCAACCGCGTGGTGCAGCGCAAGGGGCTGGACGTCGGACTGATGGTTAACAAGGGCTTCGAACATGTCCACTCGATGGGCCGGGCCATCCAGAGCTACCTTGGCTACGCGCTGGAAGAGCGTATCCACCTCAATACGCACCGCTATGACGAGCCGCTGGTGCCATTGTCGCGTACGCGTGGCGTGACCGAGCGTACCGACGTGCAGGGCGAGATCGTCATTCCGCTGCGGGAGAAGGAAACGCGCCAGGCCACGCGCGAACTGGTCGCGGCGGGGTCGAAGGCCATCGTGATCTGCTTCCTGCAATCGCACAAGAACGGCACCAGCGAGCAGCAGGCGCGCGATATCGTGCGCGACGAACTCAGGAAGCTCGGGGCCGATATCCCGGTCTTCGCCTCGGTGGATTACTACCCGCAGCGCAAGGAAAGCCACCGGATGAACACCACGGTGCTGGAAGCCTATGCCGCCGAGCCGTCGCGGCAGACGCTAAAGAAAGTCAGCGACCGGTTCAAGAAGCACGGCGCCAAATTCGACCTGCGGGTCATGGCCACCCACGGCGGCACCATCAGCTGGAAGGCCAAGGAACTGGCGCGCACCATCGTTTCCGGCCCGATCGGCGGCGTGATCGGTTCGAAACTGCTGGGCGAAACCCTGGGCTACGACAATATCGCCTGCTCCGACATCGGCGGCACCTCGTTCGACATGGCGCTGATCACCAAGGGCAACTTCGCCATCGCCGCCGATCCCGACATGGCGCGCCTGGTGCTGTCCCTGCCGCTGGTGACGATGGATTCCGTGGGCGCGGGGGCGGGCAGCTTCGTGCGGCTCGATCCCTACAGCGGCGCCATCAAGCTTGGCCCGGACAGCGCGGGCTACCGCGTCGGCACCTGCTGGCCGGAGAGCGGCCTGGATACGGTTTCCGTGTCCGACTGCCACGTGGTGCTGGGCTACCTCAATCCGGACAACTTCCTCGGCGGCGCCATCAAGCTGGACGTGGAGCGGGCGCGCCAGCATATCAAGGCGCAGATCGCCGATCCGCTGGGCTTGTCGGTAGAGGATGCCGCGGCGGGCGTGATCGAGTTGCTCGACCTGCAACTGCGCGAGTACCTGCGCTCCAACGTCAGCGCCAAGGGCTACAACCCGACCGAGTTCGTCTGCTTCTCCTACGGCGGGGCGGGGCCGGTCCACACCTACGGCTATACCGAGGGCCTGGGCTTCAAGGACGTGATCGTGCCGGCCTGGGCGGCGGGCTTCTCGGCATTCGGCTGCGCCTGCGCGGATTTCGAGTACCGCTATGACAAGAGCGTCGACCTGGCGCTGCCGCAGGACGCGGCCGAGGCGGACAAGGCGCAAGCCGCGCAGACCATCCAGAAGGCCTGGTCCGACCTGGCGTCCAAGGTGATCGAGGAATTCAAGATCAACGGCTTCCAGCCCGAGGACGTGATCCTGCGCCCGGGGTACCGCATGCAATACATGGGCCAGCTCAACGACCTGGAAATCAATTCTCCGATCGTCAACGCCGCCACCGCGGGCGACTGGGACCAGATCGTCGATGCCTTCGAGGAAACCTACGGCAGGGTGTATGCCAGTTCGGCGCGCTCCCCCGAGCTGGGCTTCTCGGTGACCGGCGCGATCATGCGCGGCATGGTGATCACCCAGAAGCCGGTGCTGCCGGAAGACCCGGAAGGCGGACCCAGGCCGCCCGCGCAGGCGAGGCTGGGAACGCGCCCGCTGTACCGGCAGAAGCAATGGCATGAGGCCGTGTTGTGGAAGATGGAAGCGCTGCAACCCGGCAACACCATCACCGGGCCGGCCATCATCGAGTCGGACGCCACCACCTTCGTGGTGCCCAAGGGTTTCGCCACCACGCTCGACAAGCATCGCCTGTTCCACCTCAAAGAAGTGAAGTAAGGAGACACGCCATGAATATGATGTCCAGCAAGGAAGTCGGCCTGACCGACCTGCTCAAGACCGGCCAGACGCTCAAGGAATTCCGCGATGCCATCCTGGAGCGCACCGAGCAGACCGGCCACTACAACGGCCTCACGCGGCTTGCATTCCGCGAACGGGATCCGATCCGCTACGAGAAACTCTTCTCCAAGCTGCGCGGCGGCCTGGTGCACGCCCGCGAAACCGCCAAGAAGATCGCCGCCAGCCCCATCGTCGAACAGGAAGGCGAACTCTGCTTCACCCTCTACAACGCCGCCGGCGACTGCGTGCTGACCTCGACCGGGATCATCATCCACGTCGGCACCATGGGCGCCGCCATCAAATACATGATCGAGAACAACTGGGAGGCCAATCCCGGCATTCATCCCGGCGACATGTTCACCAACAACGATTGCTCGATCGGCAACGTCCACCCGTGCGATATCGCCACCATCGTGCCGATCTTCGCGCACGGCAAGCTGGTGGGCTGGGTAGGCGGCGTGACCCATGTGATCGACACCGGCGCGGTCACCCCGGGATCGATGTCGACCGGGCAGGTGCAGCGTTTCGGCGACGGCTACATGATCACCTGCCGCAAAACCGGTGTGAACGATACGCCGCTGCGCGACTGGCTGCACGAAAGCCAGCGCTCGGTGCGTACGCCGAAATACTGGATCCTCGATGAGCGCACCCGCATTGCGGGCTGCCATATGATCCGCGACCTGATCGAGGAAGTGATCGAGGACGAAGGGCTGGAAGCCTACGAGGAGTTTGCCTACGAGGTGATCGAGGAAGGGCGCCGCGGCCTGCAGACCCGCATCAAGGCCATGACCCTGCCGGGCAAGTACCGCAAGGTGGCCTTTGTCGACGTGCCGTACAACCATCCGGACGTGCAGACCTCGTCGGCCTTCGCCAAGCTCGACTCGATCATGCATTCGCCGGTGGAAATGGAAATCCGCAAGGACGGCTCGTGGCGCCTGGACTTCGAGGGCGCCAGCCGCTGGGGCTGGCACTCCTACAACGCGCACCAGGTGGCCTTCACCAGCGGCATCTGGGTGATGATGACCCAGACCCTGGTGCCGACGCAGCGCATCAACGACGGCGCCTACTTCGGCACGGAGTTCCATCTGCCCAAGGGTACGTGGATGAACCCGGACGACCGCCGTACCGGCCATGCCTATGCCTGGCATTTCCTGGTCTCCGGCTGGAGCGCGATGTGGCGCGGGCTGTCGCAGGCCTATTTCAGCCGCGGCTACCTGGAGGAAGTCAACGCCGGCAATGCCAACACCTCCAACTGGCTGCAGGGCGGCGGCATCAACCAGGAGGGCGAGATCCACGCGGTCAACAGCTTCGAGGCCTCGTCCTGCGGCACCGGCGCCTGCGCCATCAAGGACGGCCTGAACCACGCCGCGGCGATCTGGAACCCGGAGGGCGATATGGGCGATATCGAAATCTGGGAAATGGCCGAGCCCTTGCTCTACCTTGGGCGCAACGCCAAGTCCAACTCCGGGGGCTACGGCAAATACCGCGGCGGCTGCGGCTTCGAGACGCTGCGCATGGTATGGAAGGCCCAGGACTGGACCATGTTCTTCATGGGCAACGGCTATATGAACAGCGACTGGGGCCTGATGGGCGGTTATCCGGCCGCCACCGGCTACCGCTTCGAAGCCCACAAGACCGGCCTGAAGGAGCGCATCGCCGCCGGTGACAGCCTGCCGCTGGGCGGGGACGCCAACCCGGACCTGCCGGACTACGAGAACCACCTGAACGCCGGCGCGCGCGTCAAGCGCGACCAGCAGTGCATGACCACCGAGGATTGCTACGACAACTACGACCTGTACCTGAACTACCTGCGTGGCGGCCCCGGTTTCGGGGACCCGCTCGACCGCGAGGTGGAAGCCATCGAGAGGGACCTGAACAATGCCTTGCTGCTGCCGGAATATGCCCAGAAGGTCTATGGCGCGGTGGCGACGAAGGACGGCAACGGCATCTGGAAGGTGGATGCCCATCAGACCGCGCTGCAGCGGGTCGAGATCCGCAACCAGCGGCTGGCGCGCTCGCAGCCGACGCAAGAGTGGATGAAGGGCGAGCGCGAGCGGATCCTGGTCAAGCATGCCTCGACCCAGGTGCAGCACATGTTCGCCACCAGCTTCGGCTTGTCGGAGAAGTTCGAGCAGCAGTTCCGCGCGTTCTGGGACCTGCCCGAATCCTGGACGCTGACCGAGGAAGAACTGGACGTGCCCACCTACGGTTCCAAGTACCGCATGGACCTGTCCAAGATGCCGGATGTGCACACCGTGGTGCTGGTCGAGGAGTAAGCCAGGCGGATACGGAGCGACGCCGGCGCGTGGCAGGCTGCGCCGGCGAACGACACCAGACAGGATTCAAGACTCAAGACTCAAGACTCAAGAGAGGATTCAGGATGTCTACCTACACCAGTGAACAGGTCAAGAACCTGGTCGACGGCAAGCTCGACTGGGATACCACGCTGCGCATGCTGTCCATGCCCAAGGATGCCGCGCGCTTTCAGCTGTACGTGGAGGCGCTGCAGAAAAAGCTCGACTGGGACGACCGCATCGTGCTGCCGCTGAGCCCGCACATGTTTATCGTGCAGCAGGCCAAGACCCGGAAATGGGTCACGCAGTGCGATTGCGGCCATGTCTTCTGCGACTACCGGGAGAACTGGAAGCTGCACGCCAACGTCTATGTGCGCGACACGGACGAAGCCATGGCCGAGGTCTATCCGCACCTGATGGCCCCGGATACCCAGTGGCAGGTGTACCGGGAATACTACTGTCCCAAGTGCGGCACCATGCACGACGTGGAAGCGCCCACGCCGTGGTATCCGGTGATCCACGATTTCGAGCCGGATATCGAGGCGTTCTACACCGACTGGGTAAAGCTGCCGGTGCCCGAGCGCGTGGATTGAGGCCGGATCGGCCTTGATGTAACCGATCAGCCATACACCGAGGCTGAATCCGGCCAGGCCATCGTCCATTGCCGATGGCCTGGCGGCCGTTCGATTTTCGGACGGCCGTTTTGTTTTCGGCCGTCCGATAGTGGGCGATCCGGCAACCGGACGCCATCGGACGGCGCGCGGGCGGTGGCTACACGGTGGCCTGGAATTTGCAGGAAGAACGGCTGGCGAGGTCAAGTCCCGGCTGGCACTGGTGGTGCGGTCGGGAGTAGCATGCACAGAAGCGGGCGCCAGTACCGCAGCAATAAAAACAGAGAACAAAGCCCGAGAGCGAGCCGGCACACCGGCCATTCCCGATCCGCATCGAGCGGACCCCGCAAGGAGACACGGCATGCAAGAGGCCACCACACCGATGGACTGGTTTTCCCATCCCGACCATGACGCCAGCATCATGTCCGCCTGGGAGCACCTGATTGACGGCGGCGAGGCGAATGCCGGCGAGTTGCGCTGCGTGGTGGATGACTCCTGGCGGCGCTGCCTGGTGGGACAAGTCGATCCCGGCGCGGGGGCCGCGCCGCCCCCGCTCGACGAGGGCGGGCTGAGGGAACGGCGGGAGAGGAACGAGCGGCTGGTCAGCGCCAGCCTGCCGCTGATCCAGCAGACGCGGGAGTTCCTGTCGCAGACCGGCACCATCATGCTGCTGGCCGATCCGGACGGGATGATCCTCCAGCAGGAAGGCGATATGCGCATCGTCGAGCCCGCCGGGGAAGTCGGCCTGATTCCCGGCTGCGACTGGACCGAGCTGAACTGCGGGACCAATGCCATCGGTACCGCGCTGGCCTTGCAGCAGCCGGTGCAGATCCATGGCGCCGAGCATTTCTGCGCGGGCATCAAGCGCTGGACCTGCTCGGCCACGGTGATCCGGGATCCGCTGGACGGCGGCGTACTTGGCGTCATCGACGTCTCGGGCCTGGCGCAGACCTATAGCCGGCACAGCCTGGCGCTGACGGTTTCTCTGGCCGGCCGCATCGAGAGCCGGCTGGCCAAGCTGGCGATGGAACGCCGCCTGCGGCTGCTGGATCGCTGCGCGAGCCATTTCGGCTCGGCGCGCAGCGACGGCGTCCTTGTCCTCGACGAACGTGGCAAACTGGTCAAGGCCAATCCGCAAGCGCCTTCGGCACTCACACGGCTGGGCGTCAACACGGCGCTGAACAGCGCCTTCTCCGTCCCCGGCCTCGACGCGCGTACCACCGGCTCCGCCACCCGGCCCACGCCGGCATGGCTGCGCCTGGCCCGGGTCGACGTGATTCGCGAGGGTGGCGAGATGCTGGGTTTCCTGGTGGTGATTCCGGCTGCGCCAAATCGCCTTGCCGCCGGGGCTGCCGGCATGCCGGCCGGGCGCCCCGGCCTGGCGCCGGCCTTCTCCCGTATCGTGGGCAATGGTGCCGCCTTGCGCTCGGCGGTGGAAAAGGCGCAGCACCTGGCGCCGTCCCGGGTGCCGGTGCTGCTGCTGGGTGAAACCGGCGTGGGCAAGGAACTGTTCGCGCAGGGCATCCACCAGGCCAGCGCCTGTTCGGACGGACCGTTCGTGGCGCTGAACTGCGGCGGGCTGTCGCGGGACCTGCTCGCCAGCGAGCTGTTTGGCTATGCGGAAGGTGCCTTCACCGGAGCACGCAAATCGGGCGCAGCCGGCAAGATCGAGGCTGCCAACCGGGGCACCCTGTTCCTCGACGAGATCGGGGAGATGCCGCTCGACATCCAGCCGCACCTGCTGCGCGTGCTGGAGGAAGGGGAGATCTACCGGCTGGGCGAGAACGCGCCGCGCAAGGTCAGTTTCCGCCTGGTTGCGGCCACCCACCGGAACCTGCGGGACGATGTGGCCGCCGGCAAATTCCGCATGGACCTGTTCTACCGCATTGCCGTGACCAATATCGCCATCCCGCCGCTGCGCGAGCGCAAGGACGATATCCCCGCGCTGGTCTCGCACTGGCTGGCCCAGTTGTGCGAGCGCTACGGGCTGCCGATGGCGACATTCGACGACGATGCCTACCGGTGCCTGCTTGCCTACGACTGGCCAGGCAATGTCCGCGAATTGCGCAACGCGCTCGAGGGCTCCTTGCTGATGGCCGATGGCGGCGTGATCACCGTGGACAAGCTGCCGCTTGAAATCGGAGCGGCGGGTGGAGGGCCCGCCGCCGACCAGTGCAAACGCATTGGGGGCGAACTTCCCGAAACGGTTTGCTCGCTGGAAGTGGCTGAGGCCGAATCCATCCGCAAGGCCCTGGCGTACAGCAGCGGCAACCTGACCAAGACCGCTTCGCGCCTGGGCATAGCCAAGAGCACGCTTTATCAGAAGATCCGCAAATACGGCCTGAGCGTTGCGCTGAGCGAAACCCGGGGCAGGGGCGCTTAGGGCGGTCGTGCTGCCCGGCACGCGCTGGAGACACGGCAAAACATTATTACCAGGCAGGTAATCGCGCGGTGGCCTTCGCCGTGCTGTAATGCCGTCATGGACACCCTGACCCCCAGTTCCGAAACCGCCCTCGACTTCCCCGGCCTGCTGCGCTACTGGCGCGGCAGACGTGGCTATAGCCAGCTCGCGCTGTCGCTGGCGGCCGGGGTGTCGCAGCGGCATATCAGTTTTCTCGAATCCGGCCGCGCCCGGCCCAGCCGCGAGATGGTGCTGTCCCTGGCTGACCGGCTGGGCGTGCCGCTGCGCCAGCGCAATCGCCTGCTGCTGGCCGGCGGCTTCGCGCCGGCCTACAGCGAGCACGGCCTCGCCGCGCCCGCGCTACAGATGGTGCAGCAGGCGGTCGCGCTGATCCTGTCCAAGCAGGAACCCTATCCGGCGGTAGTGCTGGACCGCTTCTGGAACATGCTGGATGCCAATCAGGCCTACCGCCGCATGATCGGCAAGCTGCTGGGCGAGCGAGCCCCGACCGTGCTGGAGGAGGGGGGTGGACGCATCAACCTGATGCTGACGGTATTCGATCCCGAGGGCCTGTGGCCGGTCATCGAGAACGCGCGCCAGGTCGGCCGCTACTTGCTGCGTCGCGTGTGGCAGGAATTGCAGATCCAGGCGCAGGACCAGACCGCGCGCGAGATCTTCGGCCGCATCGCCGCCTGGCATCCGGATCTGGTCGGCCCGGGCGGCCTGCCGCTGTTCGAAGACGATGCCGCCGAGCGGACGCCGCCGCCAATGCTGCCGGTGGCGCTGGCCGCGGACGGCTTTCGCGCTTCGCTGTTTTCCACCTTGACCACGCTCGGCATTCCGCAGGACGTCACGCTACAGGAAATGCGCATCGAGTGCTTTTTCCCGGCCGATGAAGCTTCTCGCCAGGCGCTCGAGGCACTGTCATTGCCTGCAGCCGCTGCTGCCGCGTAGCTTGGCGGCTCGGGCAGCGCCCGCCCGCACCTGCCGCGAGCGCTTGGGCCGCATGCGGATTTCCCCGCGCTCGTGCTAACATTTGGCGCGCGGCACGCCGGCCAGCACGAAGGGCAGGCGCGCCGCATCGTTACGTCTTCAGGGCGGGGTGCAAGTCCCCACCGGCGGTATGCCGCGCGCTTTGTGCGCCGTGGCGAGCCCGCGAGCGCCCGCACTCCCGTGCGGGGTCAGCAGACCTGGTGAGAGGCCAGGGCCGACGGTCATAGTCCGGATGAAAGAAGATGGGCGGTAACACTCCGGCTGGATGTCCGGCATGCGCGCATGCGCGTGTCCGGCGCCAGCGTGCCCGTGCGTCCGCCGATCCCCTGAAACGCCCGCTTATCGCTGTTCAAGGAGCGTTTCATGCTGTCCCTTCCTACTCAAGATCAAGACAATGCCGCTGTCACCGTGCGGCAAGCCAGCCGGCTCGAAGCCACGCACGATACCCGTCCGCTGGGCGAGCGCATTGCCCAGGCGCTGAACGCCATGCGCGAAGGCCGCCCCGTGGTGCTCCTCGACGATGACGATCGCGAGAACGAGGCCGATCTGATCCTTGCCGCGGAGTGCCTGACCCAGGCCAATATGGCCATGATGATCCGCGAGTGCAGCGGGATCGTCTGCCTGTGCCTCACGCGCGAGAAGGCCGCCAGGCTGGGGCTGCGCCCCATGGTGGAAAACAACCGCAGCCAGTACGGCACCGCGTTCACGGTCTCGATCGAGGCTCGTGAGGGCGTGACCACCGGCGTGAGCGCAGCCGACCGCATCACCACCATCCGCGCCGCCATCGCCGACGACGCGGGGCTCGATGCGGTGGTCAGCCCGGGCCATGTCTTCCCTTTGGTTGCCGTCGACGGCGGCGTGCTGGCGCGCCGCGGCCATACCGAAGGCTCGGTGGAACTGGCTCGCCTGGCCGGGCTCGCGCCGGCAGCGGTGCTGTGCGAGTTGATGAACCCGGACGGCACCATGGCGCGCCGCCCGGAGGCACTGGCTTTCGCCGAAATGTACCAGTTGCCGGTGCTGACCATCGCGGACCTGGTGGCCTGGCGCGAACAGCAAGACTGACGGGCAGGGCGCCTGTCGGCGGGAGGGCAGGACGCGGTATGCGACAATGCTGGCTGTTTTCTGGTCTACACGAGGGTCCGTCCATGTCCTTGCGCGCCTTTTTCCATGCTGCCGCCGTGCTGGCGGGCAGCTGCGTCTGTCTTGCCGCGTATGCCGAACCGGTTGCCGATACGGTTCGCCCCGCCGCCACGGCGGCTTTGTATCAATGCCAGGGTCCGAACGGTGGCACGGTCTTCCGTTCCACGCCGCGTGAGGGTTGTTCCGCACTGGCCGCGCCGGATACGCCCGCCCCCGACCCACAGCGCTGGTTGCCGCTGATGAGCGTCAATGGTGTGATTTCCTACTTTGACAAGACTTCGGTGCGCCGCCGCGGCCCCGAGGTCGGCGTTGCGGTCATGCGCAATGCGCCGGCCGGCATCATCCGCACCACCAGCGGCGAGCAGATCCGTTCCTCGCTCAAGCGCATGGTCTTCAATTGCGCCACATCCATGTATGCCGTGGTCGAGCAGACCCTCTACGCCAAGCGCTATGCGCGTGGCGAGTCGCTCTATACCATCAGTGCTCCGCAGGCGGGTATGCCGCAAGTTGCCAACGCGGGCACCATTGCCGGCGAACTGCTCGACCGCGTCTGTCATTGAGATCCATCAGGGCTCGCCAAGGCCCATCAAAGCCCAGGTGCCCGATGCTGCGCCGCAGCGTCGATAAGCATGCTGCCGCGTCAACCCATTGCCGCGGGGTACCGTTGTTGCTACTGAAGAAGTGCCGGTGCCAAAGGCCTCCAAGGGCCGCATGCGGGCTTCTTTCCACAACTGGCCAGGGAGGCTGACATGAAGAAGTGGATCGTGATGTTGTCGTTGGCGATGTTCGGAGCAGGCGCCTATGCGCAGGCTTCCGCTCCTGCCGCGCCGGCTGCGGGCACCGACAAGCCTGCGGCATCGAAGTCCGACAAGATGTCGAAGAAGCACGCCAGGAAGAAAAGAAACCACGCGCCGGCCGATGCCGACAAGATGATGAACAAGGGCGTCTAAAC
Organism: Cupriavidus sp. 96C5-1; assembly: GCF_057798855.1. Classification (NCBI taxonomy): domain Bacteria; kingdom Pseudomonadati; phylum Pseudomonadota; class Betaproteobacteria; order Burkholderiales; family Burkholderiaceae; genus Cupriavidus; species Cupriavidus sp. 96C5-1. Next base: position 91,763 of record NZ_JBYOJU010000021.1, on the reverse strand, counting down.
GCCATTTGTGAAGGGCGACTGGCCGCGAGCGCACCGCTGTGCGCGCGTGCTGCCGGGTTCGCCACGCCGCCCACGTCCGCGGTGCCGCGCGTCAATCGCGCGGCACCCCGGCGCGGGGACCCAAACCCACTGGCGCCCGGC
>NZ_JBYOJU010000021.1:0-91612 GCF_057798855.1 Cupriavidus sp. 96C5-1 | reverse complement strand
GTTGGGCGGGGCCGGCGGGCGGGCCCCCGGGGGGGGGGGGGGGGGGGGGGGGGGCCCCCCCCCCCCCGGCGGGGGGGGGCCCGCCCCCCCCCCCCCCCCCCCCCGCGGCGCGGGTACCGATCGCCAGTGGCGCCGTGCGCCATCCCGGGGGCTGGCATCGAGGCGGAACCTGATGGGGAGGCTGCGGCCTCTCTTTTTTTTGGGGTGTTTTGCCGGTCTGGTTCGCGTTCCTGCCGCTGGTTGCCTTAATCGTCCGCCACCTTGCGCGATTTCCATTGGCCGTCGGACTGCTTGCAGAACCATCCACTCCAGTTTTCCTGATCGCTGCCGCGCTTGAGTTCGGTCTTCAGTTGCCGGCATGACTGGCCCTGGTCGGTCTTGCTGCGCACTGGCGTCACGGTGGCGTCGATCTGCTGCCGGCGGCCGGCCGCAGCGAATGTCCACTGCAGGGTTTCGCCTTCGGGGGTGGCGGTGATCGCTTTCTTCACCGTTTGCGCATAGGACGCGGCTTCCTTCTGGCTCATGGTGCCGATGATCGTCCCGCTCAGGAAATGGTCGAAATAGGCCAGCGCGGACGTTGCGCTGCCCAACAGGACGGTGCATGCAAGGGCGTGGCGGAGCTTGAATCGTGGCGTCATGGAAATCCTCTGATAGCGTTACTCGAAAGTCGGGAAACACGCGGGCAAGCAATCGATGCCAGGCAACATCCCGCCGGCACGGGGCTCCGCCCCCGTCACATGCTGCATGTTACAAGCTTGATTCGTGTGCAGTGCATGATTTCGCAGGTGCGCGATGCGCCGTTTCGGTGCCGCCTGCATACGCGCGGCGCGCGTTGACGAAGCCAATTCCATCGCCTAGCTTTGCAGATCAGCTTGTCGCACCCAAGCTGAACAGCGCGGCAAGCGGTCTAGGCCGATGTGCACCCGATGTGCGCTCGACATGTGCCCACGGGCTTGCCACGCTACCTGGCGCTGCCAGGGAAAAACACCTGAAGAAATGGCGGCAATCGGGGAGGGTGCACTGCCCGGCATGCAGCCGAAATCCTGCGGCTGCCCCAATGTGACGAACCGGCCCGAGAGCCGCGCGGAAAGCGGCTTTCAGGCGACTGGGGTTTCAATTTGTTGCAAACGTTGCGCGATCGAAACGTGACTTTCTAGGCTCGAATTGTTAAGGTCCTATTGCGCATTGCAACAAACCCGATACACATTTTGCACCCGGTCCAAACAATGCGCCGCGAGACCCTTCCGGGGCCGCCTTGCCAGCATGCCACCGTTGCTTCTTTCATCCAGGTCGATTGGTGGTCCGCCTTTTGCTGCGGAGCCTTGTCGATCCCCATTGCTTAATCCTGCCTGCCACTGGCATCTATGTCCGAAACCGCCACTTTGCCGTTCGCCAGACCTGTCCAACGCCACTCTGCCGCCCATGCCATTCCTGGCGGCGCGCGCCTGGGCCGATGGTTGTGCGGCGGCCTGCTGGCGGTGTGCGCAGTGGCCGCTCATGCGTTCGACTTCGACACCGTGGCGGTACGTGCGCGCCAGCTCGCCGCAAGCCCTTACAAGGCACCCGCGCAAAACCTGCCGCGGGAGCTGCGAGAGCTGCCTTACGAGCGTTATCGCGAGATCGAGTACAAGCCCGAGCGTTTCCAGTGGCGCAACGCCAAGCTGCCGTTCGAGCTGTCTTTTTTCCACGAAGGCATGGTGTTCGACCAACCAGTGCGCATCAATGAAGTAGTGAGCGGCAGTTCGCGGGAAATCCGCTTCGATCCCGCCGCCTTCAACTATGGACCGCACAAGCTCGACGCCGGCAAGCTCAAGACACTGGGGTTCGCCGGCTTCCGGGTGCTCTATCCGCTCAACAATGCCAAGGGCAAGGACGAAGTCGCGTCGTTCCTGGGCGCCAGCTATTTCCGTGCGCTTGGCAAGGACCAGTGGTACGGGATGTCGGCACGCGGCCTGGCGGTGGATACGGCTCTCAACTCCGGCGAGGAGTTTCCTCGCTTCGTGGAGTACTGGATCGAGCGGCCTTCGCCGGCGGACAAGCAACTGACCATCTATGCGCTGATGGATTCGCGCCGCATGAGCGGGGCCTATCGCTTCGTCATCAGGCCGGGGGCGGAAACGGTCATGGAAGTGAAGTCGCGCCTGTTCCTGCGCGAGAACGTCACCAAGCTGGGACTGGCGCCGCTCACCAGCATGTACCTGTTTGGCGAGAACCAGCCGTCGCCGGTGCCGGACTACCGGCCCGAGGTCCACGATTCCGATGGCCTCTCGGTGCAGCTTGGCACGGGCGAATGGCTGTGGCGTCCGCTGGTCAACCCCAAGCGGCTGCTGGTGACCTCGTTCGCGGCCACCAACCCGCAAGGCTTCGGCCTGATGCAACGGGATCGCAATTTCAGCAGCTACCAGGAAATCGGCGCGTGGTACGAGCGCCGGCCCAGTGCCTGGGTGGAGCCCAAGGGCAACTGGGGGTCGGGCCGGGTCGAGCTGGTGCAGATCCCGACCCCGGATGAAACCAATGACAACATCGTGGCTTTCTGGGTGCCCGACAGCCCGCCGAAGCCCAAGCAGCCATTCGATTTCGAGTATCGCCTTTTGTGGCAGAAGGACGGCGAGAAACAGCCGCCGCTGTCGTGGGTGACACAGACGCGGCGTGGCCAGGGGCTGAGCCGCAAGCAGGACGACACCAGTTTTTCGCTGGTCGTCGATTTTGAAGGCCCGGCCTTCAAGAAACTGGCTGCCAATACCCGGATCGATCCGGTGATTTCGGCCGACAGCAACGGGGAGCTGCTGAACACTTCGACGCAGCGCAATGAGGCAACCGGCGGCTGGCGCATGACCATGATCGTGCGCCGCAAGGACGAGAACAAACCGGTCGAATTGCGCGGCTATCTTCGCAACGGCAATACAACCCTATCCGAGACGTGGAGCTACATCTTACCCCCAGGCTGAAGCGGCACGCCGCCCCGGCGGCGGCGTGCGAGCGCTATCTCGATCGCGTGCCGGTCTCGCCGGACCAGCGCCGCGAGCTGATCAATAGCGTCGCCGCCAGCGGCGGCGCCGACCCGGAGTCCGCCATTCATCTGCTGCAGCAAACACTAACGGGCAAGGACGGCACCCAGGTGCCGGCCGGCGCTGCCTACGGTTCGGTGGGGCGCCGCCTCAACCTGGCCTACGGCGCGCCGCACGTAGCGGGCGAACCGCTGGTGCAGCGCCGTGCCGATGGCACGGTACATATCGATACGGGCCCGGCTCCCGAGCGTGCCTCGATGGTGCCGCGGGCCTGGCCTCCGCATATCGTCAGCGGCTTCCTGCGCAACCTTGGCCGGCGCGTGCTCGGCCGGCCGCCGGCGCCGGAAACATGGGACACCCTGCATGACGGCCCCGACGCCGAGGGCAAGTGGCATCCGGCCGGTGCGCATCGCCGCTGGGTATTGCTGGGCCTGGTGACAGGGCAGACCGCGCTGGCCACCTACTTTATGACCAAGGTGCTGCCTTATCACGGCACCGACGGGCTGGAGATCGCCATACTGGCGCTCTTCGCCATTCTCTTCTCCTGGGTGTCGGCGGGCTTCTGGACCGCCATGATGGGCTTCCTGGTGCTGGCCAAGGGCGGCGACCGCCATCTGATCTCGCGTTCGGCGGCGCTGGATGGCCCCATCGCGGAAGGGGCGCGCACCGCGGTCATCATGCCGATCTGCAACGAAGACGTGAACCGGGTCTTTGCCGGCCTGCGCGCGACCTACGAATCGATGGAACGCACCGGGGAACTGGCGCGTTTCGATTTCTTCGTGCTGTCCGACAGCGGCAATCCGGACCTTCGCACCGCGGAGACCGATGCCTGGATGGAAACCTGCCGTGCGGTCAATGGCTTCGGCCGCATCTTCTACCGCTGGCGCCGTCACCGCGTCAAGCGCAAGACCGGCAACGTAGCCGACTTCTGCCGACGCTGGGGCAGCGCCTACCGCTACATGGTAGTGCTGGACGCCGATAGCGTGATGAGCGGCGAATGCCTGACCACGCTGGTCAGGCTGATGGAAGGCAACCCGGGTGCCGGCATCATCCAGACCGCACCGCTGGCCGTTGGCCGCGAGACCATGTATGCGCGCGTGCAGCAGTTCTCCACGCGCGTGTACGGGCCGCTGTTTACCGCCGGCCTGCATTACTGGCAGCTTGGCGAATCGCACTACTGGGGCCACAACGCCATCATCCGCATCCAGCCCTTCATGGAGCATTGCGCGCTGGCGCCGCTGCCCGGCAAGGGGCCGCTGGCGGGGGAAATCCTGTCGCACGATTTCGTCGAGGCCGCCTTGATGCGCAGGGCAGGGTGGGGCGTATGGATTGCGTACGACCTGGAGGGCTCCTACGAGGAATTGCCGCCGAACCTGCTCGACGAGGTCAAGCGCGACCGCCGCTGGTGCCAGGGCAACCTGATGAACTTCCGCCTGTGGATGAAGCAGGGCTTCCATGCGGTGCACCGTGCCGTGTTCCTCACCGGTGTCATGGCCTACCTGTCGGCGCCGCTGTGGTTCCTGTTCCTGGTGCTGTCGACCATCATGCTGGCCAAGCATGCGCTGGTACCGCCGGAGTATTTCACCCAGCCTTACCAGTTGTTCCCGACCTGGCCCGAATGGCACCCGGAGAAGGCGCTGGCGCTCTTCTCGGCCACCGCCACCTTGCTGTTCCTGCCCAAGATAGCCAGCGTGCTGCTGCTGATGAAGGATTCGCGCAACTATGGTGGCCCGCTGCGTCTGGTGGCATCGATGCTGGTCGAGGTGGTGATGTCGGCCTTGCTGGCGCCGGTGCGCATGCTGTTCCACACGAAATTCGTGGTGGCCGCGTATAGCGGTTGGGGCATTACGTGGAAATCGCCTCCGCGCGAGGATGCGGAGACCACCTGGGGCGAAGCCTTCCGCCGTCACGGCATGCATACCCTGCTAGGCCTGGCCTGGGGTGGGCTGGTGCTGTGGCTGGACCCGAATTTCGTCTGGTGGCTGTTGCCGATCGTCGGCTCGCTGGCATTCTCGATTCCGCTGTCGGTATGGCTGTCGCGGGTTTCGCTTGGCCGCGCGCTGCGCCGTGCCCGGCTGTTCGTGACGCCGGAAGAGGCCACGCTGCCGCGCGAGATGGCGGCCATGCAGAAACACGTGGAGGCCGCTGGCGAGCCTCCGGCATTCATCGATGCCGTGGTGGATCCCGTGACCAATGCACTGATGTGCGCCACCGCCTCGGCCCGCCTGGTGCAGCCGGAGGCCACGCGCCAAGAGCATGCGGCGCTGGTGCAGCAAGCCCTGACCGCGGGCCCGGACGCACTCAGCGCGGCGCAGAAGCATCTGCTGCTGGGAGATCCGTTCGCGCTGGCCCGGTTGCATGAACTGGCCTGGGGTTCCGCGCTGGCGCACCCGGCATGGAAGGAAACGCGCGTGTTGCCACGGCGCGCAGCCAACGTGGTGCCGCTGCGTCCGCGGCTCGCCTGAAGCCGCATGGCTGGATGGCCGGATGCGCGGGAGCGGGGCCGGCCCCGCTCCCGCGCAGGGTACCGGTGCTGCGGGGCAAGGCCCGGAAGGGATCTGGCTAGCGGAGCGCCGAAGAGCAGATCGGCGCGTTGATATAGACATCGCCGACCCGGCGCTCGCGGCGGTCGTTGCGTGTCATATAGCGGAACATCATGGTCACACCGAGCTTGGTGAGGATCTCGACGTCGCGGTTTGCGCAGATATTACGCTGCAACGGCGCGGCGTAGCTGAGCTCGAAGCTGGCAAGGTCCAGCATGGGCCCGCGATATTTGGTCAGTTCAAGCTGGAACAGGATGTGTTTGCCCGGGACCGACTGGCAACGGCGCAGGCGTGTCTCGCCATCGATCTCGATGGGCAGCGCATCGTTGAGCTGGCGGCAGGCGCGCGCCAGTATATTGTCCGGCCGCGCGGTGTTGCGCAGTAGTTCGGGCACGCCGGCGGCACCGGTATTCTGGCCGGTGGCGGCGCCCTTGAGCATTTGCGCCAGCGCATCGGCTTCATCCACCACGACCGGGGCGGATGCGGCGGCCTTGGCCAGCGGCGGTGCCGCGTGCGCGCACTGCGCCCACGGCCAACTGGCCGCGCCGGCGGCCAGGGTAAGCAAAGCAGAAAGCAGTGTGTGTCTTGTTCTCATGCAGGAAAACGTTGCCGGGAACCTTGCCGCTGGCCAGGTTCCCGCGGTGCGTCGGGCTGCGTGATCGTCCGCCCCAGGCGGCCGACAGGCTGGCATTGTACCCTCGGCCTTGCTGCCGTTGAAAGCCATGCTCGCCAGCGGTCCGCGGCGAAGCCGGACCGGAAGCCGCCGGCACGCGCTGGCATCGCCTGGTGCCTCATCACAGTGGCGCGTGCCCGGCCGGGCACGCGCCAGCATCATCGCCGCACGGCGGGCCGAGTGCGCGGCTTGTTACGCTATGCAACAATTACGCCTTTCGCGACACTTGCGCTTTTCAGATTTTTGACGCAACCGGCGCCGGTGGCGGTTCCCCCCGCGGGTCCGGCTGCCTTGTTGTTCCTCAGGATGTTTCGATGACCCGCTCTACCCGCGCGCCACAGGCCGCGCGCTTTCCGCTCTGGCTCCTGGTATGCGCTTCGCTTACCGCGCTGGCCCCGCTTTCGATCGACATGTACTTGCCGAGTTTCCCCGCCCTGGCAGCGGATCTCGGGGTCGATATCGGCCGGGTGCAGCTCACGCTGGGCACCTTCCTGGTGGGGCTGGCAGCGGGGCAGGCCTTCTATGGGCCGATCAGCGACCGCTTCGGACGCAAGCCGCCGCTGTATGCCGGCCTGCTGGTCTATGCGCTTGCGGCGGCCGGCTGCGCGTTGGCCCGCGACGTCGATGGGCTGATGCTGTGGCGTTTCCTGCAGGCCCTGGGCGGCTGCGCAGGCATGGTGATGGCAAGGGCGGTCATTCGCGACAGGCTCGAAGCGCACGAATCCGCGCGCGCCTTTTCTTCGCTGATGCTGGTGATGGGTCTGGCGCCGATCCTGGCGCCGATCATCGGCGGCGCCGTGCTCGGTGTGTTCGGCTGGCGCGCGATCTTCTGGCTGTTGTGCGGGGCCAGCCTGCTGATCCTGTGGTTTGTCCACCGGCATATGGACGAGTCGCTCGACCACGGCAAGGCCATGCCCTTGCATCTGGGGCATGTGCTCTCCAACTACGGAGAACTGTTGCGCGACCGGGGGTTCGTGGGCTATTCGCTGTCGGCAGGGTGTGCCCAGGCGGGGATGTTCGCTTATATCGCGGGTTCGCCGTTCGTACTGATCGAGCTGCATGGCATCGATCCCTCCCATTACGGCTATGTGTTCGGCACCAACGCGCTGGGCCTGATCGCCATGTCCCAGCTCAACGCGCGCCTGGTGCGCAACCGTACGCTCGACCATGTGCTGCGCGGCGCCCTGGTGGCGCCTTGCCTGGCAGGCCTGGCACTGGCCGCGGCCGTGCTGGCCGGGGTGGCACCGTTGCCGGTGCTGCTGGCGGGGTTCTTCGTGTTTATCGCCAGCCTGGGCTGCATCCTGCCCAATGCATCGGCATTGGCCATGGCCCAGCAGGGCCATCGGGCCGGGACAGCTTCGGCGCTGATGGGCACGCTGCAGTTTTCCCTGGGCACGCTGGCGGGCGCCGCGGTCAGCTTCTGGCACGACGGCACGGCATTGCCGCTGGCAGTCGTCATGGGGGCGTGCGGCCTGGGCGCCGTGCTGATGCGGGTCTTCGGCCATGCCGGCGCCACCGCCCAGGGCGCGGGCTGACTGTCGCTGCGAAGGCCTCGCCTGATGACCCGCCGAAGCGGGCCAGGGCTACCGCATGGCGACACGGTCAGGCGGCCGGGCTGTTCTGCAACACCACCAGTTGCGCCGGCATCGGAGCGGAGAAACCCGCCTCGCCAAAGCTCTCGCGGATGACCCGGTTGGTATCGAAATACACCTGCCAGTAGTGATCCGTATGGCAGTACGGGCGGACCGCAAGCACGGGGCCGACCAGCGTGAACTCGAGAATCTCCACGTCCGGCGGCGGCTCGGCCAGCACGTTGGGCAATGCAGCCAGGCGCTCCTTGAGCAGCCTGGCCGCCGCTGCGGGGTCGGTACTGCCGGCCAGCTGCGCTTTCAGTTCGACGCGGCGGTAGGCATTGGCGCTGAAATTCTGGATGGTGTCCGAGAAGATCTTGTTATTGCCGACCACGGTCAGGACATTGTCCGGCGTATCCAGGGTGGTGGCGAACAGGCCGATCTCCCTGACGGTGCCGGTCACCCCTGCCACCGTGACGAAATCCCCGACCTTGAAGGGGCGCAGCACCACCAGGAAGGCGCCCGCGGCGAAGTTGGCCATCAACCCCGACCACGCCATGCCGACGGCGATGCCGGCTGCCGCGATCAGCGCGGCGAAGGTGGTGGTCTGAATGCCGAAATACCCAAGGATGCCGATCACCAGCACGATATTCAGGGTGACCGTGACGATGGATCCGACGTAGCGCAGCAAGGTGGGATCGACCTTCTGCCTGGACAGCGATCCCTGCACCATCCTCACCACGAAGTGGATCAGCCAGCGGCCGATCACCCAGAAGGCCAGGGCGGCGAGGATCTTGACCCCGAATTCCGTCGCATAGGCGACGACTACGTCCTGGAGCTTCTGCAGCGTTGTGGCATCCATCGGGGTCTCCCTTCCTGGCTCGGCAGGTTCGCAAGCGACGAACATCGTGCAGCGGGTGCCCGGGCGCGTTTGGGGGGGCATGGCGCAAAGGCGGGTAACGGATTATTGCTACGCAGCGAGCGGAAGTTCAAGCACAAAATGGACGGCGGGCGCGGGGCGCGCCCGCGCGCATGGCTTGCTGCCGGCGGGCGCGGGGTAGTGCGCGGGAGAGGGGACGGGCAGCGAGCGGATGCCTCCCTCCGCGCCATGCCTTACCAGTTGGTTTCCCGCTCCGGGGTAGCGGAGATGCGGTGCAGGGACAGGTCCGCGCCGTTGTATTCGGATTCGGCGTCGAGCCGGATACCGACCACCTTTTTCAGCGTGCCATAGACCACCGTTCCGCCGGCCAGGGCGATCGCGATGCCAAGCAGCGTGCCCAGGACCTGCGCCACCAGGGAAACACCGCCGATACCGCCGAGCGCCTGGCTGCCGAAGATGCCGGCGGCGATGCCGCCCCAGGCGCCACAGAGCCCGTGCAAGGGCCATACGCCCAGCACATCGTCGATGTGCCACTTGTTCTGGGCCAGCGTAAACAGGTATACGAACAGCACGCCGGCGACGGCGCCGGTCAGCAGCGCGCCCAGCGGGTGCATCAGGTCCGAGCCCGCGCATACCGCCACCAGCCCGGCCAGCGGCCCGTTGTAGGCAAAACCGGGATCGTTGCGGCCCGCCGCCCACGCGGCCAGGGTGCCGCCCGCCATGGCCATCAGGGAGTTGATGGCGACCAGCCCGCTGATCTTGTCCACGGTCTGCGCGCTCATGACATTGAAGCCGAACCAGCCAACCGCCAGCACCCAGGCGCCCAATGCCAGGAACGGGATATTCGACGGGGGGTGCGCGCTGATGCGGCCATCCTTCTGGTAGCGCCCGCGGCGCGCACCCAGCAGCAGGATCGCTGGCAGCGCGATCCAGCCGCCCATCGCATGAACCACGACCGAACCGGCGAAGTCATGGAAGGGCGCACCCGCGACCGAAGCGATCCAGTCCTGCACGCCAAACCGGTTATTCCAGGCAATGCCTTCGAAGAAGGGGTAAACCAGGCCTACCAGGACGAAGGTCGCCACCAATTGAGGGTTGAAGCGCGAGCGCTCGGCGATCCCACCGGAAATAATGGCGGGAATGGCGGCGGCAAACGTCGCCAGGAAAAAGAATTTCACCAGCTCATATCCGCTTCTTTGCGCCAGCGTCTGCGCGCTGGTCATGAATTCGACGCCATAGGCCACGGTGTAGCCAATAAAGAAATAGGCGATGGTCGAAACCGCGAAATCCACCAGTATCTTGACCAGGGCATTGACCTGGTTCTTCTTGCGCACCGTGCCGAGTTCGAGAAATGCAAAACCCGCGTGCATGGCAAGCACCATGATCGCCCCTAGCAGGATGAACAGGGCATCGGTGCCGCTCTTCCAGTTGTCCATACAATCCTCATGCTCAAAATGGGAGCACTGGCACGCAAAAAGTATTCCAGACTGGGGCGTGACCATGAAAAATATGCACCGCCTTGGTGGGTTTTGCACCGGATTGTCGCGCCGGCCACGGCAACGGCACGGTTGTCCGGGCGATGCATGTGTCGCAATCCCGATAGCGGACGAGAGGGCACCAGGCATCGAGCCGCGCCAAAATGGAGAAAAGCCCCGAATTGGGGCGTGCCGGGCGTGCTGTCATGCACCATAATGGGACGCCAGAACCGGCTTTGCCCAAAAATCGGGCCGCCGTTGCGCATGCCGGCAAGCGGTCTCGGCGCCACCTCGATGCCGCTTGCTTCCATCGACCTGGCGATCGCAGGGGCCGCCCCTGCGTGGCGCGCGACACCTCCTCCGCGTACGGCTGTTCGAATTCACTGCTACCGTCGACCAGCGCATTTGAAAGCGGGGAACAGGCGGGTAAATTCCCCGCAAAGGCGCTTGACTGAAGGATTTGCGGCTTTTTTCGTTGCATTGGTGCCACTGGGGATTGCCCAATGCGTAAAGCGCAGATTAGACTGCGCCGATCGGTAATTTGCCGTGTGGCAGACACTCCGATCAAGACGACCAACAAGGGAAATCAGCCATGAATAAAGGTGAACTGGTATCTGCCATCGCCGCTGACGCGGAACTGAGCAATGCTGCAGCAGAGCGGGCGCTGAATGCGGCTCTGGACAACATTAAGAAGGCGGTTGCCAAGGGTGATTCGGTAACGCTGGTGGGTTTCGGCAGCTTCAGCTCGGGTAAGCGCGCCGCGCGTACCGGCCGTAATCCGCGTACCGGCGAAACCATCAAGATTCCGGCCGCAAAGACAGTCAAGTTCTCTGCCGGCCAAGGTTTCAAGGACGCCGTGAACAAGAAGAAGTAATCAGTCCGCGCTGTGAGCGCAGATGGAAGGGCGGCCCGAAAGGCCGCTTTTTTATTGGCGCCAGCGCGCGCCGGGACGTGCTGCGGTGCAAGGCACGGCGGTCGTTCCGGGTTAAACTGCAGGACGTCGGCGCCAGTCTTTCGATCCGCTTCGCGGGTCCGCCGGATAGCCCCCAGATTCCGGATTCCATCATGAACGACCTGTCCCACCAGCTTTCCATGACCGTGCTGATGACGCCGGACATGGCCAATTTCTCAGGCAATGTACACGGTGGCACCATCCTCAAGTACCTCGACATGGTGGCCTATGCCTGTGCCAGCCGCTACGCCGGGCGCTATGTGGTCACGCTTTCGGTCGACCAGGTGATGTTCCGCCAGCCTATCCATGTTGGCGAGCTGGTGACCTTCCTGGCGGCGGTCAACTTCACCGGCCGCAGCTCCATGGAGATCGGCATCAAGGTGATTACGGAGAACATTCGCAGCAAGCTGGTACGCCATACCAATAGCTGCTACTTCACCATGGTGGCCGTCGATGACAATGGCGCTCCGGCCGAAGTCCCGCCCCTGCAGCCGCGCGACGAAGTCGAGCGCCAGCGCTTCGCGGCGGCGCAGCTGCGCCGGCAATTGCGCCAGGAGATGGAAAAGCGGCACGACGAAATCACGGGCAAGGTGTCCTGAGGTGGGGCACGCATTCATGCAGACCGTTTTTTTTCGCAGGCCCGCCGGGTTGCTGACGGCCGCCCTGGTGCCCCTGGCTTTGCTGGCACCTGCCGCGCATGCCGAGGAGATCGGCAGCGTCAGTACCAATTTCCGCATGACCGGTTCGGACAAGGTCGTGATCGAAGCCTATGACGATCCGCTGGTCGACGGCGTGACATGCTACGTATCGCGCGCCCGCACCGGTGGCATCAAAGGGTCGCTGGGCATGGCCGAGGATCCGCCCGAAGCGTCCATCGCCTGCCGCCAGGTGGGGCCGATCTCGTTCAAGGGGCCACTGCGCCAGCAGGACAATGTGTTCTCCGAGCGCATGTCGATCCTGTTCAAGGCCCTGCATGTGGTGCGCACGGTCGACCGCAAGCGCAATACCCTGGTCTATCTGACCTACTCCGATCGGCTTGTCTCCGGCAGCCCGCAGAACAGCGTGACGGCAGTGCCGGTGGCGGCGAGCACGCCGATTCCGGTCAAGTAAGGCGGGCAGCCAAGGGGGGAGGCAATCCCCCGTAACCACGATATCCAGGAGAAGACAGCATGAGCGAGCAAGGCAAGGTTGCGCTGGTGACAGGCGCCGCGCGCGGCATCGGCAAGGCGGTGGCACAGGCGCTGCTGGCGGCGGGCTACCGCGTGGTGTTTGCCGGACGCACCGCCGAGCCGCTGCAGGCGCTGGTGGCGCAAGCCAGGGCCGATGGCCATACGGCCCTGGCGGTGCAGTGCGACGTCAGCGATCCCGCCTCGGTGGAACATCTCTTCGCGCAGATCCGCGAAACGTTTGGCCGGCTCGACGTGCTGTTCAACAATGCCGGCATCAATGCGCCGGCAGTGCCGATCGACGAATTGCCGGTGGAGCAATGGAAGGCCGTGCTGGACACCAACCTGACCGGCGTCTTCCTGTGCTCGCGCGCAGCCTTTGCGCTGATGAAGTCGCAGAGCCCGCGCGGCGGCCGCATCATCAACAATGGCTCGATCTCGGCGCACGCGCCGCGCCCCAATACGCTTCCCTACACGGCGACCAAGCACGCCATCACCGGCCTGACCAAGAGCCTTTCGCTCGATGGCCGCGCCTTCGATATCGCCTGCGGGCAGATCGACATCGGCAACGCGGCCACCGACATGGCCGCGCGCATGGCCCGCGGCGTGCCTCAGGCCAATGGCGAGATTGCGCCGGAGCCACTGATGGATGTGGCGCACGTGGCCAGTTCGGTGGTCCATATGGCCAACCTGCCGCTCGACGCCAATGTGCAGTTCATGACCGTGATGGCGACCAAAATGCCATTCGTCGGGCGCGGCTGAATGCCGCACGGCCACCTTGCGCGGGCAAGGTGGTTGCCACACGGCGCTATGGCGCTTATGGCGCTTGCCTGACCGGCGGCGTCAGCGCTTCGCGTTCGGCCCGGCAGTCGCCGGCGGGCTTCAACCCCTTGGCGCGGACGTCAGCCAGTTCCGAGCTGGCCGCCGCCAGGTCGGCGCGGAAGGCGGGGTCGGCATGGAGGCGCGCCACGGCGGCCGCGCCCATGATGCGGCCCTGCATCGCGTCGCTTTGCCAGTGCACATTGCAGACCAGCCGGCTTTGCCCATAGGCCAGCCCGCGCGCCAGCACGGCATCGGACTGCTGGGGTGCGATTTCGGCCAGGATCAGCGCCCATGCCCATCCCACGGCGTTATGCCCGGAAGGGTAGGACCCATCCTTGGCGAGCTTGGCCTCCTCGTCCGGCGTACAGGTCGGCTGATGGTTGACCATGAAGGGCCGGGCGCGCGCATATTTGTCTTTCACCCCATAGGTCGACAATCCCGCATCGGCCAGGGTGCGGCGCAGCAGCAGATAGAGCCTGGGCGTCTGTTCCTGCGATACCGGTGCGTCGAGCGCGCAGGAGAAGACATCGGCGGCCTGCGGGAATTTCAGGTTGGCATCCCTGGCCGCCAGCTGCCAGCGCGGAGTGCCGCGCAGGGGCAGGTTGCCCCGCGCGATCTCGTCGTCCAGGGCTTGCGCGGCCGAGCCGGGCGCCGGTGGCGGCGGCACCAGGCGCAGGCTGTCGGGCCGTGCCTGCGCCGGCAGGTAGCCGGCGAGAATGCCCGGGCGGATCTCCGGCACGGGCGCTGCCGCGCTGCCTGGTTCCTGGCTGGCGCAGCCGGCTGCGAGCAGCACGGCCAGGGCGGACAAGGCAGCAGGCCGGCCGGGGCGCGGCATGCGATACCTGGGTGAATGACTTGCTTGCATCTGTCTGGTTTCCTGTGATCCCCGCCGGACCGGCGTGGTACCGGTGAGCCCGGCCGCCGCGTTCCCGCTCACCGCGGCCGGATTGCAATGCCGGCTGGCCAAGACGCAGGTAAACGCTCAGCCAGCCGCTTCAAACATCTTGCGCAGCGTCGATTTGAGGATTTTGCCGTTGGCATTGCGCGGCAGCATGTCGGGGCAGAAAACGATCCGCACCGGCACCTTGAACGCCGCCAGCCGTTCTCCCACGAAAGCCTGCAATTCCGCCTCGGTGGCCTGCGCGCCTGGCTTCAGGCTGACCACGGCCGCGGGTTCTTCGCCCAGCGTGCGGTGGGGGATGCCGACGAGCGCCGCGTCCATCACCGCCGGGTGATCGTAGAGCGCGCTTTCCACCTCGATGCAGTAGATGTTCTCGCCACCGCGGATCAGCATGTCCTTCATGCGATCGACGATGTAGACGAAGCCTTCCTCGTCCAGCCTGGCGATGTCGCCGGTTTTCAGCCAGCCGCCGATAAAGGTCTGCGCGGTGGCTTCCGGCTTGTTCCAGTAGCCGCGCACTACGTTGGCGCCGCGCACCATCAGCTCGCCGGTCTCGCCGGTGGGCAGGGTGCGGCCGCGTCCGTCCACGACCTTCATTTCGCCGATGGGCAATGCCGGGCCGCCGCTTTCCGGGCGCTCCACATATTCCTCTGCACTGTGGCTGGTGAAGGTGGCGGAGGTCTCGGTCATACCCCAGCCGATGCCCGGGGCCGAATGCGGAAACACCTCCGTGATGCGGCGCACCAGTTCGGCCGACGCCGGCGCACCGCCGTAATTGACGTTCTCCAGCGAGGACAGGTCGAAGCGCGAGCGTTCCGGATGCTCGATGATCTGCCAGGCGATGGTCGGCACGCCGCCGGCCGCCGTGCAGCGCTCGCGCTCGATCAGCCCCATGGCGCGCACCACGTCCCAGCGGTGCATCAGGACGATCTTGCCGCCGGTGGCCAGTGCGCCGTTGAGTACCGCCATGCAGCCGGTGACGTGGAAGAACGGGACCGACAGCAGCATGCCCTTTTGCGGCGCGGCGGGGTCGGGCGCCGGAATGGCTTCGCCGCGGCGCAGGCAGTTGCGCATGGGGCTGAATGCGCTGGCGACAGCCACGGAAGCGGCGTTGCGGTGGGTGCCGAGCGCGCCCTTGGGCTTGCCGGTGGTGCCCGACGTATAGAAGATCGTGGCGTCGTCATCGGCGTCGAGCGGCACTTCGGGCATCGGCAGTCCGGGCAGCGAGGCCCATTGGTCCGGCGTGCCGATCAGGCCTTCCAGCGCGGCGATGCGCGTGTCGCCGTGGGGCGCGGCAGCGCGGCTGACGTAGATCTTCTCCAGCGCGGGGCAGCCCGGCAGGTGCTCCAGGATGCGGCCCAGGCGCTCGTCGTCAACGAGCGCGACCTTGCTGCCGGAGTCTGCCAGGCCGTACTCCAGTTCGGCCCCGGTCCACCATGCATTGAGCGGCGTGACGATGGCGCCCGTCAGCAGGGCGCCATAGAAGATCGCCGGCCATTCGGGCAGGTTGCGCATGGCCAGCGCGACGCGATCGCCCTTGCGCACGCCGTCGCGCATCAGCGCATGGGCGATGGTCAGTGCGGCACGGGCGAATGCGTCATAGGAGACGCGCTCGTCCTCGTAGACCACGAAGGTCTTGTCGCCCTGCGCGCGGGCCTGCAGGAAGAGCTCGCGCAGGGTGGGCGGCGCGTTTTTCCAGACCGTGGTGGAAATGCCCCGGATCACGCGCGTTTCGGTTTCGAAAGGCGAGCCGGGTGCGGTAAGGCGGGCGTGTGCCTCGGCCAGGCTGATAGCCGGCCAGGCCGAAGCGGTTTGCGTATGGTTCGACATCGATGCCTCCCTGACTGCATGGCAGGATAGGCGCCGCTCAGGCATGACGGCGCAGCGCCGGGCCGGCACGCGCCTTGGCGGCAATGCGTGCGGGCCCGGTACGCCGGCGGTCAGGATTCAGGCCTTGAGCGCGCCCCGTAAGGGAACAGCAGGTGTGGCGCGGTTCAGATCGTGACGCCGCCGTCCACCACCATGGCCTGGCCGGTCATGAAGGTGCTGGCACTGGAGGCCAGGAACACCGCGGCACCGGCAATCTCCACCGGCTCGCCGATGCGGCGCAGCGGTGCGCCCTGGGTCGATAGCTTGTAGCGCTCCGGGTCTTCCCACAGCGCGCGGGCGAAATCGGTGCGGATCAGCCCGGGGGCGATGCAGTTCACGCGCACATTGTGCGGACCGAATTCCACGGCCAGGTTGCGCGCCAGCTGGAAGTCGGCCGCCTTCGACACGTTGTACACGCCGATGGTGGGCGAACCGCGCAGGCCGCCGATGGACGACACGATGATGATCGAGCCGTCCTTGCGCTCGATCATTTGCGGCGCCACCATCTGGATCAACCAGTGGTTGGAGATTACGTTGTTGTCCAGCACCTTGCGGAACTGTTCGTCGGTGACGCCGCTCATCGGGCCATAGTACGGATTCGATGCGGCGTTGCAGACCAGCACGTCGATCTTGCCGAAGGTGCGGTTGGTCTCGTCGACCAGGCGCTGGAGATCCTCCTTGGAGGAGATATTGGCGGGCACGGCGATGGCGGTGCCGGCGCCGTGCTTTGCGTTGATGGCATCGACCACTTCCTGGCAGGCCTCGGCCTTGCGCGAGGAAATCACGACTTTGGCGCCCTGAACCGCCATCTGCTCGGCAATGGCGCGGCCGATGCCGCGCGATGAGCCGGTGACGATGGCAACCTTGCCGCTCAGATCGAACAATGACATGCGTGTCTCCTGGTGTTCTGGTGTCCGGGTCCTCGCGGGGCGGGACCGGATGTTCTGTGAATACGCTGTCGAAACGTGGGTGCAATCGCCGTGCTGAATGCTACATGCTGCACAGCGGTACTTGCTGCGCGTTCCGGTGCGTGCTGGCGCTGCCAGGTTTGGCAGTTCTACCGCCCGGTACATTATGGTTGGGCAGGATCGCTCAGTCCACACACAAATAGGCGGGCCGCCGGGCTTATCAGAGTTTTTTCTGTTGGCAATTCACGCGGTGCATGATGTCGGCCTGTGAGGCGGGAAAGGGTATCCTTGCTGCGGCGCATCGGTCTCGCCGCTGGTGGACAGGCCGGCAAAGCCGCACGCATCGGCAAAACAGACAAGATAGAAGAAGGAACAGGCTTCATGCTTTGGCAGATCAGGAACACCGAGGTCTCCCTGCTCGGCTCGATCCACGTCCTGGATGCGCCCCTGTCGGCGCTGGATCCTGCCGCGGAACAGGCATACCGCGCGGCGGCGCGCGTTGTGTTCGAGGTAGCGCTGGACCAGGCGCCGGATTCGGGGCCCGCCTATTTTCCGGATGGCGATCAGCTTAGCCGGCACTTGCCGCACGCCGCGTTCGAGCAGGTGCGCGCGCTGTGGCTTGGTCATGGCCTGCCCGTCGCGGAGCTGGAGCGCCTGCGGCCCGTGTTTGCGGCGATGCACCTGCAGTTCGCGCTGGCCGCCCGGCACGGCATCCTGGCCGAGCATGGCGTCGACCGCTATCTGTGGCTGCGGGCAGCCGCCGATGGCCGGCTTACGGATGGGCTGGAGGACGGCAACGAAGCGCTGCGCATGCTGCAGGCGGTACCGCTGGCCGAGCAGGTCGCGATGCTGATGTTCTTCGCCGGGCAGCCCGGGCTTGCCGCCGCGGAACCGGCCGATATGGTGCGCTGGTGGCGGCAAGGCCGCGCCGAGCCGTTCGCCGCCTTGCTTGCACAGCGCCGCAAGCAGTGGCCGCAGACACTGGCGGCCCTGGTCGACGCACGCAACCGGCAATGGCTGCCGAAGATCCTGGCGCTGGCGGCGGATCGCGTGCCCACCCTGATCGTAGCGGGCGCGCTGCACCTGGTGGGCGAGACGGGCTTGCCGGCGCTACTCGCGGCGGCTGGTTTCGAGGTCCGGCCCGCGCTCTCCGGCGTCGATGCCTAGGCTGTCCGCCGTGCCTGCATGAGCGGCGGCAACAGCAGCGCCAGATCTTCCTGGCCGGAGCGGTCGAGCGCCAGGCCGAAGCTGTCCGCCAGCGTTTCGATGATCTCGGCGGGGGTGGCCAGTTGCCGGCGCTGCACGCTCCCGTCGCCGGCGCGCACGGCAAAGTCGCCGTTGATCATCGTGAGCCGGCGATCGTCTTGCGAGCGCGCCACGGTCAGCGCATTGCGGAACAGGCTGTCGGGATGGGTGGAGGTGTACCAGTTGCGGGGCTCATAGTCGATTGCCTGCTGGGGCGAAAGATCGAATCGGTAGAGCTTGAGCCAACCGTCCGCGCCGCGGACTTCCAGGTCGTAGAGATGAAAGGCGGCGCCCGGCGCCTCCACCGTCGCCAGGCGGTATGGGAACGACGCGTCCGCATCCCCCGCGGGTGGCAGCGGCATGGCGCGATAGGGCGTAGGCCCGCCAAAACCTACATCGACGATATAGCTGTGATGCGCCGCTTCCACGCGCAACAGCATATGTGATTGCATGGTCGGCACATCGTCGGGGACATGCCAGCGCACGCGCGCCGCGAGCAGGGTGACGGCATAGCCAAGGGCGCCAAGCGCAGCCGCCAGCAGGGTGTTCTGCTCGAAGCAGTACCCGCCGCGCGCATTGACCACCAGCTTGTCGAAGACCGCGTCGAGGCCAATGCGGATCGGGCGCCGCAGCAGGACATCGATATTTTCAAAGGGAATATGCGCCAGGTGCGCGGCGATCAGGCTGTCGAGCGTGGCAAGGTCCGGCTGGCCGGGCGGCGCATGGCCAATGCGGTCGAGGTAGGCTTGCAGGCGGGTGCTGTCGAGTATGGACATGGCGGCGATGGCTTGTGTGCCGGTGCCATTCTGCTGCCGGCACCGGCTGAACTTCCAACGTTCTGAAGGAGGCGGTGCGCTCAGGCCACCGCCAGCAATGCCGGCAGATCGAGCAGTTCGATGTCGGCGTAGTGCAGTTGGAGCAGGCCGCGCGCTTCGAGTTCGCGCAGGGCCTGGTTGACGGTCTGGCGCGAGAGGCCGAGCATCTGGCCGAGTTGCTCCTGTGGAATGTGTACGGAGCGCCGCTCCAGGCCGGGCAGGTTTCCATAGGCCTGGGCAATGGCCACCAGCCGGCGCGCGGTACGCGCCAGCGGCGGCAGCAACTGCGCTTCTTCCACGTAATGGAAGGCCTCGCGGGTCTTGGCCGCCAGCAGCTTGCCGAATTCGCGCCACCATTCCGGATGCGCGGCCAGCATGGCGTAGAGCTTGTCGCTGTGCAGGTGCAGCACGGTGGCCGCGCTGGTGGCGCGGGCGTCGTGCGTGCGCGCCAGCCCGTCGAACAGGCAGATCTCGCCAAACCAGCTGCCCGGCTCCAGCAGGCCGAGCAAGGCCGCCTTGCCCGATGCGCTGTGGGCATCGATCTGCAGCGTGCCGGCAACCACGCCATAGATGCCGTCGAAGGCGTCGCCGCGGGTGAACAGCAGCTGGCCGGTGGACAGCTTGCGCGTGATGGCATCGCGCAGCAGGACTAGCTGCAGCGGAGCGGGCAGGGAGCCAAACCAGCTGCCGCCACGCAACACGCGCAGCGGATCGGGCGCCGGCTCCTGCCGCGCGCGGGGCATTGCGCTCATCTTTGTCTCCTGCATCGATGCTGCCCTGGACTGTCAAAAACCGGACAGACGGGCATTTTCCTGACCATTACTATACGGCCACAAGACGTGCCACAAGACGCGGCCACGAGATGCCGCCATCGCAACCACGCCCCGGCAGGAGAGCCCCCCGTGAAGACACTGATCGACCACCTGGCGAACTACGCAGCCTATCACCGCGACCCGCGTAATGTACTCACCCATTTCATCGGGATTCCCATGATCGTGCTGGCGGTGACCACGCTGCTGGGGCGTCCGGCCATGCCGCTCGGCGATGGCTCGGCCTATATGACGCCGGCGATGGTGGTGTATGCGCTGTCCTGCCTGTTTTACCTGCGCCTGTCCGCCGGCTTCGGGCTGGCGATGGCGTTGATCCTGGCAGGCTTCGTCTATCTCGGTGGCGCGCTCGCGGCGCTTTCCACCGGCGCGTGGCTGGCGTGGGGCATCGGCTTGTTCGTGGCCGGCTGGATCATCCAGTTCATCGGACATTATTACGAAGGCCGCAAGCCGGCCTTTGTCGATGACCTGGCCGGGCTGCTGGTCGGACCGCTCTTCCTGGTTGCCGAAACGGCCTTTGCCCTGGGCCTGGCGCGCAATACGCGCGACGCTGTCAGCGCCCACGCGCATTGACCGATGGGGCGCTAGGCGCCGTGCGCGAGCAGCCAGTCGCGCAACTGCAGGATCTTGTCGTCGGGCGCAAGGCCGCGCCGGTGCACGAAGTAATAAGCCTTGCGGTTGTCGATCCCGGCCGGCAACGTGGATAGCGGCACCACCAGCCGGCCCTGCGCCAGTTCCTCGCTGATCAGGATGCGCGGGATCAGGGCCACGCCAATGCCGGCCGCGGCCGCCTGCGCCAGCATCGTATAGAGATCGTAGCGCGGGCCGCGCAAGGCTTGCGCCGGCAGCGCCGCGCCCGCCGCGGCAAGCCAGTCGCTCCAGGCGCGCAGCCGTGTGTTCAGGTGCAGCAGCGGCAGTTCCAGCAGTTGCGCCAGGTCCAGCCGCTTGCGGCGCCCCAGCAGGGACGGGCTGCATACCGGCACCGAAGGGCCCTCCTGCAGGATGCGCTGGCCCTCGGTGCCAGGCCACAGGCCTTCGCCGTAATAGATGGCGGCATCGAAGGCGGTATCGCTGAGCTCGAACGCCTCGGTGCGTGCCGACAGGTGCAGCGTCAGGTCGGGCAGGGCGCGCGCCAGTTGCGGCAGGCGCGGGATCAGCCACTGGCTGGCGAAGGTCGGCCCGATCGCCAGTTCGATGGCGCGCCCGCGCGGACGCTGGGACATCACATCCAGCGTGACCTGCTCGATCTGGTCGAGCCGTTCGCGTACTTCCTCGGCATAGGTCCCGCCTGCCGGCGTGAGCGCGATGCGCTTGCGGATCCGGTGGAAGAGCGGCACGCCAAGGCGTGCCTCCAGGCCGGCAATCTGCCGGCATACCGCGCTTTCGGTTACCGCGAGCTCGTCGGCGGCGCGTGTGAAGCTGCCAAGGCGTGCCGCCGCCTCGAACATCTGCAGCGCGGTAAGACTGGGAATGCCTTTGCGCATAGTGCGGTTTTGGAAGGAAGTTGGTGCGAAGTTATCAATTGTACGAAGTCTGCCCCGGTCTCACAATAAGACCCGCCGGGCGGCCATCGGCTCCCGCCATCCCCGAAAAACAAACGAATTCCAGCGTACTGACCATGAACAAGCCGAACCTGCAACGCCTTCTCGAGACCGTTTGTGGCGAAACCCAGGCAGCCGAGTTGCTGCAATTGATGAATGTTTCGCCGCAACTGCTGTCTTCGAGCAGCGATCGGGCCAGCCGCGCCGAAGTGGCGCAGGCCCTCAACATGGTGCTGTTTGCCGGCATCCTCGAGCGCGTGCCGACCGGCATGGCCTATACCCGCGACGTGATCGAGGCGGGCGGTCAGGTGGTGTTCGACCATGGCGCGCTGCGCACGGTGAAGTGGGATTGCGGCGACCTGCCATCCGGCGAGATCGCATTTACCCGCATCCTGGGGCCCCTGGGCTATCGGCTCAATGGCACTTATCCGCTCGATCGCATCGGCATGACCGGCCGCTCCTATGCGCACGCCGACCTGCCGGACGACATCGCCCAGTACTTCCTGAGCGAACTGCACCCGGAGCGCTTCAGCGCCGATTTCCAGGCGGCCGTATCGCGCGTGGTGTCGAAATCCACCGATCCCCTGGGCGAGGATGCCGTGGTGCAACTGGCCGTGCTGGAACGCGATGGCAGCCTGCCGATGGCCGATGCCGCGCGCCTGGTACCGCAACTGGCGGCCTGCTTTGCCCGACACCACGCCGAGCCGGCACTGGCCGATTACGAACTGCTGCTGAAAGAATCGGCCGAGATGGCCTGGATTTCCACCGAGGGCAATGCCTTCAACCACGCCACCGACCGCGTGGCGGACGTGCGTGCCGTGGCCGATGCGCAGCGCAGCCTGGGCCGCCCCATCAAGGATACGGTCGAGGTGTCGCGCTCGGGCCGGGTCCTGCAGACCGCATTCAAGGCGGACCCGGTGGAGCGCGGCTTTGTCGGCGCCGGCGGCATCACCGTCAAGCGCACCGTGCCGGGTTCCTTCTACGAGTTCATCACCCGCGACTTCGTGCCTGCGGCGGAAGGCGCCAGCGGCACGCTGGACCTGTCGTTCGATGCAGGCAACGCGCAGGGCATCTTCAAGATGACGGCGGCCTGCTGAGAAGACGAATCTTGGCGCATCCTGACGGCTTCGGCCTGCCGGCTCCCGTGCGCGTTCGCGCCGGTTCAGGCCTGGCCCGCCGGTAGCCGCAGGCGGGCCAGCAGCCCGCCCAGTTCGCTGCTGCCCAGTTCCAGCCCTCCCTCGTATAGGGCGGCCATCTCGCTGACGATGGACAGTCCCAGGCCGCTGCCGGCAGCGGCCTCGTCCAGCCGGGCGAAGCGCGCGGTGGCCAGTTCTCGGGCTTCGGCCTGCATGCCCGGCCCGTCGTCTTCCACCACGATCTCAAGCACGCCCGCGTGCTCCGCCAGCTTCACGCGGATGCGCGTGCGGGCCCACTGGCAGGCGTTGTCCAGCAAATTGCCGAGGATCTCGATCAGGTCCTGGCGGTCGCCGGCAAAGTGCCCGTTGCCTTCCACTGCGATATCGATCTCGCGCCCGCTGTGCAGGCGAGTGAGCGCGCGCGCCAATTCCGATACCGCCGGGCCGGCTTCGATGCGAGCGCCGCGGGCGCTGGCCGCGCCTGCTGCCCGGGCGCGCGCCAGATGGCGATCCACCTGCCGGCGCATGGCCTCGACCTGCCTGCCGGCCGCGCGCGCCGCTTCGCCCGGCAGCCGTTCCGCCTCGTTGGCGAGGATGGCGAGCGGGGTCTTGACGGCGTGGGCCAGGTCCGCGGCCTGGCGTCGCGAGCGCGCCAGCGCATCGGCGTTGCGCGCCAGCAAGGTATTGATTTCATTGACCAGCGGTACCACTTCAGCCGGCCACGTACCACCCAGGCGGCTCTCGCGGCGCGTCTGCATGGCGGCCAGCGCCTGGCGCAGGCGCGCCAGCGGCGCCAGACCGAATTTCACCTGCGCCGCCACCGCCAGCAGCAGGCCGGCGCCCAGCGCGGTCAGCGACCAGCCCAGCAGTCGGTTGAACGCCTGGCGCGCGGCGCGCAACTCGGTGCGGTCCAGCGCCACCGAGAGCGTCACCGGCGTATCGGCGGTGGCCAGCACGATGGGGCGCGACACCACCAGCAGCGATTGCCCATTGGGCCCGGGCCGGATCTCGGCATGGCCGTCGTCCACCTTGTTGCCCATCGCGACAGGCATCTCGGCGTCCCAGAGCGAGCGCGAACGCAGGGTCGACCCGCTTGCCTGTGCTTGCCAGTAGGCGCCCGAATAGGGCAGTTCGTAGCGCGGATCAGCCGGCGCGCGCGTGAGCGTGAGCTTGCCGCCGGCGCTCCATTCGAGCGCGGCGGCCAGGCTGGTCAGCTGGTTGTCCAACTGGCGCACATAGGTGTCGTTGACGTGGCGCGCGAACAGGGTGGAAAGCATCCAGCCGGTGCCCCCGAGTGCCGCGCCCAGCCAGACGGCCGCCACGGCCAGCAGGCGGATTGCTAATGACTGGCGCATGGATCAGGCGGTGGCCGAGGCGGCCGGGGAGGGGGGCGGGGGCCGCAGCCGGTAGCCCTGGCCGCGCACGGTCTCGATCACGTCGACGCCGAGCTTGCGCCGTAGCCGGCCGATAAAGACCTCGATGGTATTGCTGTCGCGGTCGAAATCCTGGGCGTAGATATGCTCGGTCAGCGTGGTCTTGCTGACGATGGCGCCCGGCTGGTGCATCAGGTAGTCGAGCACCTTGAACTCGTGGGCGGTCAGTGCCACGGCGGCGCCGTCGACCGTTGCCACGCCCGTGCGGGCGTTGAGGCGCACCGGCCCGCAGGCCAGTTCGGGCGCGGGCATGCCGTGGGCGCGCCGGATCAGCGCGCGGATGCGGGCCAGCAGTTCCTCCATGCGGAAAGGCTTGGCGAGATAGTCGTCGGCGCCGGCGTCGATGCCTTCCACCTTGTCGGTCCAGCTATCGCGCGCGGTCAGGATCAGCACCGGCGGGTTGACCTGCGCCGCGCGCCAGCGGCGCAGCACGGACAGCCCGTCCAGACCGGGCAGGCCCAGGTCGAGCACCACGGCATCATAGGGTTCTTCGGCGCCCAGGTGCCAGCCATCGATGCCGTCGGCGGC
This sequence comes from Cupriavidus sp. 96C5-1, assembly GCF_057798855.1. Classification (NCBI taxonomy): domain Bacteria; kingdom Pseudomonadati; phylum Pseudomonadota; class Betaproteobacteria; order Burkholderiales; family Burkholderiaceae; genus Cupriavidus; species Cupriavidus sp. 96C5-1. Next base: position 67,319 of record NZ_JBYOJU010000021.1, on the reverse strand, counting down.
GATGTCGACCGCGTAGCCGGCACCGACCAGGCTGGCGTGGATCTGTGCGGCAAGCGTGCTTTCGTCTTCGACCAGGAGAATGCGCATGGGGGCTCAGGGTTTCTTGCGGGCCTGTTCGATATCTCGCCCCTTGGCTTTCAGCAAGGCCGCGGTTCTGGCGTCGTATTCGAGCTTGGCCACCGAGCCGCCCGGCAGCAGCAGCTTGACCTCGTATTGCCAGGCGCCGTCATCGCGGTCGAGCTTCACGCCGATCACATCGCCCGCGTATTGCGACGATACCGTCTCCAGGATGCGGGTGAGCGGCAGGATCTCCCCCGATTGCACCGCCGCGCGGGCGCGATCGGCGTCCTTGTCGGCATGCGCCGGCGCCACCGCGAGCAGCAGCGACAGCGCACCGATCACGGGCGGCAGGAGGCGGGCTGCGCGTCGCAATGCGCCGGTGCGGGGAGAGCGCGTGGCGATGGGGGGAGGCAATGGCGTCAGGGAATGGGACAAAACGGGCGCGGGCAAGCCGTGGTTCATCGAAGCAGTGGGTCGGATCAGTGTGCCGGGGCCGGCCTGAACGGAAGCTGAACGGTGCGCTCAGCACGGGTTCAGGCAGGGGTCACCACAATGGGGCCATTCATCGTCGTCGTCACTGTCGTCGTTACCTTTCAACAGGAGTCAGGCCATGCAAGGCGCCCGCATCCCCAATGATAGCCGTTCCGATCCACTCTCCCGCGCCACGCGTGACGCGATGGCACTCGCTGTGGCGGTATTGCTGGTCCTCCTCGGCGTGGTGGCGCTGTTCTGGGCGCAGGTCGATGCCCGTGCGGTATTGCTCGAATGGAAACAGATGGATAGCGGCCTGTCGATGATCGTGCTCGGCGCGCTGGTGCTTGGACCGCTGCTTGCGGCCGGCCTGGACGACTGAGCGCCTGAGCGCCTGAGGGCGGCACCTCTTGCTCGCGGACGGGTTTTCCATGTCTGGACATGGCGCGACGGCTGGTCCTACACTCGACCCACAATAAAAACGCACGACCGTTCTTATTTATTTGCCTGGCGCATGGCCGACCATGCACAGCAGGCATGACCGGCGCAGTGCGTTCCACCCGGGGTCATTCATCGAGGAGACATGGCATGGAAGCAAAAAACGTCCCGCTGGTAGCCGAGCTGTTGCGCGATGCCCCGAAGAACTGGGGCAAGTGGGGGCCGGATGACGAGGTCGGTTCGCTGAACTACCTGACCCAGGCGGAGGTATTGCGCGGCGTGGCTTCCGTGCGCTCCGGCAAGACTTTCACATTGCAGATCCAGATGGGCAATCCCGCCGGCGATCCGGTCTGGCCGGGGCGATCCCAGGCGCGCCGCCTCAACGTGATGGACAAGGGCCATTACCTCTGCGGCAAGGGCCCGAAGTTCCCCGGCGAGGCCGAGTATGCCGACGACATGATGATCATGTACCTGCAGGGGTCGACCCAATACGACGCACTGGGCCACGTCTGGTACGGCGACAAGCTGTGGAACGGCTACGACGCCAAATCCACCATCGGCGGCCTGGAGAAGGCCAGCGTGCTGCCGATCGCGGAGCGCGGCGTGGTGGGGCGCGGCATCCTGATCGACATGGCGCGCCATCGCGGCAAGGCGGTGCTCGACCCGGGCGAGACCTTCACCCACCAGGACCTGCTGGCCGCTGCTGAAACGCAGGGCGTGCGCATCGAGAAGCACGACATCCTGGTGATCCGCACCGGCTGGATAGGCTCCTTCTACAAGCGCGACCAGGCCGAGTTCTACCGGGACTTCATCGAGCCGGGCCTGACCTATAGCCCCGAACTGGTCGAGTGGTTCCATCACATGGAAATCCCCAATCTCGTCACCGACACGATCGCCAACGAGGTCACGGTGGACCCGGTGTCCGGCGTTGCCCTGCCGTTGCACAATGCCCTGATGCGCAACCTGGGCGTGACCCTGACCGAGATCGCCCAGCTCGATCCGCTCGCCGAAGATTGCGCCGGGGACGGACAGTGGACCTTCCTCTATACCGCAGCACCGCTCAAGGTGGTGAACGGTAGCGGCGCCCCGGTCAACCCGGTGGTGATCAAGTAAGGCGCGGGCAGTCCTGCACAGGTGCCCGAGCGGCATCCTGCGCAGGCTGTCCCCCGCTTTGTTTCGATCCACCGCCACCCTTGCCGCTACTTCTGCCGCTACCCGCCGCGCATATCGAGGTGCCTCATGACGCCCTATGAAAACAAGCCCTGGCTGTCCAGCTACGACCCCGGCCAGCCGCACACCATCACACCGCAGTTCACCGACGCGCTGTCGATTTTCCGGGCAGCCGCGAGCCGGGCGCCGGAACGCCCGGCGATCCACTATTTCGACGCGACGCTCACCTATGCCGAGCTGGACACCTTGTCCGACGCCCTGGCGGTAGCGCTGTCGTCGCGCGGTTGCGCGCGTGGCGAGCGCGTCGCGCTGTACTTGCAGAACGTGCCGCAGTTCGTCATCGGCCTGGTTGCCGCATGGAAGCTCGGCGCCATCGCCGTGCCGGTCAACCCCATGAACCGCGCGCGCGAACTGCGCCTGGTGCTGGCGGACTCCGGCGCCCGGGTGCTGATCTGCCACGAATCGCTCTATGCGGACGTGGTCAGGAACCTGTTCGATGCGGAACGCAGCGGGCAGGGCGATGCCGCCGCGCCCCTCGTGCTGCCCGAGGTGATCACCACCTCCGAGCTCGATTTCCAGGCGCGCGCCGATCCGCGCCTGTTCGCCGCCGCAAGGCGGCAGCCCGCCGAAGGCGTGCCCGACCTGCTGGCGCTGGCGCAGGCCCATCTTGGCCAGCGCCCCGCGCCGGTCACGCTGGACGCCAACGATATCGCGATACTGGTCTATACATCGGGCACCACCGGGGTGCCCAAGGGCGCGATGAATACCCACGGCAATGTCGCGTTCAATGCCCAGGTGTACCGGGACTGGATCGGATTGCGCGAGGGCGGGGCTATCCTGGGCGTGGCGCCGCTGTTTCATATCACCGGCCTGGTGGGCCACATCGCCGCTGCCTTTATCTGCGCCGCGCCGCTGGTGCTGGCCTGCCGTTTCGAGCCGGGCGTGATCCTGGAAGCCATCCGCGACCGGCGGGTGGAATTCACCATCGGCTCGATCACGGTCTTCATCGCGTTGATGAACCACCCGGATGCCAGCCGCGAGCATTTCGCCACGCTGGGCAAGATCTATTCGGGCGGCGCGCCGATCCCGCCGAGCGTGGTCGATCAGTTCCGCACCAAATTCGGTCACTATATCCACAACGGCTACGGCCTGACCGAGACCAACTCGCCTACCCACGTGGTGCCGCTCGGCCGGGAGGCGCCGGTGGACCCGGCTTCGGGCACGCTGGCGATCGGCGTGCCGGCCTTCAATGTCGACTCCTTTATCGGCGACGATGCCGGCGCGCCGGTGCCGGTGGGCGAGGTGGGCGAGATCATCTCGCGCGGGCCGATGATCGTGCCGGGGTACTGGAACAAGCCGGAAGAGACGGCCAAGGCGATGGCGGGCGGCTATTTCCGCACCGGCGACGTCGGCTTCATGGACGCGCAGGGCTGGTTCTATCTGGTCGACCGCAAGAAGGACATGATCAATGCCGGCGGCTACAAGGTCTGGCCACGCGAGGTGGAAGACGTCCTGTACACGCATCCGGCGGTGCGCGAGGCAGCCGTGGTGGGCATGCCCGACGCCTACCGCGGCGAGACAGTGAAGGCGGTGGTCAGCCTGAAGCCGCAGGCAAGCGTCACGCCGGAAGCGCTTTTGGCCTGGTGCAAGGAGCGCATGGCGGCCTATAAATACCCGCGCGTGGTGGAGATCATCGACGAATTGCCCAAGACCGTGACCGGCAAGATCCTGCGGCGCGAGCTGCGCGGTTGAGGCCGATGCGCGCGCAACGGACGCACGAAGTCCCTCGCGCGCGCATCGGACGCTGCCCGCAAGAACGGCGAAATCCCGCGTTTAACCCTTGTATATAGAGTCCGCGGAAAGTTCCATCGCGGCTTCCACGCGACAAAACAGCCCGCCGCAACAGACGAAACCCGCAAAAAACCCGGGGAAAACCCCGGTTTTTGCGAGGACATGCACGAAATCCCCTTGACGTCCCCATCTTTCCGCTATGATTCAGTCGGTGCCGCACGCCGATAGTCGATCGACGAAGCGTCGAGCGACATCGGATGCCACATCCCGTGCGACATCTTTCTGTTCAACTCATATTTATCGATATGGCGACCAAAGCGAATCCGACCGCGAAGACTGCAACCAAGACCGCTGCCAAGAAGGCACCGGCAACCAAAGCACCCGTAAAGGCTGCTGCCAAGAAGGCCGCGCCGGCCAAGAAGGCTGCTCCTGCTGCTGCGGTAACCCCGAAGCCGCTGAAGGACACCTTCAACAAGTCGAGCCTGGTCGCTCACCTGGTAGCTCAGACCCAGCTGGAAGCCAAGGCCGTCAAGACGGTCCTGCTCCATCTGGAAAACACCATCGTCAGCGCGCTGCACAAGAAGGGCGCCGGCGAGTTCACGCTGCCCGGCCTGCTGAAGGTCACGGCCCAGCAAGTACCGGCCAAGAAGAAGCGCTTCGGCAAGGACCCGTTCTCCGGTGAAGAGCGTTGGTTCCCGGCCAAGCCTGCCAGCGTCAAGGTCAAGGTGCGCCCGCTGAAGAAGCTGAAGGATGCAGCAGCCGCTTAATTGGGGCCTGTTTCCAGCTTGAAAAGGAGCCGCTAGCCGGCTCCTTTTTTGTATCCGCAGCATTCGCTTGTCCTTCCTGCAATACCAGCCGGCGGCCAGCGAAGCCGGCGCAGATCCGGGAGACCGTCATGCCCAGCATCCAGTGCCGCCTGTGGCGGCTGGCCTTGCGCCTGGTCCGGCGCAAGCAGCGATTTGCCAGCGCGCAGGCGCTGCATGAGGAAATCCGGCGCCGCCGCAAGACAGGCCGGGCGGCGCCCTCGCCTCGTTTCCTGGCGCGCCACGAAGTAAGCGTGGAACCTGTGGCCGGCGTGGAGGTCTACACCGTGCGCCCACGGGGCATCGACAGTGGCCGGCGGATTCTTTACCTGCACGGCGGCGGCTACGTCTTCGACATCGTCAGCCAGCATTGGGACTTCATCGGCAAGCTGGTGGATGGGCTCGGCGCCACGGTGATCGTGCCGATCTATCCGCTGGCGCCGGAGCATACGCACCGCGAGGTGTTTGCCGGCCTGCTGCCGCTCTACGACCAGCTCGTCCAAAGCCGCCCGCCAGCCAGCCTGACCGTGATGGGCGACTCGGCCGGCGGCGGCATGGCGCTCGCGCTGGCGCAACTGGCGCGCGACTCCGGCCGGCCGCTGCCGGGGCGCCTTGTCCTGCTTTCGCCGTTCCTGGACGCCAGCGGCGACAACCCCGGCATCGATGCGCTCGAACCGCTCGACCCGATGCTGTCAAAACCGGGCGGCATCGAATGCGGGCGGGTCTACGCCGGCGGCGATCCCATCACGCTGCCGCAGGTCAGCCCGATTCACGGCGGCCTGCAGGGCCTGCCGCCGGTAACGCTCTTCATCGGCACCCACGATATCCTGCTGCCCGATTGCCGCGCCTTCCGGGCGCTCGCGCAGCAGCAGGGGTTGCCGCTGCGGTATTACGAAGCCGAAGGCATGTTCCATGTCTGGATGCTGTTGCCGATGCCGGAATCGGAACTCGCTTTCGCGCAGATCGTTGCGGCGGTGGAGGCCGACGAGGGCGCGCAACGCCACCCCCCGGGACTGGCGCCGCGCCCGGTGCAAGCGGATTCCGTGGCCCGCGTGGGGGAATAGCGCAGGCCTGCGCACCCGGCGCCCGGGCGCCGGTGCAACCGGCTGAAAGCGAATGTCATGCGGAACGGCGATAATTGTGGGTTGCCGGCCAATGCAATGGCCGGAATGATGGCCGTATTAAAGGAGCCCCCATGTTTTCTCGCCGTTACGGCGCGGTCTGGCTGACCGCGTCAGCCTTGCTGGTTCTTGCTGCGCTTGCCGTGGTGCACCGGGTTCCCGCCTGGTGGCTGGCAGTGCCGGTCGCGCTGCTGCTGGTGGGCATGCACGACATCGCCCAGTCACGCCACTCGATCCTGCGCAACTATCCGATCTGGGGCCACCTGCGCTTCTTCTTCGAGTTCATCCGACCGGAGATCCGCCAGTACTTCATCGAGGACGACACCAATGAAATGCCGTTCTCGCGCCAGCAACGCAGCCTGGTCTACCAGCGCGCCAAGAACGAGGTCGACAGCCGGCCCTTCGGCACCGAGATCGATGTGCGCCTGGCTGGCCACGAGTGGATCAGCCACTCGCTCGCGCCCACCCGCATTCCCTCCGCCGATTTCCGCGTCACGGTAGGCGAGGGCCGCGCCCAGCCCTACTCGCTGTCGATCTTCAATGTGTCGGCAATGAGCTTCGGCGCGCTGTCCGGCAATGCGATCCGCTCGCTTAACCGCGGCGCCAAGCTCGGCGGCTTTATCCACGATACCGGCGAAGGCTCGATCTCGCCTTATCACCGCGCGGAAGGCGGGGACCTGATCTGGGAGGTCGCCTCCGGCTACTTCGGCTGCCGCCGCGCCGACGGTGGCTTCGATCCCGATAAATTCGCCGAGCAGGCGCGCTCGCCGCAGGTCAAGATGATCGAGGTCAAACTCTCGCAAGGCGCCAAGCCAGGCCATGGCGGCGTGCTGCCGGCGGCCAAGGTGACACCGGAGATCGCGGCCACGCGCGGCATCGCCATGGGCGAGGACTGCATCTCCCCAGCCACGCACAGCGAGTTTTCCACACCGCTGGGCCTGCTGCAGTTCGTCGACCGCCTGCGCACGCTGTCGGGCGGCAAGCCCACCGGGTTCAAGCTTTGCATCGGGCATCCGTGGGAGTTCTTTGGCATCGTCAAGGCCATGCTGGAATCGGGCATCCTGCCGGACTTCATCGTGGTGGACGGTGCCGAGGGCGGTACCGGCGCGGCGCCGCTGGAGTTCGTCGACCATATCGGCGTGCCGTTGCAGGAAGGGCTGCTGCTGGTGCACAACACGCTGGTCGGCGTAAACCTGCGCGACAAGATCCGCATCGGCGCCAGCGGCAAGATCATCACGGCCTTCGATGTGGCGCGTACCCTGGCCACCGGCGCCGACTGGTGCAACTCGGCACGCGGCTTCATGTTCGCGCTCGGTTGCGTGCAGGCGCAGAAATGCCACACCGACCGTTGCCCGGTGGGCGTGGCCACGCAGGACCCCGTGCGCCAGCGCGCCATCGTGGTGCCGGACAAAGCCCAGCGCGTGGCCAGCTTCCACCGCCAGACGCTGCATGCGCTGCTGGAGCTGTTGCAGGCGGCCGGCCTGGATCATCCCGGCGCGCTCAAGCCGCACCATATCGTGCGGCGGATATCGGCCAACGAAGTGCGGCTGATGTCGGAACTGCTCAAGTTCCTCTCGCCCGGCGATTTGCTGAACGGCAATTTCCGCTACCAGCTCTATGAAAAATACTGGCCGCTGGCACGCTCGGACAGCTTCTCGCTGTAAGGAAACCGAAAGCGCTTACCGCCTGGATTGCGGGGCGGGCAGGCGCGCGCGGCCTTGCTGGCGGAAGGCGGTTGGCGTCTGGCCCACACGGCGGCAAAAGAATCGCGTGAAATACGCCGCATCGGCAAAGCCCAGCGTCGAGGCGATCTGCTTGATATCCAGGTCGCTGTACAGCAGGTCGCGCTGTGCCTCCACGATCAGGCGCGAATGAATCAGTTGCAGCGCGCTCCTGCCGGCCAGTTGCTGGCAGATGCGATTGAGCTGGGTAGCGGTGATGCCGAGCGTGTCGGCATAGCCCGCCAGTTCCTGGTGGTGGCGAAAGCGCTCTTCGACCAGTTGCTGGAACTGCTGGAAGTGGCGCGCGGTACGCCCCACCGGCTGCGCCCCCGAGGCATCCGCACCGGACGCACGCCGGGCTATGCCCACCAGCAGCAGGGACAATAGCGCCGCCAGCGCGGCGCCGCGCCACAGCGATACCGCATTCATCTCGGCACGGAACAGCTCCAGCGCGCCGGCAAGCACCGTCGCATCATCGCGGCCGAACTGGTCGTGAAAGGGCCGCTCGAACAGCGGCAGCGCATCCGGCACGCCTGCCAGCAAGGTATGCAGGTAGTGGTCGGTCATGGTGATGACGATGCCGTCGACATCCGGGGTAAAGCGAAAGCCATGCACGCAGCGCGGCGGCACCGTCACCACGGTGCGCCGCGCCAGCGGATACTCGCGGTCGTCGAGCAGGGCCTGGCCACCGCCCTGGTGAACATAGAGGATCTGGAAGAACCGTTCGTGGCGGTGCGGCTTGATCTCCCAGTCGTTGACGCCGCTGCGTTCCGGGATGGACTCGAAATGCAGCTGTTCCAGCAGGGGCTCGTTGGAATTGACCCCGTACAGGGAGTAGGTCGGGACGGTTTTCATGGGGCGGGGGCGGGCACCGGGGCTGCAATTGTCCCGCCAGGGGTTTGATCTGTCCATCGGCACGGGCGATACCAGGCGCCCCCGCCGGGTGCCACATGCGGCATCTCCCAGTGCAATAGCCCGGATTCCAGCACCGGATTTCAATGGACCAGATCGACGATCTCCTCTTGTTCATCCAGGTGGCCGATGCCGGCGGCTTCAGTGCGGCAGAGCGTGCCACCGGCTGGCGGGTTGGGGCTACGCGACAAGCCTGGCAAGACTCTCGATGGTCCTGAGGCAGGCATTGGCGGCCTCGCGTCCCTTCACGGCGAAATGCTCGGCGAAGAAGCGCCGGTGTTCCTCGTGATCGTGAAAGTCCTTGGGCGTGAGCACGGCCGAAATGACAGGCACTTCGGTATCGAGCTGCACGCGCATCAGGCCAGCGATCACCGCATCGGCAACGAACTCATGGCGATAGATCCCGCCATCGACGACGAGAGCACTGGCTACGATTGCCTGGTACCGGCCTGACGCCGCGAGCTTGCGCGCGTGCAGCGGGATCTCGAAGGCTCCGGGCACCTCGAAGACATCCACCGCGTCCGGTGAAAAGCCTTGCCTGGCAACTTCCGCCAGGAATGCATCGCGCGCGCTATGAACGATGGTGGCGTGCCACTGGGCGCAAATCAGCGCGATGCGCTGGTCCGGGCCGTCTGCCGCAAGGGAGGACGAGGCATTGCGAGAAAGGTGAAACGGGGAAGCAAGCTGATTCATGGCTTTCCTTGGGTAGGTTTCCAGAATCAGGGCGCACGAGCCTGGCTCCCGGCCGCTGGGGGCGGCCGGGAGCACAAGCGTCGCGCTCTCTTTCATCCGGACTGTCACCGTCGGCTTCGGAATCACACCGAATCTGCTGACCCCGGCTCTCGTGGAAAGCCGGGCGCTCGCGGGCTTGTGCGTGGAATCGCCATCACCGCCGGTGGGGACTTTCACCCCGCCCTGAGAACGCTGTCGCAGAAGACCTGCAACGGATGGATTTTGCCTTAATTGATCGAGGCGCGGCAAGCCCATGCGGGAAACGTGGCGAATGCCGCCATTGGTACGCGCCCGCGAGCGCCATCAGGTCTTCGGCAGGCCGGGCGGATTGGTGGCCGATTTATGGATTGCCTCCGAGCCAAGATTCCATTTATCGAGTACCTGGTTGTACTTCCCGTTCTTGATCAGGTCGTTGAGGGACCTGGTGAGCGCATCCGCCAGGCCGCTGCCCTTGCGCGTGGTGATCGCGACTTCCGCCGTACGCGGCCAGCCGCCGCTCACGGTGCCGACCAGCTTGGTCTTGCCTTCCTTGGCCGCCTGGTAGGCTTGCACGGCGTTGACGCTGAAGACGGCATCCGCCCGGCCGGACTGGATGGCGAGAGCCTTTACCGCGTCGTCGTCGTAATACTGCACGGCAATCGGCTTCAGCCCCTGGGCGATGTTTTGTTTATCCCATTCGAGCAGGATCTTCTCCTGGTTGGTGCCGGGGTCGGTAATGATCCTCAGGCCGGCAATGTCCTTGGCCTCCCTGATCGATGCAATCCTGCTGTCGGATTTGGCGTAGAAGCCGAGCTGGTCCTTGCGATAGCTGGAGAAATCGAATTTCGCCTTGCGTTCTTCGGTGACGGTCACATTGGAGATCACCGCATCGAACTTGCCGGACGCGAGCGCCAGCGGCCAGTCGGCCCAGGCGACAGGCACGAGTTCCAGTTTCCTGCCAAGGCTATCCGACACCAGCTGGGCAAGATCGGCATCGAAGCCGACAATGGTTTTTGCATCCGTTGCATAAGTGCTGATCGGCGGAATCCACGGATGGATGCCGATCGTCAGTGTCCCTTCCTTGGCAAACCTGAAGCCGGCTGGCAGGGCCTTGATGGCATCCGCGCTCTTCTCGGCATGGATGCGTGCGGGCTGGGCGGGGCTCAGGTCCAGGGTATTGGCGGCCAGCGCCACCGCCGCGCCCAGGCCGAGGGGAATGACGGCGATGCCGCCAAGGATGCGTGAGATCGTCTTGCTGCCGATTTTCATGAGGACTCCCGTTATTGTCGATGATTGTCGATGCGCGAATGCGGCTTGCGGTGTTTGCGTTACCCGGCGACGGCGCCTGGATGCGCTGCCCGCAGGTCTTCCAGCGCGCTGGTCTGCCCCGGTTCGCGCAGGTCCTTGCCGAACGGCAGGTGCCCGTAGGCCTCGGGATCCAGGCGGGTATCGAACAGCGCCGCATAGCCGGAATCCAGGTAGAGATTCGCTGCCTCCGGCTGCCGGAATCCGGTCGTGAGGTAGAGCCGGCGGTATCCCTGCCGCGAGGCGCGGGCTTCGAGTTCCAGCAGGATGCGGCGGGCCAGGCCTTGCCGGCGCAGGTCCGCGCGGGTCCATACGCGCTTCAGCTCGGCGGTCTGTCCGTCATAGCGCTTGAAGGCACCGCCGCCTATCGTTTCGCCATTGCGGAGCAGCAGCAGGAAAGCGCCATGCGGCGGCGCAAACAGTTCGGCGGGATAGCGCAATAGTTCCTGGCCGGCCGGCTCGCCGAAATAGTCGCCGTAGCGGCGTTCGTATTCGATCGTCAGCGCGGCGATCAGCGGTTGCGCGCGCGGGTCCAGCGGGGTGGTATCGAGAATGCTGTCGGTCATGGCAATCCGTTGCCCGGCCGTGCCGGCAATGCCTGCCGGCACGCGGTCGGTGAGCCAGGCGATGTTCGGTGGCCTCGATGGAGGTGTGTCACGCATTCGATCATTCCGGGCGCGCCTTTGCCACAAATGAATGCACATATCGTTAGAGGAATTTAGCGCATGGATAATGGCCGGCATCGGTGAGAATAATTACTCGATTCCTTCACGGGCCATTCGCAATCCACCGTGTCTTATTCTCTTTCCCTGCTCGACAAGAGCCCGATTCCCGAGGGTGCAACGGCTGCCGATGCGCTTCAGCTGACGGTCGCGTTGGCCCAGCGGGCGGAGCAACTAGGCTACCGGCGTTTCTGGGTGGCGGAGCATCACGGCTCGCCCAGCCTGGCGAGTTCGGCGCCGGAGATCGTGGTCTCGCATATCCTCGCCAAGACCTCCAGGATCCGAGTCGGATCGGGCGGCGTGATGCTGCAGCACTACAGCCCGTTCAAGGTGGCCGAGACCTTCAAGGTGCTGGCGGCGCTGGCGCCGGGGCGCGTGGACCTGGGCATCGGCAAGGCGCCCGGCGGACTGCCGTTGACCACCAAGGCACTGCAGTGGTTCCACGACAAGGCCCGCAAACCTGGCTTCGCCGGGCAGCTTGCCGAAGTGGACGCCTTCCTGAAGTGGGGCGTAGCCGAGGACCATCCTCTGGCGGGCGCCATCGCCACGCCCGTCCCCCCTGAATTGCCACAGCGCATCCTTCTTGGCGGAAGCCCGGAAAGCGCCGCGCTGGCCGCGCAGCACGGATGGGACTATTGCTACGCGGGACACTTCAACGGCGATCCGACCAATATCGAGCGTTCGATCGAGACGTACGAGAGCGCGACCGGCCGCGTGCCATCGCTGGCACTCTATGCCTTCGCCGCCGAGACCCAGGAGAAGGCCGAGCAACTGGTGGGCGCGCTGCGTATCTTCAAGCTGCGCCTGGCCTCGGGCCAGAGCTTCAACCTGCCGAGCCAGCAGGCAGCCGCAGAGTTCGCCCGTCAGACGGGCGAGGCGGATTACCGTATCGACGAGCAACGTCCGCATGTCGTCGCCGGAACACCCGAGGTGGTTCGCGGTGAACTCGACAGACTCAGCCGGCGCTACGGCATCCGCGAGTTCGTCATCGATATTCCGGTAGCCAGCTACCCCGAGCGTTTCTACTCGGTCGATCTTCTGGCCGGGGCTTACCAGCCCGCCAGGGTCTGACCCCGACGTCCCGCCTTTTCCGCGCATCTCCGCGCATCTGAAGAGAGCACATTGCCATGAGCAAGCGAAACATCCCGTTCGGCGTCATGCTGCAGGGGGCCGGTGGCCACATGAATTCGTGGAAGCACCCCAGCGGCCCGGCCGATGCGAGCGTCAATCTCGATTTTTTCATCCGGACCGCACAGAAAGCCGAGGCCAATGGCATTGCCTTCGCCTTCGTTGCCGATGGCCTGTATATCAACGAGAAGTCGATTCCGCATTTTCTCAACCGTTTCGAGCCGATTTCGATCCTGTCCGCCCTGGCGACGGTGACCTCCAGGATCGGGCTGGCCGGCACGGTGTCGACCTCCTATAGCGACCCCTTCACCGTCGCCCGCCAGTTCGCCTCGCTGGATCTGATCAGCGCAGGGCGCGCCGGCTGGAACGTGGTGACGTCGCCGCTCGAAGGCTCGGCAAGGAATTACAGCCGCGCCCATCCGGAGCACGCGTTGCGGTATGAGATCGCCGATGAGTACCTGAGCGTCACGCAAGGCCTGTGGGATAGCTGGGATGACGATGCCTTTGTACGCGACCGGGCGACCGGACAGTTCTTTGACCGGGACAAGCTGCATACGCTGGATCACAAAGGCCGTTTTTTCGAGGTCGCCGGGCCGCTCAATATCGGCCGCTCGCCGCAAGGCCAGCCGGTGATCTTCCAGGCGGGATCGTCGGAATCCGGGGTCGGGCTGGCCGGCAAATATGCCGACGCGGTGTTTACGCATTCCCCATCGCTGGAGCGCGCGCGCGCATTCCTGGAGCAGGTGAAGTCCAGCGCCGTCGCCCATGGCCGCCAGGCGGCGGACGTGAAGATATTTCCCGGTATCGGCCCCATCGTCGGGGCCACCGCGCAGGAGGCCGAGGCCAAGTACCGCGCGATCCGCGAACTGGTCACCATCGAGGAAGCGCTGGCCTATCTGGGCCGCTATTTCGACCATCACGACTTCAGCCTGTATCCGCTCGACGAGCCCTTCCCGGAACTGGGCGAGATCGGCAGGAACAGCTTTCGCTCCACCACTGACGGCATCAAGGCCGACGCACGCGCCAGGGGCCTGACGCTGCGTCAGGTCGCGCTGGAAGCCGTCACGCCGAGAACGCAGTTCGTCGGCACCGGCGAGCAGGTCGCGGACGAGATCATCCGCTGGGTCGACGAGGGCGCGGCGGACGGTTTCATCCTCGGCTTCCCGGTGATTGCGCAGGGGTTGGACGATTTCATCACGCATGTGGTTCCGGCGCTGGAAGCGCGCGGCAGGTACCAGCGCACGTTGCCGCAGCAGACGCTGCGTGCCCACCTTGGCCTGCCGCGCAAGGAAAGCCGTTACGCAACCGCGGGCGTGGACACCGTCGCGCCGCGACGAAAGCTAGCCTGACCGGCACGCACCGGTCACCGCAACAGGAGAGATAGCCATGCATGCCTCCACCGAGATCGAGAGCCTGGCGTTGCCGCCAGCCGCCAGGACAGCGAAGGGCGACTATGCCCGCTATCGGATCGTACCCGCCCGCTATCCGGCAAGAGCCGCCGGCACCGTGCTTGCCGGCATACTGATCGTCGCCATCTTCAATTCGGTGCTCGGCAATCCCCGCTGGGGCTGGCATGTCTTCGCGGCGTGGTTCTTGGCGGAGCCGGTGCTGCAGGGACTGGGCCGCACCTTGCTGCTGACGGCGCTGGGCGGTTTCCTTGGATTTGCGCTGGGCACGGTGATCGCCCTGGGCCGCGTGTCGCGCTCGCCGCTGCTGGCCGGCAGCGCATGGGCCTTTATCTGGCTCTTCCGCTCCATCCCGCTGATTGTGCTGCTGCTGATCCTGAACAACCTCGGCTATCTCTACGAGACGGTGTGGCTGGGCGTGCCGTTCACGGACATCACTTTTTTCAGCGCGCCGACCACCCAGCTCATCAGTCCCCTCCTGGCCGCCGTGCTCGGGCTGACCCTGAACCAGGCGGCATTCTCTGCGGAAACCATACGCGGCGGCATTCTCTCGGTGGACCAGGGGCAGCTCGAGGCCGCCGCGGCGCTCGGCCTGCCGCGCCGCCGGCAGGCGTTCCGCATCGTACTGCCACAGGCGATGCGCTCGATCCTGCCTGCGGCATTCAACGAGATCATCGCCCTCGCCAAGGGTACGTCGATGGTCTACGTGCTGGCGATGCCGGAGCTGTTCTACACCATCCAGGTCATTTACCGCCGCAACCTGGAAGTCATCCCGCTGCTGATGGTGGCCACCGTCTGGTACCTGATCATCCTGACCGTGCTCTCGGCCATCCAGGTGCATATCGAGCGGTACTACTCGCGCGGCGCGCTGCGAAATCCCCGGGCATCGTGGGTGGCGTCCTTGATGTCCCGCTACGCCAGCCGGTTCCGCCCGGGATCGCGCAGGCCGGGCTTCGCGCCGGCAGATACGGCTACGCCGTCACCCGTGGCAAACCGCTGGGCATGCGACCGCCGCGCCGGGGGCGAAGTCGCGATTCATGGCATATCCAAGAGCTATGGGCAACTCAAGGTATTGGACAATGTATCGCTCACCGTTCGCGGCGGCAGCGTCACGGTCATCCTCGGCCAGTCCGGCTCGGGCAAATCCACGCTGCTGCGGACCATCAACCACCTGGAGCGGGTGGACGACGGCTTTATCGATATCGACGGCGAGCTGATCGGCTACCGGCAGGAGGGCGAAATTCTCTACGAGCTGAAAGAGAAGGAAGTACTGCGCCGCCGGGCCGACGTGGGCATGGTGTTCCAGAACTTCAACCTGTTCCCGCACCTGAGCGTCCTGGAAAACATTATCGAGGCGCCGCTGGCCGTGCAGGGGATCGCCCGGCCGGACGCCGAGCAACTCGCGCGCGAACTGCTGGCGCGCGTAGGGCTTGCCGGGAAAGCCGATGCCTACCCGCGGCAATTGTCCGGCGGACAGCAGCAGCGCGTGGCCATAGCCCGCGCCCTTGCGCTCAGGCCCAAGGTACTGCTGTTCGATGAGCCCACCTCGGCGCTGGATCCGGAACTGGTCAATGAAGTGCTGGATGTGATCAAGGAACTGGCGCAGTCCGGCACCACGCTCATCATCGTCACCCACGAAATCGGCTTTGCCCGCGAGGTCGCCGACACCATCGTGTTCATGGAGCATGGCCGCATCCTGGAAGCGGGGACGCCCGCCAAGGTGCTGAACGCACCCGAGCACCCGCGCACCCGCGAATTCCTCTCGAAGGTCCTGTGATCTTCCGGGCGGTCTGCCCGGGGGCGCTGGCTTCTTCGCTCGTTTCTTCGCTTACGCCACACAAACCAGACGCTACAAGCATGATCACTCGCCGCAAGTTGATTGCCGTTGCCCTGCTGTCCTTCGCCTCGCTTGGCTTTGCGGGTGGTACAGGCCATGCCGCGGAACGGTTCGATTTCACGCCACAGCAGACTGGCCGCGTTCGGGCCGGGAAGAATCCGGAGGCGGTCAAGGCCGTCGGAGCCAACTTCAGGTTCGTCAAGCAAGGCGTATTCACCGTCGGTATCGTGCCTTTCGCGCCGCCGATCGCCACCTATGCCACCGATGCCAGGACAGTCATCGGCTCCGATGCCGATTACGCGCAACTGGTGGCCGACGCGCTCGGCCTGCAGTTGGCACTCGTGCCAATTGCCTGGCCCGACTGGCCGCTGGGGCTGGCTTCCGGCAAATACGACGCCGTGATCTCCAATGTCGGCGTGACGGAGCAGCGCAAGGAGAAGTTCGACTTCACGTCCTATCGGCTGGGGCTGCACGGTTTCTATGCCAAGGCCGATAGCGCCATCAGGCGGATCTCCGAGCCGAAGGACATCGCGGGGCTGCGCGTCATCACGGGTTCGGGCACGATCCAGGAGAAGATCGTCCTGGAGTGGAACAGGCAGAATGTGGCCAAGGGGCTGAAACCCATCGAAATCCAGTATTACGACGACGATGCCGCCATTACCGTTGCGCTGCTGTCCGGCCGTGCCGATGTCAACTTCAACCCGAACGCGCCGCAGGCGTTCCAGGCCGCGAAAGACGGGAAGATAAGGCTGGTGGGCACCGTGAACGCGGGCTGGCCCCTGAAGGCCGACGTAGGCATTGCAACCCGCAGAGGAAGCGGCCTTGCCGAGGCGTTGACGATCGCCACCAACGGCTTGATCAAGAGTGGAAAGTACACCCAGGCGCTCGCCCGCTGGAGCCTGCAGGCGGAAGCCGTACCTCTGTCTGAAACCAACCCGCGCGGCTTGCCGAACTTCTGAGCATGGCCATTACCCACATCGGTTTTCTCACGCCAGGCAACCATCCGGAGGACGACCCCTTCCCAGGGCTGGAACAGAGCCTCCAGTTGTTCCGCTTTGGAGAAGACCTCGGCTATGACAGTGCCTGGGTGCGCCAGAGGCACCTGGAGCGTGCCGTGTCTTCCGCGGCCACGTTCCTTGCCGCCGCGAGCCAACGCACCAGCCGCATTGGCCTTGGCACGGCGGTGATCCAGATGGGCTATGAAAACCCGTTCCGGCTGGCGGAGGACCTGGCCACGGTCGACGTACTATCGCGCGGGCGCCTCCACGTGGGGCTTAGCGCGGGCGCGCCGCTCCATGGCGCGCTGCTGGGGGACCGGCTCTTCGACGGCGATCCCAAGGGCATCGATTTCTCCCATGCCCGTGTGGCGCGCCTGCGCGCCAACCTGGCGGGCGAACTGCTCGGGGACGACGACAAGTTCATCGAATCCCCCGCGGGGCGTGGCCGGCCGCGCCTGAACCCGCCTGCGCCCGGCCTGACGGATCGCCTGTGGTACGGCGGCGGCTCGCTGCGTTCCGCCGAATGGGCAGGCCGCAACGGCTTCAATCTCTTGCTCGGCAACCTCAACGCCGGCGAAAAGACGGACGACTTCTACGCTGCCCAGCTTAGCCAGTTGGATCTGTTCCTGTCGAACTGGTCCGAGGCGAGGCCACCCAGGGTGGCGCTCGGCCGCGTGATCGTGCCGACCGACGGCGCCGATGCCCGGAGCCGCCAGCGCTATCGCGATTTCGCCGCCGGCCGCATCGAGCGCACCCGCAAGCCTCAGGGGGAGCGGCGCACCTTGTTCGCGCCGGATCTGGTGGCGACATCCGACGAGATACTGGAGCGCCTGCGCAAGGATGCCGTCGTCGGGCGCGTCAATGAGCTGCGCCTGGAGTTGCCTTACGATTTCGCGCAGGAGGAGTATGAGCAGATCCTGGCGGACTTCAGCCGCCATATTGCGCCACGGCTGGGGTGGAGGCCGGCGGTGACGACGATCGCATAGTGCCCCTCGGGGTGTTACTCGCCGGGATCGGCGAGCCGATCAGGAGGTAGACGAAAGACTGGCCGCGGCGAGCCGGCGCGGCCATCCCCCTTACTGCGGCCCCAGCTTCCTGATCAGCGCATCCAGCTGCGCCAGTTCCTGCTCGTCCAGATCGGTCAGCGGCGCGCGGACCGGGCCGGCGTCGTGGCCGACCAGCCTGGCGCCGGCCTTCACAATGCTGACCGCGTAGCCTGCGCGGCGGTTGCGGATGTCGAGATAGGGCAGGAAGAAGTCGTCGATCAGCCGGTTGGTGGTTTCATGGTCGTCGGCGGCGATCGCACGGTAGAAGTCCATCGCCGTCTTGGGGATGAAATTGAACACGGCGGAGGAGTACACCGGCACGCCCAGCGCCTTGTAGGCGGCGGCATAGACTTCGGCGGTGGGCAGGCCACCCAGGTAGGACAGGCGGTCGCCCAGCTTGCGGCGGATGCGCACCATGTTCTCGATCTCGCCCACGCCGTCCTTGAAGCCGATCAGGTTGGGGCAGCGGTCGGCCAGCCGTTCGAGCATTTCGGCGTTGATGCGGG
Organism: Cupriavidus sp. 96C5-1; assembly: GCF_057798855.1. Taxonomy (NCBI): domain Bacteria; kingdom Pseudomonadati; phylum Pseudomonadota; class Betaproteobacteria; order Burkholderiales; family Burkholderiaceae; genus Cupriavidus; species Cupriavidus sp. 96C5-1. The sequence goes on along the minus strand of NZ_JBYOJU010000021.1, from coordinate 49,173 downwards.
AATTGGCGCGGTTATACACGATCACGCCGATACTGACCGACTTGCAGACCTCTTCGATATGGCTGGCAATGCCTTCCTGGCAGGCTTCGGTCAGGTAGTGCGGCAGCAGCAGGATGCCCTTGGCGCCCAGGCGCTGAGCCTCCCTGGCATAGGCGATGGCCATGCGGGTCGGGCCGCCCGCGCCGGCCAGGATGGGCACCTTGCCGGCGCAGGTTTCCACCGCGGTGCGGATCACGTTGGCGTAGTCGTCCGGCGTCAACGAGAAGAACTCGCCCGTGCCGCCGGCGGCGAAGAGCGCAGTGGCGCCATAGGGCGCAAGCCATTCGAGGCGCTCTACATAGGTCTCGGGACAGAAGTTGCCTTGCACGTCGAAGTCGGTCACGGGAAAGGACAGCAGGCCTTCCGAGACGATCTGCTTGAGTTCTTGTGGTGTGGTCATGATGGCTGGTTCTGAGCGCCGCAAGGGCAGGGGTTAGGTCGGTGGCTCTGGTGCTTTCCGAAGATCTGCACGCTCTTGAGATACGTTATCGTACAACTAGGTTTTGCATTAGGCAAGCGGATTTCGTAGGCAGAGGGTGGCGCACCGGGCTAACGAGCAGGCACGCGGCTCCTGCCAGCACCGGAGCATCGCGCCATGGCTTGTCCGCGAAAAATCGAATCCACTGAAAGCAGCCTGAAAGCTTGATTTCATCGGTCGCCATCTCGCGGGTGACAGATATGGTGTGTGCGAGACAGCCCGGGGTCCGTCAGCACCACTCCCCGGGTAAACACTTAATGTTGCGCAGGAAACCGGATGCTTATAATCTTAGTCATACGACAACATATCACAAAGCAGTAGAGGGCCGAATGACCGGCAGCCGGAGAAAGGGCACCGTTCCAAGTCGCGCCAGCCAGTGCCGGAGACCCCAATGAACCTCAGCAACACGCTCAGCGTGCCCAGCCAGGCCACCCGCCGCAGCCATGTGCGCTACTGGATCCTCCTGATGATCTTCGTGGTGACCACGGTGAATTACGCCGACCGCGCCACGCTTTCCATCACCGGCCCCGCCATGCGGCAGGAGTTTGGCTTCGACGCCGTACAGATGGGTTTTATCTTCTCGGCCTTCAGCTGGGCCTATGTCATGGCGCAGATCCCGGGCGGCTGGCTGCTCGACCGCTTCGGCGCGCGCCGCATCTATGCCTGCAGCATCTTCCTGTGGTCGCTGTTCACACTGCTGCAGGGCTATATCGGCGTGTTCGCCACCGCTGGCGCGGCCGTCACCACCTTGTTCGTGCTGCGCTTTGCCGTGGGCCTGGCCGAGTCGCCTGCCTTCCCGGCCAATGCCAAGGTCGTGGCGAGCTGGTTTCCCACGGCCGAGCGAGGTACTGCTTCGGCCATCTTCAATTCCGCCCAGTATTTCGCCGCGGTGCTGTTTACGCCCCTGATGGCCTGGCTGACCCATGCTCTCGGCTGGCACCACGTCTATATGTGGATGGGCGCGCTGGGCATGGTGCTGGCGGGCCTGTGGCTCAAGGTGGTGCGCAGCCCGGCCACCCATCCCCAGGTCAACCGCGCCGAGCTGGAGTATATCGAGCAGGGCGGGGGCCTGATCCAGATGAGCGGCGAGGCGGGCAAGAAGGAAAAGGCGCCTGCCGGAACGCGCTGGTTCTATGTGCGCCAGCTACTGTCCAACCGCATGCTGCTCGGCGTGTACCTGGGCCAGTACTGCATCAATGTGCTGACGTATTTCTTCCTGACCTGGTTTCCGGTCTACCTGGTGCAGGCACGCGGCATGTCGATCCTGAAGGCCGGCTTCGTCGCGTCGCTGCCGGCCATCTGCGGTTTCCTGGGCGGTGTGCTGGGCGGCGTGATTTCGGACGGTTTCCTGCGCCGCGGCTATTCGCTGACGGTAGCCCGCAAGGTGCCGATCGTCGCGGGGATGCTGCTGTCGGTCAGCATGATCGCCTGCAACTATGTGGACAGCGAGTGGCTGGTGGTGGGCTTCATGGCGCTGGCCTTCTTCGGCAAGGGCATCGGCGCGCTGGGCTGGGCCGTGCTGGCGGATACGGCACCGAAGGAAGCGATCGGCCTGGCCGGCAGTATTTTCAATATGTTCGGCAATATCGCGGGCATCGTCACGCCGATCGTGATCGGTTATATCCTTGGCACCACCGGTTCCTTCAACGGCGCGCTGGTGTTCGTCGGCGTCAATGCGCTGGTGACGGTGATCAGCTACCTGGTGATCGTCAAGGATATCAAGCGCGTCGAACTCAAGCATCCTTAAGGTCCGTGACGCCGGCTGCGCTTCGCAGCCCGGGCAGTCCGCAGCAAGTGTTTCGCAAGGAAGAAAAACATGTCGGTGATCGATATCAGAGTAGAACGGCCAGCCGGTGCGCAGCCGGGCGGGCAGGTGCAGGGGATGCCGCTGTACATCCGCATTCATGAACTGGATAACGTGGCCATCGTCGCCAACGACGGTGGCCTGCCCGAGGGAACCGTGTTTCCTTGCGGCCTGACCTTGCGCGAGCGCGTCCCGCAGGGCCATAAGGTGGCGCTGGCCGACCTGGCGGCGGGCGACCCGGTGGTGCGCTACAACGTGGTGATCGGCTACGCGCTGCGCGACCTGCCCAGGGGCAGCTGGGTCAACGAGCGCGTGATCGAGATGCCGGTGGCGCCCGGGCTGGACGACCTGCCCATCGGCACTCGCGTGACGGCGCCGCCGCCGCCGCTGGAGGGCTATACCTTCGAAGGCTACCGCAATCCGGATGGCTCGGTCGGCACCCGCAATATCCTTGCCATCACCACCACCGTGCAGTGCGTATCGGGTGTGGTGGAGCATGCGGTGCGGCGCATCAAGGCCGAACTGCTGCCCCAGTACCCCAACGTGGATGATGTGGTGGGGCTGGAGCACACCTACGGCTGCGGCGTGGCCATCGATGCGCCGGACGCCATCGTGCCGATCCGCACCTTGCGCAACATTGCCCTCAACCCCAACTTCGGCGGCACCGCGATGATGGTGAGCCTGGGTTGCGAGAAGTTGCAGCCGGAGCGCCTGATGCCGCCTGGCACCATGCCCGTGCAGACCGGCGCGGGCAGCGTCGAGGTTGGCGTGGTGTGCCTGCAGGACGAACAGCATGTGGGTTTCGAGAGCATGATCGACTCCATCATGGCCATGGCGCAAACGCACCTCGCCAGGCTTGACCAGCGCCGCCGCGAGACCTGCCCGGCCTCGGAGCTGGTGGTCGGCGTGCAGTGCGGCGGCAGCGACGCTTTTTCCGGCGTGACCGCCAATCCGGCGGTGGGGTTCGCTACCGACTTGCTGGTGCGTGCCGGCGCCACCGTGATGTTCTCGGAAGTGACCGAGGTGCGCGACGGCATCGACCAGCTCACCGCGCGCGCCGCCACGCCCGAAGTGGCGCAGGCGATGATCCGCGAGATGGACTGGTACGACCGCTACCTGGAGAAGGGCCGGGTCGACCGCAGCGCCAATACCACGCCCGGCAACAAGAAGGGCGGCTTGTCCAATATCGTCGAGAAGGCCATGGGCTCGATCGTCAAGTCGGGCAGCACCGCGATCACCGGCGTGCTGTCGCCCGGCGAAAAGCTCAGGCAGAAGGGTTTGATCTACGCGGCTACGCCCGCCAGCGATTTCATCTGCGGCACCTTGCAGCTGGCCGCGGGCATGAACCTGCATGTGTTCACCACTGGCCGCGGCACGCCTTACGGTCTTGCGGAAGTGCCCGTGATCAAGGTGGCCACGCGCAGTGACCTGGCGCGCCGCTGGCACGACCTCATGGATGTGAACGCCGGCCGCATCGCCACCGGTGAGGCCACCATCGAGGAGGTGGGCTGGGAGCTGTTCCGGCTGATGCTGGAGGTGGCGAGCGGCCGCAAGAAGACCTGGGCCGAGCACCACAAGCTGCACAATTCGCTGGCGCTGTTCAATCCGGCGCCGGTGACCTGAGCCGCGGCCGGCGCAGGGCTTCCGGGATGTCCCGGAAGCTGCCCGGGGCGTTCCGCCCCGGACGCTTTACATTCCCACAGGGCCAACCTTAAATGAGGAAGGATTCGGCCCCCCTCCCTCCCAGTCCGCAAGCCGGCCCCACCGCCGTTTTCCCCACCCATGTTCGTCATGCCGCCTTCCCTTGGGACATGAGGGCGGAGACGGAGCAAGCCTGGCTTCGCGGCACCTTGCCGGCAGCGCGACCGAACCCGTATCCGGGATTTCTGTCGCGAGGTGCATCATGTCTGATCTGTCGAGTGAACTGGTCGAAGGGTTGAAGTCGAAGCTGAGAGGCCAGGTGCTGCTGCCCGGCGAAGCGGGTTATGAGCAGGCCCGCCACATCTGGAATGCCATGATCGACCGGCACCCCGCGCTGATCGTCAAAAGCGCTGGCGCGGCCGATGTGATCGATACGGTTACGTTCGCGCGGGACAATGGCTTGCTGTTGTCGGTGCGCGCGGGCGGCCACAATATCGGCGGTCTTGCGATGTGCGAGGGCGGCGTCACGCTGGACCTGTCCGCGATGAAGTCCGTGCGGGTCGATCCGGCTGCGCTGCGCGCCTATGTGGAACCGGGCGCGACACTTGCCGACTTTGACCATGAAGCGCAGGCGTTCGGCCTCGCCACGCCGCTGGGCATCAATTCGACCACCGGGGTGGCCGGCCTGACCCTGGGCGGCGGCTTTGGCTGGATCAGCCGGAAGTACGGCACGTCGGTCGACAACCTGGTCAGCGCGCAGGTGGTCACGGCCGACGGCAAGCTGTTGCGCGCCAGCGCCACCGAGCATCCCGACCTGTTCTGGGCCATCCGCGGCGGTGGCGGCAATTTTGGCGTGGTGACGATGTTCGAGTTCCAGCTCCATCCGGTCGGTCCGGAGATCTTCGGCGGGCTGATCGTCTATCCCCTGGAACAGGCAGACAAGGTGCTGCCCGCATTTCGCGACCTGTTCGAGAGCATGCCCGACGACCTGACCGTCTGGGTGGTGATGCGCCAGGCGCCGCCGTTGCCGTTCCTGCCGCCGGACGCGCATGGCAAGCCCATCATGGCGCTGGCCATCTGCTATATCGGGCCGGTAGCGAACGGCCCGCAACTGGTCGAACCCTTGCGCCACCTGGGCACGCCCTATGGCGAGCACGTCGGGCCCATGCCCTTCACCGCATGGCAGCAGGCGTTCGATCCCTTGCTCACGCCCGGTGCGCGCAACTACTGGAAATCCCACAACTTCGCCGGTCTCGACGATGGCTTGCTGGAAGCGCTCACAGGCTACGTCAGCCAGCTGCCGTCGCCGCAATGCGAGATCTTCATCGGCGCCATGGGAGGCCAGACCAACCGGGTGGCGCCGGGCGCCACCGCGTATGCCAATCGCGATGCGAAATTCATCATGAACGTGCATGGCCGCTGGAGCGAAGCGGCCGACGACGACGCCTGCGTCGCCTGGTCGCGCGCCGTGTTCAGGACGGCGGAACCCTATGCGCTGGGCTCGGTGTACGTCAACTTCATGACGCAGGAAGAGGGGGATCGCGTCGGTGCCGCCTACGGGCCGAACTATGCCCGGCTGGCCGAAGTCAAGCGCCAGTACGATCCGGGCAACCTGTTCCGGCATAACCAGAACATCAGGCCTGCGTAGCCTTCGCCTTGGCATCAGGCATCAGGCATCAGGCATCAGGTGGTGGCAAGACCGGGGGCGTTCAAATCAGCCGCGCTCCCGGCCACGCCCCCGACATCACGATATTGCGCACCGACTGCCGCACCGTCTGCATGATGTCCCATAGCTCCGGCACCGGCGTGCGGTTGCGCGCCGTGGCAAGCGCCACCTGCCGCGTGACCACCGGATCCACCAGCCGGGCCGAGTGCAGCCGGCCCTGCGCCACGCGGTCGGCCACCGCGGCAAAGGGCAGCAGGGTGGCGCCACAGCCATCCTCCACCAGCCGCATCGATACGGTGTTGGACGCGTCGCATTCCAGCGCCAGCTGCAGGCTGGTACCGGTGCGGGCCGCCAGCGACTCGGCCAGCAGGCGCAGGCCGTGCCCGGTGCTGGGCAGGATCAGCGGTACCTCGCCAAGCCGGCGCACGGGAAAGGTGGGTCCCAGGTGGCTCCACGAGGTGGGCGTGACCAGGGTCAGGTCCTCCTCCAGCAGGATGTCGACCTTCAGCGCGCCTTGCTGCTCCGGCAGGTAGAGCAGCGCGACGTCGATCTCGCCGGCAGCCAGCCAGGCCAGCACGGGGCTGGCCAGCCCTTCCACGAAACGGACCCGGGTGGCGGGAAAGCGCTGCTTGAGCGCGGTGCCGATGCTGGCGAAGGCGGTGTTGGCGATGGTCGGCTGCGCCGCGATCACAAGCTGCGCCGGCCCCTGCGCCGACGACGCGCGGATGGCCTCGCGCGCCTCCGCCAGCGTGGCGGCTACCTGCCGGGCGTAGACGATCAGCGTCTGGCCGGCTTCGGTCAGCACCACGCCGCGCCCGCTGCGGTGGAACAGGCGGGTGTCCAGCGCCGCCTCCAGCCGGGCGATCTGCCGGCTCACGGTGGACTGGTCGGCGCCCAGTTCCAGCGCCGCGCGCGAGATGCTTTGGGTGTTGGCCACGCAGACGAAGCAGGCCAGGTCCTCAGAGTTCATCGCGCTCATGTCATGGTACCTGTGCGGCGCTCACGACAAGCGACATCAGGCCTTGCCGGGAGGCTTGTCGCCGATGGCGTGGCCGGACATATGCTCGAGCGCGCGCACCAGGCCGGAGTGATCCCACCTGGCGCCGCCCAGCGCGCCGCACACGTTGAACAGCTGCTGGCACGAGGCGGTATTGGGCAGGCTTACGCCCAGCTTGTGCGCGGTCGACAGCGCCAGGTTGAGATCCTTCTGGTGCAGGTCGATGCGAAAGCCAGGGTCGAACGTGCGCTTGATCATCCGCTCGCCATGCACTTCCAGGATGCGCGAGCTGGCAAAGCCGCCCATCAGGGCCTCGCGCACGCGGGCAGGATCGGCGCCCGCCTTGGCGGCCAGCACCAGCGCCTCGCCCACCGCCTCGATGGTCAGCGCCACGATGACCTGGTTGGCCACCTTGGCCACCTGGCCGTCGCCCACGCCGCCCACCAGCGTGATGTTCTTGCCCATCAGCTGCAGCAGCGGCAGCACGCGGTCGAAGACTTCCTGCCTGCCGCCCGCCATGATCGACAGCGTGGCGGCCTTGGCGCCGACTTCGCCGCCGGAGACGGGGCCGTCCACGTAGTCGCAGCCCAGCGCCGCGATCCTTTCGGCGAAGGCGCGGGTCTCGATGGGGGAGATCGAACTCATGTCCACCACTGTCTTGCCCTGGGAAAGGCCTTCGGCGACACCGTGCTCGCCGAACAGCACACGCTCCACATCGGGCGTGTCGGGCAGCATCAGGAAGATCACCTCGCTTTGCCGCGCCACCCCGGCGGCATCGGCGCAGGCCTGCGCGCCCGCATCGAGCAGGGCCTTGGGCGGGCCGCTGCGCGAATGCACGTAGAGCGTATGGCCGCCCGCCAGCAGGTGTTGCGCCATGGGCGTGCCCATCACGCCCAGTCCGATAAACCCGATCTTGCTCATGTCAGTTCCCCTGGTCTCAATGTGATACGGCGCTCAGCTCGCGAATCTGTCGCGTAGCGCCTGCGTGGCGCTGCGCAGGACATTCTGATCCAGCCCGACCGCCACGAAGGCCGCGCCCATGTCCAGGTAGCGGCGCGCGTCGGCTTCCACCGGCGTCAGGGTGCCCACCGCCTTGCCGGCGCGATTGGCGGCCTCGAAGATACGCGCCACCCGGGCCTGCACCTCGGGATGGTTGGGGTTGCCGAGATGGCCGCAAGCGGCCGCCAGGTCGGACGGTCCGATGAAAATGCCGTCCACGCCATCCACCGCGCAGATCGCGTCGGCCGCGTCCACGCCTTTCTGGCTTTCGATCTGCACCAGCACGCAGATATTGTCGTTGATCTGGCTGAAATACTCCGGCACCGTGCCATAGCGGTTGCTGCGCTGGACCATCGACACGCCGCGCACGCCGGCCGGCGGATAGCGGGTGGCGCCGACCGCGCGCTCAGCCTGCTCGGCACTTTCGACAAAGGGAATCAGGAAGTTATAGAAGCCGATATCCAGCAGGCGCTTCATCACCACCGGGTCGTTCACGGGCGGCCGCACCACCGGTGCGCTGACGCTGCCTTGCAGCGCCATCAGTTGCGGGATAAAGCTCAGCACATCGTTGGGCGAGTGCTCGCCGTCCAGCAGCAGCCAGTCGAAGCCCGCCAGGCCGAGGATTTCGGTGGTGTTGGGATTGCCCAGCGAGCACCAGCAGCCGATCAGGCGCTTGCGTGCCAGGATGTCGGCGCGGAAACGGTTGGGCAAAGGCGAGGGCAGATACGAATTGGGCAACGACGACATGGCCAGGGTTTTCCTTTTTCATGCTGCAAGCGCGGCGCCGGGACGGCGCGCAATGGACGGGGGTGGCCGTTTCGGCCGGTAATGGCGATCTGCCGCGAACCGCATGTGCGGTCCGCGGCCTTGCTCAGCGCTGGCCGCTGACGATCTGCTTGGCGTAGCTGGCGCGCTCCATCTCCACGACCTCCACGCTGACCTGCACATTGTCCTCGGCCCCGCCGGGCCGCACGGCTTCGGCGATGACCTCGCAGATGGCCTTGCCCAGCGCCTGGCGCACCGCCAGCTCGCGGCCGTCGAGGATGCTCAGGCGCGCATGGACAAAGGCGCGTTCCCGCGCCTCGGTGCCCTGGCGGAAGGAGGTGAGCGTGATGCAACGGGACTTGATGTCCGCCTCGCCGAACTGGCCGGAGGCGAGCAGGGCGGCATTGGCTTCGTCCAGCAGTTCTTCCTGCGAGCAGGCCAGGCGGGTATTTTCGGTGATTTCGATGGTCAGGTGAGGCATGGTGATTCCGGCACTGGGCCGTTGGTTATCGGTTGGCTGCGCTGGGCAGCAGAACTCAGTCGGCCGCCAGCCGCGACAGCGGGCCGGGCGATTTGCCGCGCGCCACCTGTACGCGTGCCGCGGCATCGTCGAGCTGGGCCAGCGTGCCGCTGTCCACCGGGATCCACTCCGCGCGGGCCTTGCGCCAGGCGCGCTCGGGCTCGCCGGGCAGGCGGATGGCATCGCTGCCGGCCTGCAGCTGCGAGGAGCGGAGCCAGTCGACGAAGGCCTGCACTTCATGGCCGAAGGTGGTGCTGCTGCCCAGCCGCGCCGGATCGAACACGATGGCCAGCATATTGTTCCAGACCGCGTGCTCGTGGGTCAGGGTCTCCGGGCGGATGGTGTGGCCGCCCGTGACGGCAGCGCCCAGCAGTTCGCACATCACCGCCAGCACGTAACCCTTGTGCTCGCCGAAGGCGCGCAGCGCGCCCTGCGCCTCGCCGGCGGGCGGGAACATCACGGCGGGGTCGTCGGTGGGCTGGCCGCCGGCATCCAGCAGGCAGCCCGGGGGCACCGGCACGCCCTTGTTGTTGGCGACCCGGACCTTGCCCAGCGCAATCGCGCTGGTGGCGAAATCCATCACCAGCGGCTCGGCGCCATCCACCGGCACGGCGATGGTGAAGGGGTTGGTGCCGTAGCGCGCCTCAAAGCCGCCATGCGGCGCCACGATGGGCTTGGACAGCACGTTGACGAAGTGGATGGAGATCATGCCGGCGGCGGCGGCCTGCTCGGCCCAGTGGCCGACCCGGCCAAGATGGTGCGAGCGGCGCAGGCCCAGCACGCACACGCCGTGCTCGCGCGCCCGTTCGATCGCCAGGTCCATGGCCTCTTCGGTCACCGCCTGGCCCATGCCGCGATTGCCGTCCAGGCTCAGAATACCGCCGGCCTCATGCACCACGCTGACGCGCTGGTTGAGCTGGAGCTGCTCGCCGAGCCAGGACAGCACGTATTTCGGGATCATGCCGACGCCATGGGAATCGTGGCCGGACAGGTTGGCGCCGACCAGGTGGTCGGCGGTCAGGCGGGCTTCGCGGGCATCGGAGCCGGCGGCGAGCCAGAGATCGACCACCCATTGATGGAGGGCGGCGCTCGGGATACGGTGTTCACTCATGGAGTCGGGTACCGGGAGGAGAGTGGGGAGACTAGGCGGTCCTCATGATAAGCCGCCGGGCCCCGCTTGGGTACCCGGCAAACCACACCAGCCATGCGCTGGCGTCATTCCGGCCTGATATTCGCGGTCTTGATCAGCTGCGCCCATCTGGCCACCTCGCTTTTCTGGAAGGCGGCCAGCTCGGCCGGGCCGGCGCCGGACGGATCGATGCCCAGCGATGCAAGGCGGGCACGCATGTCCGGCTCCTGGATGATCTTGCCGATGTCGGCTGCAAGCCGGTTGACGATCGGGGCCGGCGTGCCGGCAGGGGCGAACACGGCCTGCCACGAGACGATCTCGTAGCCGGCCAGCTTCGGACCACCGGCCTCGGCCACGGTCGGCACGTCGGGCAATTCGCGCGCACGCCTGGCTGCAGTGGTGGCCAGCGCGCGGAACTTGCCGGACTGGATCATGGGCATGGCCGCCACACTGTTCTCGAACAGCACGTCCACCTGGCCGCCCATCAGGGCCTGCACGGCCGGGCTGCTGCCCTTGAACGGCACATGGAGCAGCTTGACGCCCGCCATGACGGCGAACAGCTCGCCGGCCAGGTGTTGCGAGGTCCCGTTGCCGGCCGAGCCGAAGGAGACCGCGCCGGGCCTGGCCCTGGCGGCGGCGATCACGTCCTGCACGCTCTTCCACGGGCTGTTGGCGTTGACCACCAGCAGGTTGGGCAGGGTGCCGATCAGCGCCACCGGCTGGAAGTTCTTGACCGGGTCGTACGGCATCTTGGGGTACAGGCTGACATTGATCGCGTGCGAGCTGATGGTGCCGCCGACCAGGGTGTAGCCGTCCGGCGCGGCCTTGGCCACATAGTCGGAGCCGATATTGCCGCCCGCGCCGGCGCGATTCTCCACCACCACCGGCTGGCCGATCATCTGCGACAGGCGCTGGCCGATCAGGCGGCCCAGCACGTCGGTGGTGCCTCCCGCGGCAAAAGGAACCACATAACTGACCGGCTTGGCCGGCCAGGCCTCCTGGGCATGGGCCGGCAGCAAACCGGACGCGCCCAGGCCGGCCAGTGCGCAGACCCAGAGGCCGATGGCGCGGCGACGGGGGGATGGCTGGAGGGAACGCAAGTGCATCGGCATGTCATGGTCTCCTGTGTGTTCTTGTCGTGGCCATCCTTCCTTTCCACTGCCTCGCGCCAGCGCGATGACCTGCTGGCGGCGCATGGGGCAGGGCGGGATCGCCTGGCAACAATCTACACGCGTCGCGGAGCGGTCAGCCTTGCGTTTTACGCATAGCAGAAATGCGTCCGCTGCCGGGTGCCAAGGGCCTGCGCGCCATAACAATCGCAGCATTCCGGGGGCTTCCAACCCATCCCGGGCCAATCGCACTGCACCATCCGATACTCGTCATGATCACCGCATCCACTGCCGCCACATCGTCCTCTTCACCGCTTCCCGCGCCGGCGGCCCGCTCCGGCGGCCGCGTGCTGGTGGACGCCTTGCGTATCCACGGCGCCGAGCGCATTTTTTGCGTGCCCGGCGAGAGCTTTCTCGATGTGCTGGACGCCCTGCACGACCAGCCCGCCATCGACCTGGTCGTGTGCAAGCACGAGGGCGCGGCGGCCAATATGGCCGAGGCCGACGGCAAGCTCACCGGCCGTCCGGGCATCTGCTTTGTCACCCGCGGCCCGGGCGCCACCCATGCCAGCATCGGCGTGCATATCGCGGCGCAGGACTCCACCCCGATGCTGCTCTTCGTCGGCCAGATCGCGCGTGGCCACAAAGGCCGGGAAGCCTTCCAGGAGGTTGACTATGGCGCCATGTTCGGTGCCATCGCCAAGTGGGTGGTGGAGATCGAGGATCCGGCGCGCATCCCCGAACTGGTGGCGCGCGCCTTCCAGTGCGCCACCTCCGGCCGGCCGGGTCCGGTGGTGATCTCGCTGCCGGAGGATGTGCTGGACGGCACGTGCGAGGTGGCCGACACCGCGCGCTATCACCCGGTGGTGGCCTCACCGCGCGCGGCCGACGCCGAAGCGCTGGCCGCCGCGCTGGCGGCTGCCGAGCGCCCGCTGGTGATTGCCGGCGGCGCCAACTGGGGTGTGCAGGCCGCGGCCGATTTCACGGGGTTCGTGCAGCGCTGGAACCTGCCCGTGGCATGCGCCTTCCGCCGCCAGGACGTTTTCGACAACCGCGACCCGCATTACGTAGGCCACCTCAGCCTCGGGGTCAGTCCCGCGCTGGCGGAGCAGGTGCGCAATGCCGACCTGATCCTGGCCTTCGGCACGCGCCTGGGCGACATCGCCACCGACGGCTACACCTTGCTGGAGGCGCCGTGCCCGCGCCAGCGCCTGATTCACGTACATGCCGACAGCGCCGAACTGGGCCGCGTGTACCAGCCTGAACTCGCCATCCATGCCGGCATCGAACCGGGCGCCGCCATGCTGGCGGCGCTCGCGCCCCCGGCCCGCGTGCGCTGGGGCGAGTGGACCAGCGCCGCCCGTGCGGCCCACACGGCGTTCGCCACGCCGGCAATGCCGCACCCGCGACTCAGCGGCGTGGACATGGGCGCGGCGATCGCCCACCTGGACCGTGTCTTGCCCGATGACGCCGTGCTCAGCAATGGCGCCGGCAATTACACCGTCTGGCTGCATCGCTTCTATGCCTACCGCCAGCCGCGCACCGAACTGGCGCCAACCTGCGGCGCCATGGGCTACGGCCTGCCGGCGGCGATCGCCGCCAAGCTGCGCGAGCCGCGGCGCACGGTGGTGTGCCTTGCCGGTGACGGCTGCTTCCTGATGTACCCGCAGGAACTGGCTACTGCTGCGCAATATGGCGCGAACCTGATCGTGGTGGTGGTCAACAACGGCATGTACGGCACCATCCGCATGCACCAGGAGAAGCGCTATCCCGGGCGCGTCAGCGGCACGGATATCCCGAGCCCGGATTTCGTGGCGATGGCGCAGTCGTGCGGGGCCTGGGCGGAGCGCGTGACGCGCACGGAGGACTTTGCCGCGGCCTTTGCCCGGGCCCAGGCAGCGGGCAAGCCCGCGGTGCTGGAACTGGTCACGGACCCGCGCCAGATCACCCCGACGATGCGGATCGCGGACTGAAAAACAAAAAGCAAAATACAAAACAGGAGACACCCCATGACCGATGCCACGCTGGCCGACCTGCGCAGCCGGTTTGCCGGCCGCTTGCTGAGCGCACCCGAAGATACCGCGCCGTTTCTCACCGACTGGCGCCGCAGCTGGACCGGCCGCGCGCTGGCGGTGGCCCAGCCCGATACCACGGCCGACGTGGCGGCCGTGGTGCGCTGGTGCGCGGCGCGCCAGGTGCCGCTGGTGCCGCAGGGCGGCAATACCGGCATGGTGGGCGGCGCCATCCCCGACGACGGCGGCCGCGCGCTGGTGCTGTCCACGGCGCGGCTGAACCGCATCCGCGAGATCGATCCGATCAACAACACGCTCACCGCCGAGGCGGGCTGCATCCTGGCCACCGTCCAGCAGGCGGCGCAGGAAGCGGGGCGCTTGTACCCGCTGTCGCTCGGCGCGGAGGGCAGCTGCACCATCGGCGGCAATCTCGCCAGCAATGCGGGCGGGGTGCAGGTGCTGCGCTACGGCAATACGCGCGAGCTGTGCCTGGGGCTGGAAGTGGTGACGCCGGATGGCGAGATCTGGGACGGCCTGCGCGGCCTGCGCAAGGACAACACCGGCTACGACCTCAAACAGCTCTTTATCGGCGCGGAGGGTACGCTGGGCGTGATCACCGCCGCCACCCTCAAGCTGTTTCCGCGCCCGGCCGCGCGCATGACCGCGCTGGCGGCGGTGAGCGATCCGCACGCGGCACTGCGCCTGCTGGAACTGGCCCAGCGCCGGCTGGCCGCCACGCTGACGGCGTTCGAGCTGATGAGCGGCGTGTGCGTGGCCCTGGTGGCGCGACATTTCCCGGACTGCCGCGCGCCCTTCGAACGAACGCATCCCTGGTATGTCCTGCTGGAAAGCAGCGACCCGCACAGCGAGGCGCGCGCCACGCTGGCTTTCAGCGAACTGATGGAAGAGGCGTTCGAGGCTGGCATTGTGGCGGACGCCGCCATTGCCGCCTCGCTCGCGCAGTCCGATGGCCTGTGGCGGATCCGCCATCACCTGCCTGAAGCCCAGTCGCTGGAGGGCGACAACCTCAAGCACGATATCTCGGTGCCGATCTCCGCGATCGGCGAGTTCATTGAGCACACCAGCGCCGCCATCGTGGCCGCCAACCCCGGCGCACGCGTGCTGGCCTTTGGCCATCTGGGCGACGGCAACCTCCACTACAACGTCAGCGCGCCGTACGGCGTGCCGCAGCCGGCGTTCGTGCGGGCCAACGGCGCGGCCATCAGCGCGCTGGTGTACGAGGCCGTGCACCGCGTGCGCGGCTCGATCTCGGCCGAGCATGGCATCGGCCAGTTGAAGGTCGACAAGAACGCGCACTACAAATCCGGCGTGGAAATGGCGCTGATGCAAAAGATCAAGCAGGCGCTGGACCCGCACGGCCTGATGAACCCGGGCCGGCTGCTGCCGGGCGCATCGCACCGAGCGCACTGAGTACCGCACACCACGCACCACGCACCACAACAAGAACCCCAAAGGAGACACCCATGCATCAACGCTACAAGCCGTCGCGCCGCTCGCTGCTGGCCGTCCTGGCAGCCACCGCCGCATGCGTGGCGTTGCCCGTGCAGGCGGATACCTATCCGTCCAAGCCGATCCGAGTGGTGGTGCCGTTTGCCGCCGGCGGCAATACGGATATCGTGGCGCGGCTGATCGGGCGCGACCTGCAGAAGGCGCTGGGCCAGCCGGTGGTGGTGGAAAACCGCCCGGGGGCCTCGGGCAATATCGGCGCGGACATCGTCGCCAAGTCGGCGCCGGACGGCTACACCTTCCTGATGGGCACGGTTGGCACCAATGCGATCAACGCCAGCTTCTATCGCAAGATGCCCTACGATACGACCAAGGATTTCACCGCCGTGGCGATGGTCGCCTCGGTGCCGAATATCCTGGTGGTCAATCCGGCCGTGCCGGCGAAGAACGTCAAGGAGCTCACGCAGTTCGTGAAGAGCAAAAACGGCAAGGCCACCTTTGCCTCGTCGGGCGCGGGCAGCTCGATTCACCTGTCTGGCGAGTTATACAAGGTCATGACCGGAACCCAGATGGTGCACGTGCCGTACAAGGGCAGCGCGCTGGCGGTGACGGACCTGATGGGCGGGCAGGTGCAGATCATGTTCGATAACGCGCCGACCTCGCTGCCATTCGTCAAATCCGGCAAGCTCAAGGCGCTCGCCGTGACCGGCACCCAGCGCATGAGCGCGCTGCCCAATGTGCCGACCATGGAAGAGGCCGGCCTGCCGGGCTTTGTGACCGGCTCGTGGTTCGGGCTGTTTGCCCCCGCCGGCACGCCGCGCGAGATCGTGTCCAAGGTGAGCGATGCGGTGATGGCAGCCATGCGCAGGCCCGAGTTCCGCGAGCAACTGGTCAATGCCGGCGCCGAGCCCGACCCGAAGCCCGCTGCGGAATTCCAGACCTTCGCGCTGGCCGAGAAGGCGCGCTGGGAAAAGGTCGTCAAGGCAGCCGGCGTATCGGTCAACGAGTAAAACCCTGGGCGCGCCGGTCGCGCCCGACCTGACGGAGCCACCATGCAAAGCCATACTCCCGCCACCCAGCGTTTCGACGCCGCCGCGCTGCGCGGCATGGCACAGGCCATGTTCGAACGCGCGGGCATGCCGTCCGACCGGGCCGCCGACGTGGCGGACATCCTGGTCGAAGGCGACCTGATGGGCCACGATACGCACGGCCTGCAACTGCTGCCCACCTACCTGGTCGAGATCGAGAGCGGTGGCATGGCGGTCAAGGAGGACTACGCCGTGCTGTCCAACCGCCCCGCGGTCGCTACCTGGGACGGCAAGCGCCTGCCCGGGCCATGGCTGACGCTGCGGGCAATGGAAAGCGCGATGGCGCGGGCGCGCGACTATGGCACCGGTACCGTCACCATCCGGCGCGCCCACCACATTGCCTGCCTGGCGGCCTACCTGGAGCGGGCTACCCAGGCCGGTTTCGTCATGCTGCTGTTTTCCTCGGCGCCGGCGGCGGCCACGGTGGCGCCGTTCGGCGGTACGCGCCCGATGTTCTCGCCCAGCCCGCTTGCCGTAGGATTTCCCACGCCGGAAGGGCCTGTGCTGATCGACGTCTCGACCTCGATCACCACCAACGGCCTCACGGGGCGGCTCTACAAGGAAGGCAAGCGGCTGCCGCACCCGTGGCTGATCGACGAGCACGGCAACCCCAGCGACGACCCGGCCGTCCTGTTCCCGCCGCACGCCGGCTCGATCCTGCCGCTGGGCGGGCTGGACGCCGGGCACAAGGGATTCGCGCTGGCGCTGATGGTGGAGGCGCTGACGGCCGGCCTGAGCGGCCATGGCCGGGACGACCCGGGCAGGCGCTGGGGCAATACCGTGTTCCTGCAGATACTGGACCCCGCGGCGTTTGCCGGCGAGGAAGCCTTTGCCGGCCAGATGGGCTGGGTGGCGCGCGCCTGCGCGGAGAATCCGCCGCGGCCCGGCGTGGACCGCGTGCGGCTGCCGGGGCAGGGCGCGCTGGAACGCAAGGCGCGCCAGCTGCGCGACGGCGTGGCGCTCAATCCGGCAATCCTGCCGCAATTGGCACCATGGCTGGAAAAATTCGGCATGCCGGCGCCTTCGCCATTGCCGTGAAGTGCGCCCCGGCACCGTCAATCCTGCCAGAAGCCCGCATGCGCCTGTGCCATGCCGCCTGGCCGGCACCAGCGGACGGCGGGCCGGGCCGGAACTGGTTCAGTGGTCCCGCGAGCCCAGTGCAGCCTCGATGCCGCGAATGCTTTCGAGCAGGCGCGGGCGCACCGTTTCCAGCAGCAGCCCGGCCGGCACGATGGCGGTGGGGCCGCTGCAGGACAGCGTCATCGGCGGCAGCGCCGGGCCCGGGCGGAAGGCGGCGGCTATCGAGTTGATGTCCGGCAGCCAGTCGCCGAAGGAAGTGGTGCAACCCAGCCGCCGCACTTCCGCGCGGCTGTGCTCGACAATCGCTTCCGCCGCGGCGGCGTCCACGCCGTCCTTGCTGCGGAAGGCCGACAGCGCCTGGCGCAGTTCAGCCGGTGGCAGGGCCTCAAGATAGGCGCGCCCTGCAGCCGTGGTCAGCCCGGAAATGCGCGTGCCGACGGCCACCCGCAGGGTCAGGTAAGACTCCGACTGGCAGTTCTCGTAGATCAGCATCTGCGAGCGATCGCGCACGATCAGCGAGGTCACGCCCTGGGACAGGTCGGCCAGCTCCTGCATGAAAGGCTGCACCACGGACAGTACGTCGACCCCGCGCTGCGCGGCGGGTGCCAGCGCCAGCGCCGAACTGCCGAGCTGGTACTTGGCCTGCTCCGGGTCCATGCGCAGGTAGCCCAGCTCGGTCAGCGTATGAGTGAGGCGCGACACGGTCGACTTGGGCAGGCCGCAGCGCTGCGCCAGCTCGGCGTTGCCAAGCCGCGTCTCGAAGCTGCGGAAGCAGGCCAGCACGTCGAGCCCCCGCGCCAGCGCGGTCACGAAGTGCCGGTCTTCCTTGTGGTGGGGCACATCTGCGGTGTGCGGATCCGGCATGGTGCGGCCTGGGTCGGGATGCGTGCGGTCCATGTTCTCAGCCAGCGCCAGCCAGCAGTTCGCGCAGCCTGGCCTTGAGAATCTTGCCCGACGGCGCGGCCGGCAGGTGGGCCACGACGCGAACCTCCGCCGGGATCTTGTACGGCGACAGCCGCTCGCGCAGGAAGGCCCGCAGCGCGGCCTGGTCCACTTCCATGCCGTCTCGCACTTCGACAAAGGCAATCACTTCCTCGTTGCCTTCCACCGCGCGCCCGACCACCGCCGACTGCAGCACGGCCGGGTAGGCGTTGATCGATTGCTCGACCTCCTCCGGGTACACGTTGAAGCCGGAATGGATGATGATTTCCTTCGAGCGTCCCACGATGGACACCGCGCCGTCGGGGTCGATGCGCGCCAGGTCGCCGGTATGCAGCCAGCCGCCGGCGCCGATCACCTGCGCGGTCAGGTCGGGGCGATGGTAGTAGCCCTTCATCACATTGGGGCCGCGCACCAGCAACTCGCCGCTGCCGTCGGGCTGGGGCTCGCCCAGGCGGATCTCCACCTCGGGAACGGCCGGGCCCACCGAGCAGTCCGTGCGCGGCGCGTCCACCCGCGTCTGGCAGACAGTGGGAGAGGTCTCGGTCATGCCGTAGCCATTGTGCAGCACAAGCCCGAAGCCGGCTTCGAAGGCAGCCTTGAGCGAGGCCGTCAGCGGTGCGCCGCCCGATTGCGCCATGCGCAGTGCCGGGGCCTTGAGCGGGCTGGGCTGGGTCCGGTTCCATTCGATCAGCTTGGCATACATGGCGGGCACGCCGTGCAGCACGGTGAGTTCTTGCTCGATGAGCGCGTGCGCCAGCTTTTCCGGGCGGAAACGCGGTTCGTAGAAGACCGTGGCCCCATTCGACAGTGGCCCGACCAGCAGCACGGACAGGCCATAGACATGCGAGATCGGCAGCACGCCGTAGACGCGGTCGCCCGGTTGCACGCGCGCCTGCAGGCGATTGGAGCGGCCGATGAACATCAGGTTGGCATGCGTGAGCATCACGCCCTTGGCGGCGCCGGTGGTGCCAGTGGTGTAGATGAGCGCGGCAACCTGGTCGCGCGCCTCGGCTTGCACCGGTTCCGCCACGGCTGCCGGGTCGGGCGCGCCGGTCAGCAGGCGGCCCACATGCGGCCACTCGACCGCCTGCGCGCCACGCGCCAGGCCATGCTCGCGGGCTTCCGGATAGGCGCTGTCGAGATAGAGCGCGATGCGCGCGCCAGCGTGCCCGACGATATTGTCGATCTCGCGGGAGGACAAGCGGGCGTTGACCGGCACGGCCCAGGCATCGAGCGAGCTCAGGGCCAGGATCAGCACCGCGCAGCCTACGCTGTTCTCGGTCACCAGCACCACGCGATCGCCGCCGCGCACGCCCAGGCCCGCCAGCGCGCGGGCGGTTTCGGCGATGGCGCCGTCCAGCTCGCCGTAGCGCAACGATCGCTCGGCATCCATCAGGGCTACGCGCTCGGGATGGCTGCGGACCCAGGGGGCGATGGTCTGGTGCAGGCGGGTGAATGCGGCGGGCGGGGAGGCGAGGGCGGCAGCCGGCGCATGCGCGCCGGGCGCAAGGGTACTACGCATTACGGTCTCCAGGTAAGGCTTCCGGCGTAGGCCGCCGGATTTTTCGATGCGGAATAGTCCCACCGATCGCCTTGCGCGTCAACCGCACCGTGGAACCACTGTTCTGCTATGCAGAACAGTGGCGCTGGCAATGGAAATTCGGCCGCTTCCCTGCCGCCAGCGTCTTCAAAACTGAAAACGCGCCACCCCGGCCGTCAGGCCCGCGGCCTGCTGGTCCAGGCTGGCCGCCTGGGCCGTGACGGCTTCGACCAGCTCGGCGTTCTGCCGGCTGGTCCGATCGAGCTGGGTAACCGCGTCGCCGACCGAACGGATGCCGCGCGCTTGTTCATCGGCCACGCCGCACAGCCGCTCCGCCAGTGCATGGCTCTGCCCGACCGCTTGCTCGATGCCGCCCATGGCGCTCACCACCTGTCCGCTCAGGCGCGCACTGCGCGCAATCTCGGCGCTGGCCTGGCCGATGGTGGCGCGGATCTCGCGCGCCGAGTTCGCGCTGCGCTGCGCCAGTCCGCGCACCTCCTGGGCTACCACGGCAAAACCGCGGCCCGCCTCGCCGGCGCGCGCCGCCTCGACGGCCGCGTTCAGCGCCAGGATATTGGTCTGGAACGCGATGCCCTCGATCACCGAGACCATTTCCGCGACGTTGCGCGAGTGGTCGTGCACGGCCGCCATGGCGCCGCTCATCTCGCTGACCACCGCCATGCCGGCTTCGGTGGCTTCGCGCGCCTGGCGCGCCATTTCACTGGATTCGGTAGCCTGCTCGCGGGCTTGCCCGACCAGCGAGGTCAGGCTGTCCACACTGGCCGCGGCGGCGGACAAGGCCGCGCCCTGCAGCGCGGTCCGGCTGGACAGGTCGTGGTTGCCGGCGGCAATGCTTGCGCTGGCCGCGACGATTTCCGCGGCCGAGACCTGGATGCCTTCCAGCACGCCGGCCAGTTGGTCGCGCATGCGGGCAAGCAGGCACATCAGGCTGCGGTCGTCACCGCGGCGCAACGCGATCGCCTGCCGCAGGTCGCCCGAAGCGATGCGGTTGGCCACCTTGGCCGCATCCGCCGGCTCCCCGCCCAGCTGCGACAGCAGCCAGCGCGAGGCAAACCAGGCCAGCGCCGCCGCGGCCGCCAGGCTGGCCACCAGCATCCCCACCATCAGGGCCTGGGCGCGCAACTGGCTGGCTGCCACCGTGGCAACCGTATCCGCGGCCTGCCGTTCCTGCTGCTTGCGCGTGACTTCCACCAGGTCCGCCAGCTTCTGCAACTGCTCGCCAAGAAAATGGCCATCGACGGAGACCGCGCTGTCGAACTGCAAGGCATCCAGCGGCTGCTTGCGCAGCAGGGAGACATAGTCACGCAGCATCGCCGCGGCGGCGTCCCGTTCACGCCGCAATGCCGGCGCCTGGGCAGGGGTGGCCGTGTGGACGATGGCCAAGGCATGGTCGAGCCGGGCGAGCGCACTGTCGATATCGGTTACCGCCTCGTCGCGCTCGCTGCCGCTGGTGGCCATGGTCAGTGCCAGTTGGGCACGCCCCAGCCGCGCCAGCGCCGATTGCGCGCGCTCGGCGGCGATCGCGCCCTGCATGTCGCGCTGATAGAGCGTGTCTGTCATATCCTTGACCGAGACCAGGCTGAAGATGCCGGTCAGTCCGACAACGGCGCCAAACACGTAGACCAGCGCGAACGCCAGGCACATGCGCGCGGCGAGCGGAAGCCGTCCCAGCCAGGCTGGCATGCGCCACTCCGCGCGGCGGGGAAGACCTGGCTTGATGGTTTGCAACACGGTGATACTCCGATGGACCGGGCGGCCCACTTGCTGACCCTGGGGAGCCATCATCCCCGGCGCCGGGTGCCTTGCGCATTGAGCGTTGTGGCCTGGCGCTGCTTGCTTCGGCATCGGGTGACGGCATGACTGGTTGTGAGGCGCATGCTGGCGATCAATTGTGACGAAACCATGACATCCCAGCCGGGCGCGGGGGTAATCGCTCTTGTCATCCGCTTGACACATTAATGACATGAAATAGACGCCAAGTCACATCGACCCACCAGCATTGCGCGCCTGGCGCCGCGCTTCTCCCTGTCACGTTCACTCCGTCCATGCAGACTGCCTCTCCTTCGGCCGGCGTGCCCGTGCCGCGGCTGCGCTTGCCGCCGCTACACGCCGTATTCCAGCCCATCGTTGCCTTCGGCAGCGGCGAGGTGCTGGGCTACGAGGCGCTGGTGCGCGGGCCAGCCGATTCGCCGCTGGCCATGCCGGATGCGCTGTTCCGGCTGGCCGGTAATGAGGAGGAGACCGTAGAGATCGAATTGCAGGCAGCGCGCATTGCCTTGTCCACCTGCGTGGCGCGTGGGTTGGGCGGCAAGCTGTTCCTCAATTTCAGCACGATGGCGCTGCGCCATCTGCTTGCCGACGGCGGCCACGCGATGGCGGCACTGGCCGCGAACACCATCGCGCCCGAGCGGGTGGTGATCGAGGTGACAGAACAGACGCCGATCGAGGACGCGGAGCGCTTCGGCCAGGCCATGGCCGTGCTGCAGGAACTGGGCATGCAGTATGCGCTGGACGATTTCGGTACCGGCCATGCCAATCTTGACCGGCTGCTCCACCTGGCACCGCACTACATCAAGCTGGACAAGTCGCTGGTGCGCGGCATCGGCACTTGCTCGCGCCGGCTCGAGGTGGTACGCACCGTGCTCGCCATGGTAGATGCGCTTGGCGGCACGGTGATCGCGGAAGGTATCGAGGATGCCGGCGAACTGGCGGTGCTGCGCGACCTCGGCGTGCCCTTCGGGCAGGGCTACTACCTGGGCCGGCCAGACTCGCTGCCGGTTGTGGAAGTCGCACCGCAAGTCAGGCAGGCGCTGGTATCCAGCCAGATCGCCGTGTTTCCGCAGGCGGTGCGCTCGGCCCGCCCCGGCGTGCTGGCGGGCCAGCTGTTGCGGCCCGGCCCGACTGTCGGCCCCGCCACCAGCAACAACGAACTGCTGGCGCTGTTCCATGCGCACCCGCAACTGCACGCGGTCGCCGTGGTGGGCGACGACAGGCAGCCGCTAGCCATCATCAACCGGCACTACTTTATCGACCGCTTCGCGGTGCCCTTCCACCGGGAGCTATATGGCAGGAAGGCCTGCATCGCCATGGCCAACCAAGCGCCATTGTGCTTCGACAAGGGCGCAAGCATCGAGGAAATGGCGCAGGCGCTGTCGGGCGAAGACCAGCGCCCGCTGGCCGATGGCTTCATCGTCACCGAAGGCGGACGCTACGCGGGCCTCGGCACCGGCGCCGACCTGATCCGCGCGGTGACGGAGATCCGCATGGAAGCCGCGCGCTACGCCAACCCGCTGACGTTCCTGCCGGGCAATATGCCGCTCAACCGGCATATCGACCGCCTGCTGGAGGCAGGAGCGGAGTTTCACGCCTGTTATGTCGACCTCAATCATTTCAAGCCCTACAACGACCAGTACGGCTACTGGAAGGGCGACGAAATGCTGAAGGGCGCGGCTGCCATCCTGACGCAAGCCTGCGACCCGGCGCGCGATTTCCTGGGCCACGTGGGGGGCGACGACTTCCTCGTGCTCTACCAGAGCCGGGACTGGGAGGAACGGGCCCGCACGGCGATCGCGCGCTTCAATCGCGCGGCGCGCGAGATGTATGCCGAGGCCGACCTCGCGGCCGGGGGCATCCGCGGCGAGGACCGCGCAGGCCGGACGGTGTTTTTCCCCACGGTGACGATGGCGGCCGGCGCCGTACGCGTCAGGCCGTGGGGCCCGGAAGGCATCGCCGGCCTGCGCCGCCTGGGCAGCAGCCATATCGGCGCGGCCGCTGCGGCGGCCAAGCGCGAGGCCAAGAAGGCTACCAGCGGCTTTGTCGTGATCGACCTGCGGGAGCTGGCGCGAAGCGGGCGGCTCTCGGCTTGAGCAGCGCTCAGCCGGCGCCAGGCGGCGGCAGCCGCTCCATCTCCAGGCCGACTTCGTCGAGCCGGTAGCCCTGGCCATAGACCCCGGAAATGACCACGCCGTGGCGCGGCTTCAGGGCAAGTGCCCTGCGCAGGCGCGACACCAGGCTGGCCAGCGAGCGCGACATCGGCGGCAGCGGACAGCCCCACACCGCGCGTTCGATATGGGCATGCGACATGACATGGCCCACGTTGCCGAACAGCAGCACGGCGAGCTCGAACTCCTTGGAGGTGAGCGCTACCGGCCTGCCCTCGAAGGTTGCCTGATGCGACAAGCAGTCCAGCGCATAAGGCCCGACCGTGACAGCCGGATGCCACGCTCGCGGGTGCGGGGCAGTGCGGCGCCGCAGGGCATGCAGCCGGGCCACCAGTTCGCGCGAGCGCAGGGGCCGGATCATGTAGTCGTCGGCGCCCGCGTGCAGGGTGTCGACGACCGAGTCTTCGTCGCGCTTCTCCGAGAGCACCATGACCGGCGTCTCGCAACGGTACACGCCGCGCACCGCGCGCACGGCTTCCACGGCGGGCATGTCCGCCAGTTCGTGGTCGATCAGCAGCACGTCGTAGCCGGAGCGGTCGATACCATGGAACAGCTCCCTGCTCGCATGATAGGTATGGCAGGACACGCCGGCGCGGGACAGGGAGTCCGCGATGGCCTTGGCCTGGACCGATCGGTCCGCTAGCAATGCGATCTTCATCAGGATTTCCAACTGGCGTTCGGGCAAATGGCGGGCAGGGCGGGCAGGCGCATGCATCTGCCGCCCGGCCAGACGGGCTGCCAATGCGGTTGAGCCGGGGCTCCCGGCCTGCCACGGGCAGCATAGCCGCAGGGGCGCATCGCTGACGTTCGGACGCGTCTGCAATCACTTGCAGACGTTTCCCAACGCAGATCCGGTCGGTGGCGAGGGCGTACGCGCCAGCGCCCGGATTGCTGCGCCGCACGCACACTTTTTGTCCAGAATTGACGAATCGCGTTATCCACAGCTTTTGTGGATAACCGTGCCATGCGTTCCGCGTTTGGCCAATGGTGGCCGTTCTGTATCGGACTGCCTATTTTTTGCACAGCCGGGCGGCTGGCTTCGCCGGTGCCTCGCTTCGCGCGGCAAGATGGCCGGGCCGTGCAGCGATGGCGCCGCGTAGAATGGGGGCGCCCAGCCGGTCGGGACCGGGCCCGAAGAGCGGGCCCGGCACTCGCCGTCGCGGTGGATCGTTCTGATCTGGGCTTGCCTCCCCGCGCGACGGATGGATCGGGGGCCAGTGGTTCCTCAGAAAACCGGCCTTCCGGTCAATGGATAATTCGGGTCGCTGTACCCATGCGTGGAAGCATGTCCGGGCCGCACCAGCGCATCCACCATGGTCTCCTCCTCAGCGGAAACGGCCACGCCGACAGCACCGAAATAATCCTCGAACTGCGCCAGCGTACGCGGCCCGGCAATCACGGAACTCACGATCGGATTGGCCAGCACCCAAGCGGTGGCAAACTGCCCGAGCTTGAGCCCGCGCGCCTCGGCATGCCGCTTGAGCGTCTGCGCGATGACCAGCGATTCCTCGCGGAACTCGGTCTCCATCATGCGCCGGTCCGCACGGCCGGCACGGGACTCCTGCGGGGGTTGCTGGCCCGGCAGGTATTTGCCGGTGAGCACGCCGCGGGCGATTGGGCTGTATGGCACCACGCCAAGCCCGAAGTGCTGGCACGCGGGAAGAATCTCCACCTCGGGCATGCGGTTGAGCAGGTTGTAGTAGGGCTGGCAGACCACCGGCCGCGGCGTGCCCAACTGATCGCACAGCCGTGCGATTTCGGCGATGCGCCAGCCGCGGAAGTTCGACACCGCCCAATAGCGGATCTTGCCCGCGCGCACCAGGTCGCCCATGGCACGCACGGGCTCCTCGAGGTTTTCGCCGGGGAAGTCGCGGTGCAGATAGAGAATGTCGAGATAATCGGTGTCCAGGCGGCGCAGGCTTTCCTCCAGCTCGCGCAGGATCCATACGCGCGAGTAGTGCGAGTGGTTGGGCGTCGGCTGCATCGGGTTGCCCAGCTTGCTGGCCAGGATCCAGTCGTGACGGTCGGCAGCCAGCAGCTTGCCGACCATGCGCTCGGCGCCGCCCTTGCTGTAGACGTCCGCGGTGTCGATGAAATTGACGCCGTGCGCGCGAGCGCTGCCGATAATGCGGCCGGCCTCGGCTTCGTCGGTCTGGTCGGCAAACATCATCGTGCCCAGGCACAGGGCCGATACCTTCAGGTTGCTGGCGCCCAGGCGCCGGTATTCCATCTTGAACTCTGACATTGCGATCATCCTTGGTAAGCCGGGCAGGCGCATCCGGGCATGCGCGTACAAGCCCGAGACGTCTGGACACGTTCCGGTGCGAAAGCCTGAAAGCTTACCGCTTGCGGGGAAATTCCGCTGGCCCGGGCACAGATCAATGCCCCTGGACCGCGCCTATGCCAGAATGCTAGCCATTGTGGTCCGGCGCCGCCTGGCGAAATCTTACGATCATGCTCAGCCTATCCCTAGTCGCGGCGATCGTGCTGGTGTTCCATCTGCTCGGCGTCGTCGCCGCGCTGCACGCGGTGATGACCGTGCGTACCGCCCCCGGCGCCATTGCCTGGGCAGGCTCGCTGGTGATGATGCCGTATTTCACGCTGATTCCGTACCTGATCCTGGGCAGCAGCAGCTTCGCCGGCTATGTCAACGCGCGCCGCTTCAACAACGACCGCCTGCGC
Organism: Cupriavidus sp. 96C5-1; assembly: GCF_057798855.1. Lineage (NCBI taxonomy): Bacteria > Pseudomonadati > Pseudomonadota > Betaproteobacteria > Burkholderiales > Burkholderiaceae > Cupriavidus > Cupriavidus sp. 96C5-1. The sequence continues at coordinate 23,253 of NZ_JBYOJU010000021.1, read as the reverse complement.
GAGGTGACCCACGTCATGGATGCCGGCGAGCGCGCGGCACGTGATGCCAGCGTGGTGCATGCGCCCACCCAGGCCTGCCTGCGCGCCTTGCCCCGGCTTACCGGCATGCCGTGCCTGACCAACAACGCAGTGCGGCTGCTGGTCAATGGCGAGGCTACCTTTGCCGCGATCTTCGCCGCCATCGCCGCCGCGCGGCAGATGGTGATCGTGCAGTTCTTCATCGTCCACGACGACGATCTCGGCAGGCAACTGGAACGCTTGCTGTGCGAGCGCGCCGCCGCCGGGGTGAAGGTCTATTTCCTCTACGACAGCATCGGCTCGCATGCGCTGCCGGGCGATTATGTGAAGCGCCTGCTGGCCGGTGGCGTGGAGGCCCGGGCTTTTGCCACGCGGCGCGGCTTCGTCAATCGTTTCCAGCTGAACTTCCGCAACCACCGCAAGCTGGTGGTGGTGGACGGCGAATGCGCATTTACCGGCGGCCACAACGTGGGCAACGAATACATGGGCCGCAAGCCGCCGCTGGCGCCGTGGCGCGACACCCATATCGAGATCCGCGGCAGCGCCGTGCTGGACTTGCAGATGGTCTTCGCCGAGGACTGGTTCTGGGCCGCGCGCGAGGTGCCGGCGCTGTTGCCGCCACCGGCCGCGCCGGCCGGCGGCATGACCTGCCAGGTAGTGCCGTCCGGTCCCGCCGACGCGCAGGAGACCTGTTCGCTGTTCTTCGTCGAGGCGATCCAGGCAGCGCGCTGGCGGGTGTGGATCACCAGCCCGTACTTCGTGCCGGACGAGGCCGTGTCCGCGGTACTCCGGCTGGCGGTGCTGCGTGGGGTGGATGTGCGCATCCTGTTGCCGGCGCGGCCCGATCATCTCGTGGTGTTCGCAGCCTCCACGCTGTATGCGTATCAGGCCATCTGCGCCGGCGTACAGATCTATCGCTACCAGCCGGGCTTCCTGCACCAGAAAGTCATCCTGATCGACGATGAAGCCGCTGCGGTGGGCAGCGCCAATCTCGACAACCGTTCGTTCCGGCTCAACTTCGAGCTGATGGTGATGACCGCGGACCGCGGCTTCGCCGCCAGCGTGACGCACATGCTGGAGCAGGACTTCGCGCAGGCCCGGCTGATCGAGCGTAACGAATACCTGGGGGCGCCAAGATTGCGCAAGGTGGCGATGCACGTGGCCACGCTGTTTGCGCCCATCCTATAGCTCTGCCTGCTCCGCCTGCTTCGACGGGGCTGTCTGCCAGTCACGCCGCATGATGATGTAGGTGAAAGAGGTCGACCAGCCGATCAGGATCAGGCCCACCAGCGGTTCGATGCTGGCGATCAGGCGCGTGGCGCCGACCGGGAAGATGTCGCCCAGGGACTGGGTAGTGTAGGTTTCCAGCGAAAAATAGACATAGGTGATGGGCAGGACTGTGTGCGTGCCGCTCAAATCGCCCAGTTTCAGCACATGAGCCGCGAACCAGTAGCCGAAGGCGAACACGATGGCTTCAAGGCAATGGGCAAGGATAATGCAGACGATCAGTACGCCCACGTTGACGCGCCCGGTCCAGCGGCGCGGATTCATACCGGACAACAGCCGCAGCGCCTCGTAGTGGATGGCAACGACAGTCACCGTGAGGATGCTGGCGCAGGCCAGTGCCAGCAGATCGTGCGCGGTGACTTCCATCGGTATTCTCGCTCCAGTCGGGATGGTTGCCGCTGCGTGCGGCATGGCGATAGTGACCGCCCCGGCAGCCCGGATGTTCCCGCGAAGCCCAGGCGCACGCGGTAACAAACTGCTTGGAATGTAACGGGGGATCACGGGGGACGCCAGGCCGCCGCCAGGTGCGAGGCAAGGCGAGCGGGGACCGGGCTAGCGGAGCTGATTCCAATGCAATGTGGCACCCCCGTGATCATCGGCACGCTGGTGTGGGCTGCCATGCACCTGGACAGCTTGGCTTCCCTTCGGCACAAAGTGAAAGTGCCATACCACCAAGGCCCGGACTGGTCTCAATCGAACTCGACGTAGATCTCGCCCCGCGGCCCGTCATACCCGAGCCGGGGAATCTTGCCGTGTTCGCGGCTGCTGCGCGCAAGGGCGCGGAGTTCGGCCTGACGGGCCGGCTCGCGCAGGTTACGGCGTGCCCTGGTGTTGATCTCGCTGGGCCCGCATTCTGGATTGTCGCAGCCGTACAGTACCCACTGACCATAGCTGCCCCGACGGGTCCTGGTTTCCGCCGGTGCGCCACAAAGGGGACAGGTATCTGTTTTTTCCTTCATTGCAGGAATTTGTCGCAAACTGGGCCGCGCGGCCGGAATGACGAGCATGGCCCGCAACCGCCGCCAATCATCCCGATTTCGCCGAAAATGGCCGGCTGGCAAGGCCGCGTGCGCGTCACCCGACATGCCATACCCCAGTCTGCGCAGTTCGCGGCCACGCTGCTTCCCCTCTTGAGAGGGGGGTAGTGGCAATAAAAAAGACATGATCTCCATCCTGGCTGCTACATAGGCAATATCGATGCCACCAGCAGCATTTCCAGCACTTTCGCCATCGGCGGCGTGCCGTCGCCAAGCCGCCAGGCCGGATTGCCAAGCCGCACAGGCGCGGCCATACTGGCTCTTCCGCAGAGTCATGTGCCCGAACGCCACCCAACGCCGATGCGCCAAGACCCTCCCGACCCGTCAGTCAATCGGCAGCCGCAGGAACCCCATTCGGTTCATGGCCATGCCGACGACCATCATCACGATCACGGCCATGACCACGGCGGCAGCACGCTGTCCGAAATGGACTTGCGCGTGCGCGCGCTGGAGTCCCTGCTGGTGGAGAAAGGCTATGTCGACCCCGCCGCGCTGGACCTGCTGATCGAGACCTACGAGCAGCACATCGGTCCGCGCAACGGTGCCCGCGTGGTGGCCAAGGCCTGGACCGACCCGGCCTACAAGGCCTGGCTGCTGGCCGACGCCACCGCGGCGATCGCCTCGCTGGGCTTCACCGGCCGCCAGGGGGAGCACATGCTCGTGCTCGAGAACACGCCTGCCGTCCACAATATGGTGGTGTGCACGTTGTGCTCCTGCTATCCGTGGCCGGTGCTCGGCCTGCCGCCGGTCTGGTACAAATCGGCGCCGTACCGCGCCCGCGCGGTGATCGACCCGCGCGGCGTGCTGCAGGATTTCGGTTTCACGCTGCCCGGGGAGGTGCGGATACAGGTGTGGGACTCCACCGCGGAGCTGCGCTACCTGGTGCTGCCGAGACGCCCGGCCGGCACCGAGGGCTGGAGCGAGGCAGCGCTGGCGGCGCTGGTCACGCGCGACGCCATGATCGGCACCGGCCTGTTGCCCGACGTGGCGGCGGCCACTAGCGCGAAGGAGCCGCAATGAACGGCGCCCAAGACCTTGGCGGCATGCAGGGCTTCGGCCCGGTACGCCCTGAACCCGGCGAAGCGCCGTTCCACGCCGAATGGGAGCGCCGCGTGCTGGCGCTGACGCTGGCCATGGGCGCGGTGGGCAAATGGAATATCGATACCTCGCGCGCCGCCCGCGAAAGCCTGCCGCCGGCGCAGTACCTGGGCAGCAGCTACTACGAGATCTGGTTCGAGGGGCTCAAGGCCCTGCTGCTCAAGAGCGGCCTGGCCAGCGCGGAAGAAATCGCTGGCGGCCGGTCCGCCACGGCACCGGTGGCGCTGGCCCGGGTGCTGGCGGCGGAGCAGGTCGGCCCCGCGCTGGCACGCGGCACGCCCAGCGCCCGGCCGGCGCCCGGCGAGGCGCGCTTCCGGGTAGGCGACCCTGTGCGCACCCGCCAGATGCACCCTGCCGGCCACACCCGGCTGCCGCGCTATTGCCGTGGCCGGCAAGGCGAGATCGTGGCCGTCCACGGCGCCCATGTGTTCCCGGATGCAAGCGCGGCCGGCGCGGGAGAGCAGCCGCAATGGCTCTATACCGTGCGCTTTGCCGCCACGGAATTGTGGGGCGCGGATACCACGGCGGATTCGGTCAACGTGGATTGCTGGGAGCCCTACCTGGAGAATCCCGAGGACCGTGCCGGCAAACCGCCGGCGGAGGCTGCCCATGACTGAACCGGCAATCGCGGCGACCACGCCGGAAAACCTGCGGGCCATGCGCTCGGCGCTGCCGGCCCTGCCTTGCGACAGCACCGGCCCGGTCTTCCGCGAGCCCTGGGAAGCCCAGGCTTTTGCCCTGGCGCTGGCGCTGCATGAGCGGGGCGCCTTTACCTGGCCCGAATGGGCTGCCAGCCTTTCCCAGGTCATCCGCGACGCCCAGGCAGCGGGAGACCCCGACAACGGCGAGCATTACTATCACTTCTGGCTGACCGCGCTGGAGCGGATCAGCGCCGCCAAGGGCCTGGTGGACAAGGCCGCGCTGCTGGACCGGCGCGGTGCCTGGGAGGCCGCTGCCCGGCGCACGCCGCACGGTCAGCCCATCGAACTGGGCTGACGCCGGCGCGGCGCCATGCAGGATCAATCCTGAGCATCGCGCCACGCAAAACAGTGTTGCAGCCACGGCGCTTGTGGCGTGCCAGAAGATCCACTTAGCATCTCGTTGCGCAGTGCACATGGCCGATTTCCAGGGCCGGACCTCAGGGTTCGGAGCAGGCGGCGGCGCAAGCCCGCATGTGCGTTGCCTGCGATACGCGCCCGCTCGTGCTACCTTAGCGGGCTAGGCGCTGCCAAGCGCCCGATGCCGTGCCGGTTGGCCGGCGCAAATATCCGACTGACATGAATGACACAGAAATCCAGCTGATCGGCTCGGCCCGCCTGCCGACCCGCTTTGGCAACTTTACCGCCCACGCTTTCAAAGGCGCCGTTTCGGGCATCGAACACCTTGCGCTCAGCGTTGGCGATATCACCGGCGAAGCGGTGCTGACCCGCCTGCACTCCGAGTGCCTGACCGGCGATGTCTTCGGCTCGTGCCGATGCGACTGCGGCGAGCAGCTCGACCTTGCCATGAAGAAGATTGCCGAAGAAGGCCGCGGCATCCTGCTCTACCTGCGCGGGCACGAAGGGCGCGGCATCGGCCTGGGCCACAAGATCCGCGCCTACGCGCTGCAGGACGAGGGGCTGGACACGGTCGACGCCAACCTGGCGCTGGGCCAGGAGATCGACGCCCGCAACTATGCCTTCGCCGCCGACCTGTTGCACCAGTGGGGCGTCAAGTCGATCCGGCTGATGAGCAACAATCCCAAGAAGAAGCAGGCGCTGGAAGCGGCCGGCATCAAGGTGGTGGAACAGATGCGCCACATCGTCCCGTCCAACGCGGAAAACGAGAAATACCTTGCAACCAAGCGGTCGAGGATGGGGCATTTGCTGGATTGAGACGCGACGGCTGCGGCTCGGATAGTCCAGGGTGCGACGTGTCCGGGCATCCGCCCGGGGTGGGAAATATAAGGGATGAACTTGGTGCGCGATGCTCTTCGGGTGCAGTACGAGATGCGCATGAGATGCTAGAAGCGCACAATTTGGCAATGCAAACTGCGTTCCCGGGATACACTTTCAGGTCAAAGCCACTCATTCAGCCGCTTTCCGACATGCTTGCCCAGATCCGACGCAGTTGCGGTGACAGTTTTGCGCACCTCCGCCGTGTGCTCGCCAAGGAGATTCATCTGGATGTGCGCCAGCCGGCGCAGGTAAAGCGCATCCACCTGATGGGATGGCTCGCCTTCATCGGCTATCCGCTGTTCTATGTCATCTGGAAATACTGGTTTCCGCAGCCTTACGAGAGCCTGACACTCCGGCTGCTCGCCATGGTGATCTTCGCGCCGCTGATCCTGACTGGGAATCTGCGCGACCGTAAATGGCTGCCAGCCTATTTCTTCATCACGCTGACGTATGGGCTATCCTTCCTGTTCGTCTATCTGTACCTGATGAATCACGGCAATCTGGTATGGTCCCAGTCGCTGGTAATCGCCGTCTTCATCCTGTTCAATTTCAGTGGCTGGGTAACTGGTGCCGCGTCGCTCGCACTGGGAACCGCGGTGGCCTGGCTGGTCTACCGCTATGTCACACCGACACAAGCCTCGCCACTTGAGGTGAACTGGCTGATGGAATTGCCTATCATCGGGTTCACCATCTGTACTGTCGCAGTGCTCAAGATCGACAGGCACATCCTGATCCAGGAGAAACTGGATGGCATGACGATCGCCCTGTGTACCGTAGCACACGAGTTGCGCACGCCGATTCGCAGCATTGGTGCCACGGCGCTGGGAATGGGACGTTATTTGCCGGCACTGATCCGCTTCTACGAGGAAAACGAAACACGCGCAAACACCCTGAATCTGCCTCCCGGGCATTTCGCCTTGCTTAAAGATGCACTGCCGCGTATCCAGCTTGAGGTCGACCGCATGAATCACGGCATCGACGTGCTGCTGGTGAACGCACGCGTTGGTGCGGCTCAGGCGCCAGCCGACGAATTTCCGCTAGCCAACGCCGTGAGTGAGGCACTGGCGCGCTACCCCTTCGAGGCGGGTCAGCGCGAGCGCGTCCACGCCGAGATGACCGAGGATTTTGCGATCCGAGCCGATCAGAAGCTGCTGGTGATGGTATTGTTCAACCTGCTCAAGAATGCCTTGCATGCGATAGCCCGCGCCGGCCATGGCGAGATCCGGCTGCGCACCGAACGGGGCAGCCGGCGCAATCGCCTGGTGTTCCGCGATACCGGCACGGGGATCCCCCAGCGGGAGCTGGCATCCATCTTCAAGCGCTTTCACACCTACCCGCGCAACGAGGGCACCGGAATCGGCCTGGCCTTCTGCAAGGAAACGCTGGAAGCCTGGGGGGGCCGTATCCACTGCCATTCGGTCGAGCACGAATACACCGAGTTCGTGCTCGAGTTCCCGCCGGTCATGGCCGCCGCGCCGGCCCAGGATGGCGCCGGCGCGGCAGGCTGAGAGGCAGCTACCGGTCAGACGGTACCGTGCGCGGCTTCCAGGCTGTCATGGCGCACTACGGGCGGCCTGGCCGTGGCTGGTTTGGCACGGGGCGCCCTGCGCAAGCACCGCGTCGAACGCCAGTTCGCCAGTCCCACTTCATCACGGATCTCAGCGCAGACCTGAATCAGCCGCTCGATTTCCACCGCCGTCAGGCAGGCATTCATGGTCAGCCGCATCAAGGCCCGGTCGCGCGCCGTAGCAGGCGCGCAGAACACGGCGCCGAAGATGCCGCGCGACTGGAGCGCATTGCGCAGCACCATGGTCTGCTGCTCGGTGCCTGACTCCAACGCAATGATCTGCTCCGAACCCGCCGATACGTTATAGCCCAGACCGGCGAGCGCTTCCCGCGCTTCGGCTGAAACAGTACGCAACTGAGCGCGGCGCTCGTCGGCTGCGGCAATAAAGTCAGCAGCCGCATTGAACCAGGCCAATTCATGATGCAGCAGCCCTGAGCTGAAGATTGCGGGACGGGATTCCATAGCGAAATAGCCCTTGAACGAAGACGGGCACGTGATTAGCCCGGCGCGCCCGCCGAAGGCCTTGGCCAGGCTGGCCGTCTGGAAGTGGACCCGGCGCGAGAGCCCAAGCTGAGCCACCAGGCCAGCACCGCCAGGACCGTGAGTACCTAATGAGTGGGATTCGTCGACCACCAGCACGCTGCCGGTGCGTTCGGCCACCTCCACGAATTCGGCCAGCGGGCAGAGACTGCCGTTCGTGCTGTAGACCGCGTCAACCACGATGATCCCGGGGCCGTCCTTGCGAATCTGGCGCTCCGCATGCTCGGCGTCGTTGTGCATGAATGGAATCGCACGGGCGTGCGCTGCATGCGCGCCTTCCCATAGTGACATGTGCGCCAGCATGTCCAGATAGACGGGTGTGCGTTCATTGGCGATGCTTTGCAGAAGGCCCACATTGGCTACCCACCCGGATTGACAAAGGATGCTGTCCTCGGCACCGGTGAACGCCGCCAGCTTGCGCTCGAGCTGACTGGCGGGATTGTCCCCGTGCAAGAAAATTGCCGACATCAGCAACTCGCTCTCCGGGCGGCGCATCGCCGTGCTCTGTGCCATCACCAGTGCCTGCTCGCCGAGCAGGCAAAGATAGTCGTTGCTCGAAAAATGAACCGCGTCGGGTCCAGGTTGCCGGCCGTGCAGCAAATGGCTGCCACCCCATCGCTTCTGTACCCGATCCAACGTGTGCCCCGCCACTCGAGCCGTGACGAAGTCCGGCCACGCTGCAGCCATCTGTAAGGCACTACCCGTTTGACGATAACCGGCGCCCGTATTATTCATTATTTTCCCCTTGGATATACTTCCGACAAAGAGCCGGCCGCGAACCGGCCGGCGATGGCTCGCCGCAACGCAGACGCGGCCCGCACCATTGTTTGCAATGTCTGGTCCGGGGTGGACATGGGTGCCTGCGTGACGTTGCGCCAACAGGCTATTCTGCCGCGTGCCGGCGTTCCTGCCATGTCAACTCAGTAGCGCGGGGGGAGCGCCGCCATACCACGGCTATTTGCGCGCGCGGCCTGCGGTGGACGTGTCGATAGGGACGGGGGCTGCGGCACGCGCGACGACAGCTGGGCACGAGCCAGCCACGGCCACCTCCATCTGCAGATATTCCGTCGGAGCATGGCCCAGCACGCGACGGAACATCGTCGAAAAAGCAGCCGGACTGTCGTAGCCGAAATCGAGCGCAATACGGGTAACGGCTTCGCCGGCCGCCAGCCGGGACAGCGCAAGGACCACGCAGGCGCGTTGGCGCCATTCGGAGAACGCCATGCCGGTCTGTTCGCGGAAGAACCGGCTGAAGGTCCGCGTGCTCATATGCAGTTCCCGCGCCCAGCGCTGTGGGGAGTCGTGGGTGTCGGGCTGCCCGAGAAAAGCCTGGCATAGCGGCAGAAGCCGCGCGTCGGCGGGTAACGGAATGTGCAGGGGCAATACCGTCATGCGCGCAATTTCATGCAGAAGCAGGGCGATCAGCGCCCCGTCCCGGCCATCCGGATCGTATTCCGCCCGCATCTCCACGGCGCCAATCAACAACTGCCGCACCAGAGGCGACACCCCGACCACCTGGCAGGCGTCGCCCGGCCACGGCAGGGCGCCGGGCTCGATATACAGGCTGCGTGTGCTGACCCCGACCATCCGGACTTCATGCAGCATCCCCGGAGGAATCCACACCGCCCGCTGCGGCGGGACGATCCAGTTCCCCTCCCGCGTCGCGACATGCATCACGCCGGTCGCGCCATAGAGCAACTGCGCGCGGCGATGGGTGTGCCAGGGCAGCAGGTAGCCTTTCGGGTAGTCGGTCCCGATGGCAACGACGGGGCGGGGCACCTGATCGAAATCGTCGATGCGGACGTTGAGCATGGATCGCGTGGATCGCGTGGATCGTGGATTGGCCGAAACGCAAATATTATTGACCAATCATCGAAAGCTGGCCATGACCAGACACCGTATCGTGACCGTTTCCCCAACGAGTCCCTGCGGTGTGATGCTTTATCTCCTCTTTGTACTATTTGGCTGCCTGACCGGTGTCAGCACGGTGTTGTTTGGTTTTGGCGGGGGATTCGTGGTCGTTCCCTTGCTTTACCGCACGCTCGCCAACGCTGATGGCCCGGGCCCGGCGGCAATGCATGTAGCCGTGGCCACGTCGACGGCGGTGATGATCGTGAATGCCTGGCTCGCCACCCGCAAACACCGTCTGGCAGGCAATATCCTTTCGCCCTACATCTGGCCGCTGGCAGGCTTTATCGGCCTGGGCGCCGTAGTGGGAGCCGGGGCCGCCGTCCTGGCCAGCGAGGATATCGTCCGCTTTGCCTTTGTTGCCTATCTTGCCGCCACCCTGGCGGATTGCCTGCTGCGCCGGGGTTTCCTCTCGCATGCGCCGGGAAGTGCTCCGCGGCCTCTCGGCCACGCGCAGACGGTGGCAGGCGGCGTGGTGATCGGCGTGGTCGCCACCTTTCTTGGCGTGGGCGGCAGCGTCATGACAGTGCCGCTGCTGCGCCGCCGCGGCCTGAGCATGACGCAAGCCACGGCCATGGCGAATCCCCTGAGCCTGCCGGTTGCCGTGCTGGGAACGCTGACCTATGCCGCCATGGCCTGGCACCAGCCGCTCACACAGGGGCCCAGGTATCTCGGCAATATCGACCTTGCCGCGTTCGCGCTGCTTTCGCTCGGTTCCCTGGCCGGCATCCGCCTGGCGGGGCGGTGGGTCGGACGCATACCCGACCGGATCCATGCGCGCGTCTACATCGCGCTGCTGGCCCTGGTGATGGCCAGCATGATGATCAAGTGAAAGCCGCAAGGCACGCCGCTCGCGCACCATGGGCATCCGCCGGCAACGGCTCGGGCCGTCTCCCTACAGCCGTGGGAGCAGCGCTTGCTTGGATTGGCATCTCGCCACAAAGCGCTCTAAGATCAAGGGACCTTCATCGTTTCAGGACAGGGTCATGAGCAAGCCTGCCGCGCCGACCAAGCCAGCGTCACCCACCGCACCGCCGAAAACGGCACCGGCGCGGGGGGACAAGGACAGTCATGTGGAAGACGAACTGGACGAAGCCCTCGGCGAAACTTTCCCCGCGAGCGATCCGATCGCCGTGCACCCGCCGCGCTCCGCTCCCCGGCAGAAATAGCCCGGGAGCAAGGGCGGCTGGGCGCCCCGCCTAGACCAGTTGCCGTAGCTGCGCCACCACCTTCATCAATTGCCCATGCGCGACGATGACGCCGGATTCGTCCTGCAGGGCTTGCTGGTAACGGTCGCGAAAGCTCGGCTCGCTGTCCGGGCCAAACAGCTTCTCGGTGGCCGCCGCGACGGCGCGGCAGGTTTGATCGTGGTGTTCCGGTGCCTCCAGTTCCTCGTCGATCTCGATGATCAGCCGCGAGAGCGGGTCGAGCCAGCGGAAATAGGTCTCCTCGGTCACAACCTGCACGAACAGCCCGGCCGGGATCGGGCCGTGCAGGCGTTCATATTCGGCGCGGTTCAGCGCGATCACTTCCTTGTGCACCTTCAGCAGCGCGGCGCGCAGGGCGCGCAATCCGCTGCGGCGATCTTCCTGCTTGGCGAGGAACTGTTCGTGTGGCATATCCCTTCTCCTATTCTCGGCGGCCTGGAGTACAGGGGCCGGCATTCGGCCCGCCTGCCAGTATAGATAGGCCGGCCCTGCAGCGGAATGCCGGGCAACCCGGGGGATCAGGGCTGGCAGCGCTGCGCTTTTGCGGGGTATATCGCGCGGATGTCAGCAGCGCAGCCGCGCCTGCTGCTCGCGCAAGGCGCGCTGGCGCTGGCGGTAGCCCTCCTGTTCTTCCTTCGGCAGGCGTGCCCGCCGCCTCATGCCATAGTCGGCTTCCAGCTGCCGCAGCTGACTGCCCAGCCAATTGCACTGCTTGTACTCGGCCCGCGCCGCGTCGGCCTGTTCACGCGTGATGCGCGCCTGGTATTCGCGTTCCTCGGCCTCGCGGCTCTGCAGGAACTGCCGGTTGGCTTCATCGGTAGCCGGCTCGGGGCTGATCCGCGACAGGTTGCCGCCCAGCGCCGCCCCCTGCCAGCCCGGCGGGCAGGCCGTATCGGTATAGAGCGTCTTGCTGCCGCTGACGCATTTGCCCGCTTGGGCGAAACCCATGCACGCGCAGAGCATGAACAAGACAAGGCAATGCCGCATGGCGGTCTCCCGTGGATGCCGCGAACGGCGATCGTCCTGGAATCGTCGACACGCCGCTACGCGGCAGATCGCGGCATGCGCGCCGGCCAGGGCATTCACCCAGCGCCAGGCGATTCCGGCCCGGCCCACATTCTTATTCGCCGGGCACGGCTTGTCCAGCCGCCGCGGGAGTACGGCAATAGTGCGGCCACGTTCAGCGCGGTTTCGCGCTACCGGATTCCGCTCGTCCGTCATCGTCTGCCAGTTCGCCCATCAGGTCGGCTGCCGTCGAGCGCCGTGCGTCGGCCGCACGGAAGTAGCGCACCAGCGTAGCCACGCTGGTGTGTCCGGTCATGGCCATGGTTTCGGCCAGCGGCACCTGCCGCGCGGCGGCCTCGGTCACGAAGCCGGAGCGCAGCGAATGCGCCGAGAAGTCTCCATCCAGCCCAGCCGCCTCGCAGCGCTGCTTGACGATCTTGCGCACGGCCGCATCCGACAGCGCCTCCCCAACATGGCCGCCGCGGCGAATGCGCCGGAAGATGGCGCCGTCACGGATTGCCGATGCGTGCAACCACGCCTCCAGCGCGGCGCCGGCGGCACCAATGACCGGCTTGGCGTTGTCAGGCAAATCCGCCCCGGCCTGGTTGGTCTTCGACCAGCCCAGTTGATAGACGAACTCGCCCGGCCCCATGCGCGTGAGGGCGGCTAGCGTGGCGCCCGCCACCTCGGAGCGCCGCCGGCCACCGCTGGACCAGGCGAACAGCAGCAAGGCCCGGTCTCGCAAGCCGATCAGCGAATCGTCGCAGGTCTCCAGCAGGCGGGCCAAGGGCTCGCGCGTGAGCGCAGCCTTGCGTGCCGGACGCTCGCCCCGCTTTGCATAGGCGCGGCGCGTGCGCGCCACCAGTTCGCGCACGGCGGGATCGGCGCAGGGATTGGCTGCGTTTTCCAGTTGGTGGGCTTTGGCAATCACCGCCAAGCGATGCATCAGCGTGGCCAGCGCGGGCGGCCCGGTGCGCGCCTTGAGTCCGCGGGCAACCAGCGCGGTGTCGATGGCCGGTGGCAGTTCGCTGACCGGCCCCTGCGGCGTAGTGCGCGTGGCGTGGTCGACCACGAACTGGATGACGACCGCCGGCGCCAAGGGCAGGGCGATCGGCTGGCCGTAGCGCAGCGCGAACCAGCCCGCCCAGTAGCGCAGGGCGGACCGGTAGCTGGTCACCGTGTTGGCGGATTCCCCTTCGCGGTACAGCGCCTCGGCGGCCGCGCGCCCCATCGGATCAAGTTCGGACGGATGGAGCGGCGCGGGCAGATCGGCCTGTGCTGGCGCCACGAGGGATGCGCCGGCATGCTTTGGGGGGCATTCTGCCGTTTCCTCCGGGTCTGCCGAGAAATTCCGATATTTCATAATAAATATGATGTATGCTGTATTAAATTATACAACATCAATGGATAAGGCATGATAACTATTCCTTATCGTGCCTTATCCGGGTGGCCAGCCTGCATGCCACCAGAAAACTTGCCAGAACCATGCAAAACGCCAATCTTTCCGCCGCTACGCGCTCCCGCGCCATCACCCGCCAAGACGTCTGGCAAGCCGCCGACGCCTTGCTGCTGGCCGGCCAGCGCCCGACCATCGAACGGATCCGGCTGCATCTGGGGCGGGGCTCGCCAAATACGGTCAGTCCGCACCTGGACGCCTGGTTCGCCGGCCTTGGCGCGCGCCTGCAGGATCCGCAGGCTTTTGCCGCGCCGGCCGATTTGCCCGAACCGGTGAACCAGGCGGCCCGCTACCTGTGGGAAGCGGCGCAGGCGGAGGCCAGGGCTGCCGTGACCGCCAGCTATGCCGGGCGGGAGGCCGCGCTGCAGCAGGCACAGGAGGAACTGGAAGCCGGGCAGGCCGCCTTGGCGCAGGAGCGCGCCGTGCTGGAAGCCAAGCTGGAAGCCGCTGACAGGGCACTGGCCGAACTGGCGCGCGCCCGGGACGAAGCCGGCGAACGCGCGGCCCGTGCCGAAGCGCAGTTGCTCGCCGGGCAGGAGGACAACGACGCGCTACGCGCCACACTGGCCCGCGCGCAGGTAGAGAAAGATGCGCTGCTGCGCGATACCGCGAGCCAGCGCGCGGCCTGGGACAAGGAACGCGAGATCATCACCGAGCGCTCGAGCGCCAACGAACGGCGCATGGCGCTGGAACTGGACGCCGCGCGTGTGGCGGCAAGGGAAGGGCAGCGACTGCTGGACAACGAGCGGAAGGCCGGTCAGCAGAAGCTGGCGGAAGCCGCAGAGACCGCGGGGCGGCTCGCTGAGGAAGTTTCCAGGCTTGGGAATGCGTTGGCCGTACTGGACGAACGGGTCAGGCAGCAAGACAGCTTGCTGGCAGAGTACCGGCAGTTGCTGGAGAGCCGCGGCAGCGCGGAGCCTGAAGCCGTTCGGGCAAGACGCTCGCCGGCGCGGCAGGGCGCTGGCCGTGCCAGGCCGATCCGCCCGGTGCGGCGGACGCGGCTTGGCGCCTGACGCGAGAGGAATCCGCAGCCGCGACTTACTGGGGAAATCGTAAGTAAAACAGTAGGAATATCAAGTAACTATATGATTAAAAGGATATTTACAGGGAAAAATCGAGGCAACGCGTTATCACATTCAAACGCAATGGCTGGCATGGCAAGATGCTAATGTGATCCGTTCACCTTCTGCCACAAACTATTGATATATATGGATTTTGTCCAGATCCGCCCCTAGCAAAGCTCTCTTGTTCGCCTGATACACGAGATATCGAGCATATCTATCTGATCCATAAGGAATGCTGCAGGGGCACACGCCCCACCCGCTCACGCCACCCGCAGCAAATGCTTCTGAATCTTCCCGCTGGTGGTTTTCGGCAACGCATCCACGAAGTGATAGCGGCGCGGACGCTTGTAGGCTGCCAGCCGGTCTCCGTGCACGAGGAATCCATCAAGCACCTCCGCATTGGCCTCGGCCCCGGCCTTGCCCACCACGTAGGCGCAGACCACCTGCCCCCAGGTCGCATCCGCCTCGCCGATCACGGCGACTTCCAGCACGGCCGGATGTTCGATCAGGGCGTCCTCGACCTCGCGCGGATACACGTTTTCGGCGCCGGAGTTGATCATGTAGTCGATCCGGTCGCGGATCCACAGGTAGCCATCGGCGTCCAGGCTGCCGAGGTCGCCGGTGTGGTACCAGCCGTGGGCAAGGGCGCGGGCGTTGGCGTCCGGGCGGTTCAGGTAGCCGGCCATCATGCACGGGCCGCGCACCAGGATTTCACCGACCTCGCCGGGCGCGCAGCGCTCGGCGGGGTCGGTAGGCTCGCCGTCGTCGCGCAGGGCGGCCACGACCAGGTCATGGTTGAGCGAGGGCAGGCCGGCCGAGCCGGCGTGGCTGAGCTGCTCGTGCGGATACAGCACCGACATGCACGGCCCCATCTCGGTGGTGCCATAAACCTGCACCAGCCCCGCGCCTACGGTGCGATCCCACTCGCGGATCAGGTGCGGCGCCATCGATGCGCCGCCGTACTCGACCAGCCGCAGCGACGACAAGTCGCGTCGCTGCGCATCGGGGTGGTTGAGCAGCATGCTCACCATGGTCGGCGCGGCAAAGAAGTGCGTGACCTTCTCCGCTTCCACCAGTTGCCAGGCCTCGCCGGCGTCGAAGCGGCGCTGCAATACCTGCGTGGCGCCCAGTTGCAGGCGCGGCAGGAAGCTGGTGTGCAGCTCGGCCGTGTGGTTGAGCGGGGCGATCGACAGGCCCACGTCCTCGCGCGAGAGCGTCATGGCCTGATGCATCATGGCGTTGTGCGCGAGCTTGCTTCGATGGGTGTGCAGCACGCCCTTGGGCCGGCCGGTGGTGCCGCTGGTGTACATCAGGATGCAGGGATCGTCCTCGCCGACGGCGATCTGCGGCGCATGGCTGGACTGGCCCCCGGCCAGCGCGGCCAGTGCGTGGGTGGCGAAAGCTGGCGCGGCGCCGTCGTCGGCGTAGATCCAGCGCGCCGTGCCGGGCGCCAGCTCCACCGCCTTTTCCACCACGGCAGCACCTTCCTGCTCGAACAGCAGCGCGGCAGCCTTGCCATCGGACAGGATGAAGGCCAGTTCCTGCGCCGCCAGCCGGTAATTGACCGGGTTGAAGACCGCGCCGATACGGGCCGCCGCCAGCAGGCTGAACACGAAGGCTGGCGTGTTGTAGAGGAAGGCTGCCACCACGTCGCCGGGCCCCACGCCGGTCGACAGCAGCCCATGGGCATGCCGGTTGACCTCGGCATCGAGTTCGGCGTAGGTCCAGGTACGGCGCGACGCGCCCGTGCCGGCCACCAGGGCGGTTTTGCGCGGCAGGTAGCGCGCCGGCCAGGAAAGGGTGTCGCCCAGCGTAAGGACGTGCGTCAAGGTAAGGCTCCGGCTGCGATGGGGGAGGACGGCCTCGCTGGGCCATCCGGCGAAAGCGGACGAATATAAAGTGAGCGCCACAAATTTGGAAATAACGATTAGCACTGTGCATATATGGATCGGTGGTGGTATGCCTGCGGGCTCGTCCTGGCGGACGGAACGCGCTACAGTTTTGGCCATGCACGCCGGCGCTCCCGGCGCCGGCAACCGTTGCAGCTGAACGAAAGGATCCCATGATGACCCCGGCCACCGAGCCCGCTACCCAGCAAAAGCCCGTCCTCGATGCGGCGCAACTGCGCAACTTCGTCGAGCGCAAATGGAACGACGAAATCGTGCCGGCGCTGACCGACTACATCGCGGTACCGGCCAAGAGCCCCGCCTTCGATCCCGACTGGGCGCGCCACGGCTTTATCGAACGCGTGGTGACCGAGGCGGCGACATGGGCGGAGCGGCAGCCGGTGCGTGGCCTCAGGCTGGAAATCGTCAGACTGCCCGGCCGCACGCCGGTGATCTTCTTCGAATCGGCCGCCACGCGTTCCGGCAGTACGGAAACCATCGTGTTGTACGGCCACCTGGACAAGCAGCCCGAATTCTCGGGCTGGCGCAATGACCTGGGGCCCTGGACCCCGAAACTCGAGAACGGCAAGCTGTATGGCCGCGGCGGCGCCGACGATGGCTATGCCATCTACGCCAGCCTGACCGCGCTGGCGGCGCTGGACGCACAGGGCATCGAACGCCCGCGCTGTGTGGGCCTGATCGAAACCTGCGAGGAATCAGGCAGTTACGACCTGCTGCCCTATGTCGATGCGCTGCGCGAGCGGCTCGGCAAGGTGTCGCTGGTGGTCTGCCTGGACTCCGGCGCGGGCAACTACGACCAGCTCTGGCTGACCACATCGCTGCGCGGCCTCGTGGCAGGCGACCTGGAGGTGGAAGTGCTGGACGAAGGTATCCATTCCGGCTCCAACGGCGGCATCGCGCCGTCGAGCTTCCGCATCATGCGCCAGTTGTTCGAGCGACTGGAGGACGCCGCCACCGGCAACCTGCTGCCCGCCGCCTTTCATTGCCCGATTCCGCCGCAGCGCCTGCGCGAAGCCGAGGCCACCGCGCGCGTCCTGGGCGACGAGGTCTGGAAGAGCCTGCCATGGGCCTGCGGCCAGGATGGACGGCCGGTGCTACCCGTCACCGGAGACGCGCGCGAGGTACTGCTGAACTCCACCTGGCGGCCCTCGCTGTCGGTGACCGGTGCGGCCGGACTGCCGGCGCTGGCCGATGCCGGCAATGTGCTGCGCCCGCGCACGGCGTTCAAGCTGTCGCTGCGGCTGCCGCCGCTGGTGGAAGCAAGCCAGGCCGTGGCCGATCTCAAGGCCCTGCTCGAATTCGACCCGCCTTATAACGCCCGCGTGACCTTCCGCCCCGATGCCGGGGCGGCCAGCGGCTGGAGCGCGCCGGAGCTGGCGCCGTGGCTGGCATCGGCCCTCAACGGCGTATCGCGCGAGCACTATGGTGCGGATTGCGGCTACATCGGCCAGGGTGGCACCATCCCGCTCATGAACACCTTGAAGGCAGGCTTTCCCCACGCCCAGTTCATGGTCTGTGGCGTGCTGGGCCCGAAATCGAATGCCCATGGCCCCAACGAGTTCCTGCATGTGCCCTATGCCAAGAAGCTCACCGCGGCCGTGGCAGGGGTGATTGCCGCCGCGCCCTGAGCGCTTCGGCGCGGCCGGGAGCAGCCCGGCAGCAAGAGCCAATTGACACAAGACACGCCGGCCCGGCGCCGCTATCGTGGCTGCGTCGGGTTGGCTGGCGTGTGCGTTCCGCCAGACCTCAGCCCAGACCAACCACGCAATGGACGGATTGGACGGATCGGACGGAACCATGAACGGAAAGACTCGGCAGGGCAGGGAAGACGTGCGCATCGGCGGCGCTTCGGGCTTCTGGGGCGACAGCGCGATCGGCCCCGTGCAACTGGTGGAGAAAGGGAAGGTCGACTACCTCGTATTCGACTACCTTGCCGAACTCACCATGTCGCTGCTGGCCGCCGCGCGGCTGAAAAACCCGGAGGCCGGCTATGCGCTGGACTTCGTCACCGGTGCCCTGCGGGCTGTGCTCAAGCCAGCCATGGCGCAAGGGATCCGTATCGTCAGCAACGCCGGCGGCGTCAATCCGCGCGCCTGCGCGGCGGCGGTGCGCAAGCTGGCGGAGGAACTGGGCGTGCCGGCGCGGGTGGCGGTGGTAGAGGGCGATGACCTGATGCCGCAACTGGAGGCGCTGCGCGCGTCCGGGGTGCGGGACATGCAGAGCGGCGCCGCCATGCCCGCGCGCGTCCTGACCGCCAACGCCTATCTGGGCGCCTTGCCGATCCAGGCGGCGCTGGACGCCGGCGCCGATATCGTGATCACCGGCCGCTGCGTGGATAGCGCGGTGACGCTGGGCGTGCTGATGCACGAGTTCGGCTGGAACCCGACCGACTATGATCTGCTGGCCGCGGGCAGCCTGGCGGGGCACATCATCGAGTGCGGCTGCCAGGCCACCGGCGGCCTGCACACGGACTGGGAACAGGTGCCGGACTGGGCCAATATCGGCTACCCGGTGGTGGCCTGCCGGGCCGACGGCAGCTTCCTGGTCGGCAAGCCGCCCGGTACCGGCGGGCTGGTCAGCCCCGCCACCGTCGGCGAGCAGATGCTGTACGAAATCGGCGATCCCGCCGCCTACCTGCTGCCCGACGTAGTCTGCGACTTCACTGGCGTGACCCTGCGCCAGGCCGGCGCGGACCTGGTGGAAGTGCAGGGCGCCAGGGGCCGCGCACCCACCCCGAGCTACAAGGTGTCGGCCACCTATGCCGACGGCTACCGTTGCTCGGCCCAGCTGACCATCGTCGGTTTCGATGCCGTGCGCAAGGCCCGCCGCAGCGGCGAGGCCTTCCTGGAGCGCACCCGCGCGCTGCTGGCCCGGGCCGGCATGCCGGATTTCACGGAAACCCGGCTGGACGTGCTTGGCACGGCCGCATCCTTTGGACCGCATGTGCCACAGCCGACGCTCTTCGAGGCGGTGATGTGGCTGGCCGTGACCCACCCGGACAAACGCGCGCTGGAACTGTTTGCCCGCGAAATCGCGCCGGCCGGCACCTCCTGGTCGCCCGGCACGACGGGCGTGGGCGGCAGGCCGTCGGTCAGCCTGGCGATCAAGCAGTTTCCTTTCCTGGTGCCGAAAGAGCGGGTGCAGCCAGCGGTCTGGCTCGACGATCAGCCGGTGCCGTTGCCGGCGGCTTGCGCCGCAGGGGCCGACACAACGGAGGCAGACCCGGTCATGGATGGACCACGTTCCGCATCCGGCGCGCAGGTACCTGGCGCAGACTGGATCGAGGTGCCACTGATCCGGCTCGCCTACGGACGCAGCGGCGACAAGGGCGACTTCTCCAACATCGGCATCATCCCGCGCGACCCCGCCTACATGCCGCTGATCGCGGCGCAGCTCACCGAGGCCGCGGTGGCGGCCTTCCTGGCCCATAACGTCAAGGGCAGGATAACGCGTTACTTCCTGCCCGGCATCGGCGCCTTCAACTTCCTCTGCGAACAGGCGCTCGGCGGCGGCGGCATGGCCTCGCTGCGCAACGATCCGCTCGGCAAGGGCATGGGACAGGTCCTGCTGGCGATGCCGGTGCGGGTGCCGCCGGAACTGGCCCGGGCGCGGGGCGCATAAGCCGGGGCGCAAGCCGTGCGAGCATCGGGATAAACCCCCATCCGCCGGCTGCTCGGCTGCCATCGCTGGCATGATGCTGGAGGCCTGCAGGCCTCCGGGCGCGATTTGCGATCATTCGCGATGCGTGCCCGGCGCTTGCCCCTTCTTGCCGAACCAGGTGCCTGCCCGCGCGATAGCGCGCACCGTGAACAGTGTGAGACCGAGATGCTGCCAACGTTGGAATCCCTGCGAGACGCGACGGCCCGCTCCGGTGACCGGCCGAGCGGAAGCTTTATGTGGCTGGACCCCGATCGCGTCCTGTACGTCGGGCTGCTTGGCGCGCCGTCGGTGCGCGCCATCGGCGCCATCCTGCTGTACGTGGCGCTGGACGCGCCGTTTCGCCTGAGCGTGGCGGATGGCGCCTGGGAGACGGCCGAGATCGCCATGGTGCCGCCGTACGCGCCGCACCGCATTGTGTCCGACTGCCGCACCCTCTGCGGCTTCCTGATCGAACCCGAAACCGTGGACATGTCGCGGCTGCCGCCGCTCTTGCGCGGCCCCGGCGGCGCGCTGGCGGCCCCGCGGCAGGCGCAGCATGCGCGCGACCTGATCGCCCAGCTGCGCGGCATGCGGCGTCCGGCGCTGGATCCCTGCCTGCTGGACACGTTGATGCTTGGCGGGCCGCTGGCCCCGCGCACGCTCGATCCGCGCATCGATGCGGCCGTGCGCCAGATCAAGGGCGAACCGGGCGGCCGCAGCGCCGCCACCGACCATGCACGCGAGGCCAATTTGTCGTTTTCGCGCTTCCTCCACTTGTTCAAGGCGGAAATTGGGACGCCATTCCGCACCTTCCGCACCTGGAAACGCGCCCGCAGCCTGCTGCACTACGTCACCCAGGAGGCCAACCTGGCGGATGTCGCGCTGGACACCGGCTATCCGGATTCCACCCATTTCAGCCACTCCATCCGCCGCGTGTACGGGCTCAAGCCGCGGGATATCTTTGCCGGGTCGCGCAGGCTGGCACTGCACGGCATGCCGCGCACGGCGGCTTACCAGGCTGCCTAGGCCCGGAACGCGCCGGAGAGCAGGGCGCGGCAACCACTTTTCACAAGACCACGGGCGTGCCGCGCGCCAGAATCGAACCTGCCGCCGGCAATGGCAATATGGCCAAGCGCGGTGAACGACAACGAGCCATCCCCCTGCAAGAGCAAGAACCAGCCGGATACCAGACCATGAAAGACACCTGCCAGGACCTGCTGGCCGAATACAGCGAACTGGGCGCGCTCGCCGCCACGCTCACGCCCGCGCAATGGCGCCAGCCCAGCGCCTTCTACGGCTGGAGCGCGTGGGACGAGATCGCCCACCTGTGCTACTTCGACCAGACCGCGCTGCAGGCCGCCACCGACCCGGAGGGCTTCCTGCGCGACGCGCAGGCGCTCAACACGCTGATGGCGGCGGGTGGGCATATCAGCGCGGTGGCGCGCGAGGTGTACGGCCATCTCGACGGCCCGGCGCTGCTGGCGCACTGGCAGCCCCTGTACCGGCGCCTGGTACAGACCCTCTGCGCGCTGGATCCCAAGGCGCGCCTGCCCTGGTACGGGCCGCCCATGAGCGCGCGCAGCTTCGCCACCGCGCGGCTGATGGAGACGTGGGCGCATGGGCAGGATGTCTGGGATACGGTCGGGCGGGTGCGCGCGCCGACTGCCCGCCTCAGGCATATCGCGCATATTGGCGCCACCACCTATGGCTGGACCTTCGTCAACCGCGGCGAGCCGGTGCCCGGGCCCGCGCCCTATGTGGAGCTGAGCGCGCCCGATGGCGGGCAATGGACGTGGAACGAGCCGCAG
This sequence comes from Cupriavidus sp. 96C5-1, assembly GCF_057798855.1. NCBI lineage: Bacteria > Pseudomonadati > Pseudomonadota > Betaproteobacteria > Burkholderiales > Burkholderiaceae > Cupriavidus > Cupriavidus sp. 96C5-1. The sequence goes on along the minus strand of NZ_JBYOJU010000021.1, from coordinate 1,774 downwards.
GCGGACAACTTCGTGCGCGGCAGCGCCGAAGACTTCTGCCTGCTGGTCACGCAGCGCCGCCACCTGGACGATACCCGGCTGCAATACAGCCCCGGCCCGGCGCAGCAATGGCTGGCGCAGGCCCAGTGCTTCGCCGGACCGCCTGCCACCGGGCCCGCTGCCGGCACGCGCGTCGTGCGAACGGCGACGGCAGGGTGAACGCCCCCGAAGCCGCGTTGCGCATGGCGGCCGGCGTGCCACTTTCGCCGGCGCTGGCTGCCGGGATCGACCGGGCCTTGCGCGCGCTCAACGCGGACCCGGGCGAGACCTGCCTGTCCGAGCACGCCTTCGCCAACCTGTTCCTGTTCAGGCAGGCGCACGCCTACCGTTACGTCGGCGGCGACTATCCTCATGTCAGCGGCCTGACTTACGACGGCGCCCGCCACGCGCTACCGCTGTTCACGCTGGAGACAACACCGCTGCCGGTCGTGCGCGCGCTGCTGCGCGAGCACGATTGCCTTTATCCGCTCTCCACGAACCAGGTGGCTCGGCTCGACTCGGGCATCTTCACCTGGAGCGAAGCGCGGGCCGATGCGGATTACCTCTATCCGGCGGCCAACTTTGCCGCCTATCGCGGCACCACCCTGGCCAAGAAGCGCAACCTGGTAAAACAGCTTCTGGCCGCGCATACGGTAACCGCCCGTCCTTACCACACGGGCCTGGCCGGCGAGGCCATGGCCGTGCATGCGGGCTGGATGCAGGCCAAGCGCAAGGCCGACGGCGAAGCCGACGACGCGCCGTGCTGCGAGGCGCTGCAACTGGCCGATGCGCTCGGCCTGGAAGGCTTCCTGTACGAGGTGGCCGGCCAGCCGGCGGGCTTCGTGCTGGCGCAGGAGATCCGCCCGGCGGTCTTCGCCATGCGCTTTGCCAAGGGGCTGGATACCTGCAAGGGCATCTACCAGTACATGTTCCAGCATTTCTGCACAGCCTTCGCCCGGCCGGTCGCATGGCTGAATTTCGAGCAGGACATGGGGTTGGACAACTTCCGGCAGACCAAGATTTCGTATGCGCCGAGCGCCTTGCTGCCGAAGTACCGGGTGAGGCTGCGGGTGGACTGAGCGCGTTGTCCCCAAAGGGCGATTCGACGCTCAGGACGCTGCTGGCCGTGTTGAAGACCATTGGCATGCGGCTTTCCGTTGAGCCTGAGCATCACGCTACGGCTTAAATGGCTGCTGTTTAAAGGTTAAGCGATGTGGTTGGCGTGGTCGGATCGGGATTTTTTTGGGTATTATTTAGGGTTGCAGGGCCTAAAGGCGGAGTGGCGTCGGGCTCTTGGGACTGGGTGGGTTGAGACAGGTCTGCAGGGCCTAAAGGCGGAGTGGTGTCAGGCTCTTGGGCCTGGGTGGGTTGAGACAGGCCTGCAGGGCCTAAAGGCGGAGTGGTGTCAGGCTCTTGGGCACATGGAGGTGTCACTTTTCTTTACTCGTAAAGAAAAGTAACCAAAAGAAAGCGATCCTTGCAGGAGGCTGGCTTATCGGGATTGGTGGCTTTGCGGATTCGTGGTGGGCGCGGCGGTTCTAATAAACTGCTGGCGCTACCGGCGCGAACGGCATTGCCGCTGCGAATGACGGTGGTTTCATTGTATGACCCCTGAATGACGATCTCGCTTGCCCATTCAAGCATCTGCCGTTACCAGTTTATATGGCCACTCAATCGTGAGCGGCACTGGTTTCGTCGTGGGCGCGGTGGCTCCAGATTTTGGGTATTCGCCCCAAGCCGGGGCCACCGCGCCCAC
>NZ_JBYOJU010000020.1:0-148588 GCF_057798855.1 Cupriavidus sp. 96C5-1 | reverse complement strand
TTCGAGACCAGGACGTTGATAGGCTGGGTGTGGAAGCGCAGTAATGCGTTAAGCTAACCAGTACTAATTGCCCGTAAGGCTTGATCCTATAACCAGTGTGTTTCTCCTGGTTGAGTATCGCGTGCCACAGGCCGATACGCACAACCAACTACTACATCCCTATTCGCTGCGTTGACCAAGTCAGCGCGGCACACCGTTTATGCCTGGTGACCATAGCGAGTTGGAACCACCCCTTCCCATCCCGAACAGGACCGTGAAACGACTCCACGCCGATGATAGTGCGGATACCCGTGTGAAAGTAGGTAATCGCCAGGCTCTCCCTTGAAACCCCCCAGTACGATAGTACTGGGGGGTTTTGCTTTTGCGGCGCCGGAAATGCGGCAATGGTCTTGAGTTCCCGCCCGCGTCTGACAGGATAGACTGACGCCTTGGGCGGTGGTCGACAAAGTCGACAAATTCTCCATACCCTCTCTTTGATCCTTACTGCGCTTACGGGACGCATTCATGAACAACACACTCGATGCCATTTTCGCCGCGATCGATATGGCCGCAACAGACGCCACTGCCAAGGGCGACAAATGGATCGTGATCGATTGCGTGCATGGATACCTTGACAAGCTCGAAACGCACGACTACCAGCAGGTGCTGGCGTGCATCCTGGCCTTGATCGAGAAGTACCCCGAGTTGGACTACGGCGGTCCTGGCCCCTTCGGCACGTTTATCGAGGGGCAGCCCGTGGGTGCCTATACGCCGCAATTGCTCGATTCGCTGCAGCGCCAGCCAAGCTCGCAAGTGGTCGGCTGGCTGGATCGGACGATGCGGATGGAAGAGGAGGAGCGTGAGAAGCAAGGTGGCACAACGCCTGCCCAATTTGCACGGGCGCTAAAGGCTGTGCTGCTGCATCCTTCGGTTAGCGAGGACTGCAAGTCGTTTGCTCAGATGTGCCTGGCGGACATCGCCTAAGCGCCTGACCAGACGAAATGCCGGATCGACGCTGCCCGATATCGTCAGCGCGCCCGCCACTCCGACCGTCCGGTCACCGATACCGGCTTCGCTACGCGCTGATTTCACGCATACAATTTGCTCTCCATCAACGTTGTTTGGCACTTCCCAAAAGATCCGACGTGTTCGACACATCCGCACTGTCACGCTGGCTGGAGCTTGCCCGCGGCGATGCCATTCTCAAGAATCCGGACGATATCAACGCCGAGGCACGCTCGAATCTCTGGACCTTTTCGCCAAATGAAGACGAGTCTTGCCATATCAGCGGCGAGGGCCTGCAGTCCTTTGTGCTTGCCATCCTGGAAGCGCGGCGGCAGTGGATGACGCAACATGCGCTGCAGGGCATGATCTTCTACTGCTGGCACGACGCCCAGATACGCGCGCTCCGGCTCAGCCTGGTTTCCAGGTCGCACGGACGATTGCCTTTCGGATGCAAGATCCGAACCGTCGAGAATCTGCTGGACATTACCGGGCATATCGTTGAGGAGGATTGGAGCAACGACAAGTACGCTGACGACTCCGCGGATACAACGACATCGTCCGATCTACAGTACGTGCTGCCGGTCTGGCGCTGCGGACTGGGCTAATATTTCCTTTACCAGCTGCTCCTGCAGCGTGCTATCCAAGTGCTCCGCGCAGCCCGCAAGATTTAATCGCCAAAGTCCGTGCAAGAACAGGGGCTTTCGCAACAACAACGGAATGAAGCTATGACTGCAGATCGCCGTACCAGCCTGGATATCCGAAGGCTTTCCCCAACGGAATGGGAGCAAGCTTTTCCTATCATTTCTCAATTACGCTCGCTGGATGAAGCCGAGTTCCTGCGGCGAGTCCGCCGGCAATCGTACTCGGGCTACGAGCTTGTCGGAGCCTTTCACGACAGCAAGCTTGTCGGCGTATTGGGGATGAGGCCCGTCCATACGTTGGCACGCGGCGCACACCTGCACGTCGATGACCTGGTGGTCGATGCGCAAGCGCGTGGAAGTGGTGCTGGTCACGCCCTGATGGCATATGCGGAAGCCGACGCGCGTGCGCGCGACATGACTGCGGTGTTTCTTGACGCGCGGCCGGAAGCAATTCCTTTCTATGAGCGCGAGAGCTATGCGCTCCATCCTGCTCCCTCGATGAAGAAAGTTCTCTGAACCTCCTGGTGGCTATTCTGGATTGAGCAGAGGCGTGCTCTTCGTCAGACACCCAGTGCTTCTATCAACGTGAGGCTGGGCCCTTCCTGCCGGGAGCATTGCCGGCACGGCGCAAGCTCTTCTACAGGACAAGCAGATCCGCCGGACAAGCCAGCAGCTTCTCACCGCATTGCAACTGCAACGCTTCCGGCGCCGTGTACCCCCAGGCAACGCCTCTGAACGCCATGCCAGCCGCCCTTGCGGCCTCGGCGTCGCGGATCTCATCGCCCACGTACAGCGCTTCATTCGGCCGCACGCCCGCCGACGAGAGTAGCGCTTGCAGCTTTCTGGTCTTGCCGAACATGGAAATGCCGCAACTGAAATGGGCAATCCTCTGACTCGCTGCGAGGCCGAGAACGGTGCGCACGAGGTCTTCGGCGTTGGATGTGGCAATGGCCAGTTTCACCCCGCGCTCGGACAATGCGTCAAGGGTTCCTTCCACGCCAGGGAAGAGCCTGATCTGCGCGATGCGCTCCCGCATCAGCCGCCGCATCTCGATGGTGAGGGCAGGCACCTTCCAGAGCGGCACGCCAAGCAGGCGCATGATGTCCCGCGCGGATTGGCCGCGTGCCTGCGTCAGAAGTTCGCCATCGAGCGAGCGGAACCCGTGGTGCCTTGCCGACACTTCAAGGGCCTGGAGAAAGCAGGCCATGGAATCGGCCAGCGTGCCGTCAAAGTCAAAAGCGATCAGCTTGTAGGTCATGGTCTTGCCGCCCGCCACCGTTGCGGGCCCGGTAGAGCATCGGCCCGAGCGCCCCGTCACCATGCGCCCAGCCGGGGCGCTCATTCTACAGGCCTGCTGGCGCATGGCAAGGATGGGTGGTTATAGAGCGGCGTTGGACCACATCAGGGACGCCTGCCGGGCGTTCGGCAATTGTGCGCAGTCACCCGCATCGACTTGACACCTGCCCAATGCCCGAACGCTGGCCGCCTTAAGCCCTGATTGCAGGAATAAGGCCATTTCCCCGGCTCTTCTCCCACAAGTTACCTGCGCCGGAAACGATAGAATTTGTCTGCACATCAGGATCTCCCGCAATGCCGACTCTTGTTGAATGCTGGACAGCAGCAATCCTCCGCCGTCGCTATAACGTTCGCTTTCTGCCAAGGCAGGTTCTCACGCGTGGGGCCCGGCAATTGGAGCGCGAATTTGGAGCGGTAAGCGCTGGCAAGGCTTCCAGCCAACGAAATAGCGCCACCGACCGGCGCCTGGGAGCGCACAGTGCTCCCCGCGAGCGGGAACTGTAGGCTTCTCGACCGTTGCCGGCTCACGAAGATCATCGGCCAAGGCGGACAGTCACCGTCTGCCTCATCATGCCGCGACACGATTCCTGCCTCATGGCGAGACAGGTTCTTCCATCTGATAGGCCCGGTGAAGCAGTGCCAGGAAGACCGGCGCCTCGGGCATCGGCACGGAACCGATCCGACTTACCGCCACTCCCGGCGTCCATGAGTTCATCACCGCCGCTCCGGCCAGGCCTGGCAGGCTGGCGAGCGTCAGCGGCTGGACGCGCTGACGGATGCCGAGGCGATCCAGTTGCCGGCGGACGATATCCATGGTCGTGCCTGCAAGCATTGCGGCCTCGGGCCACACTACCGCTTCGCCGTCCCAAAAGACCAGATTCCAGATCGTCCCCTCGCTGAGACGCCCCTGAGCGTCAACGAAAGCGGCATCGTCGAAGCCTTGCCCAGCCACCTGACGGAGGAAATACGTCTTGGACACTTCGCCAACGTGCTTCAGGGCCGGGAGGAACCGTTCGTGGGCAACAGCCGCCAGTGCCAGCGGGCCTTTAGGTCCGGACGAAGGCGGCCCGGTACGGACCAGTACTTCAGGCTCGGCATCCGCTCCGGCGGCGGTGAACTCACCCGCCGGCGAGTACACGGTGGCCACCAGCGAGACGTCCGCTGGCGCGCATGCCAGCGCCGCGCGCAGATGGGAACGCAACTGATCGTCGGGCAATGCACGACCGAACAGCGCTATCGAGGCAACCCTGAGCCGCTCGAGATGGAGATCCAGCCCGCGGACCCGGCCTCCACGGACCTGCATCGCGGTGAAGTGCGCATAGCCCGCGAAGGCGAGGGGTGCCAACGCTTCGATGGTTGCCGGCAGGCCATTGCGTTGAACGACAGGGGAAGACTGGCTAGCTGACATGGGCAATTTTTTCTCCGGTAGTTGCGTGGAGCGGGCTTGGCGAGATCGCGTCCCGCACGCTTGAGCATGGTTTTTCACAACTATCTGCTATTGACCGCGCTTTGAGAAACGAGTATTTCTTGGTGGATCATTAAGTATGGCTTGAAGATCGATGAAGCGAATGCTGCCGGGAACACGAGCACTGAGGACCTTCGAGGCGGCCGGGCGGCACTTGAACTTCACGCGTGCGGCCGAGGAGGTGGGCTTGACCCCGGCGGCGGTCAGTTACCAGATCAAGGAGATCGAAGACCAGTTGGGCGTCACGCTATTCGCGCGCACCAGCCGCAGTATCCAGCTGACGCCGGCCGGCGCCGTTTTGTTCGAGGCGGCAGCCGACGCGCTCGACACCCTGCAGCGGGCCGCCAGCCGGGCCCGGAGAATGGCTCGGGGGCCGGCACATCTGCGCGTATCGCTAGGCGCGATGTTCGCCACGAACTGGCTTCTGCCCAGGCTTGCGCGGTTCAGGGCGGCGAACCCGACGCTGGACCTGACGTTCGATATTTCCGATCAGGTACGGGACTTCGACGCGGACGATATCGATATCGCGATCCGCTTTGGCGCCGGGAACTACGAAGACGCGTGCTCGGTCCGTCTGTTCGACACGGTCGTCGTCCCGATCTGCAGCCCGAGGCTGCTCGAAGCCGGTTCCAGGCTGCAAACGCCGCAAGACCTGTTCGGCCACACGCTGTGCTACGTCGACTGCCCGGTCGACGGCATGGCCTGGCCCGACTGGCGCATGTGGATGGCCGCGGCCGGCGTCGACGATTTCGACGACAGCCGATGCGTAGCCTTTTCCGATTCGAGCCACGTCGTGCAGGCCGTGATCGACGGCGCTGCCATCGGCCTCGTCGAGCTACCCATGATTGCCAATGACCTGTCCCAAGGCCGCCTGGTGCGGCTATTCGATATCGGCGTCAGCATAGCGCCAGAGTTCGCCTATCATCTCGTCTTTCCGGAGCGCAGCAGCCAGGACCCCCGCATCCTTGCGTTCCGCCAATGGATGCGCAACGAGACTGCTTACACGGTCCGGAGCGTCCTTCCGGGCTGACTTCGGGGTCGCTATATAGCGGGCGCCGGCTCGAAGTCGCCACCATGCTGGCCGAGGCCCACCACATGCCAAGCCGGGGGGGCGATGCCTGGCATTTCGCAATCCGCCGTCAGCCAGGCGGTGGCTCACCCTGCGCGATGTCGAGGCCTATCCTTGGGTGCTATGAGAAACGGCCAATCCGACGATTGCAGCCGAGGTAGCTCTCGGGTTGCATGTCTTGGCGACTGCGGTCCTGAGCGCCAACTGCCACCTGACCACTCAAGCGTCACATCTTTACTACACTTCAGGACAGCGGATCCCGTTATTCGACGTCCTGCTGGGAGCCTTGTTCGGTGGGCAGCCATCAGCGTTGGTAGCCGCCGATCGAACGCTTGAGGAAGCGTTGATTACGATACTTCACGCTACGCCCGCGGAAGCCGATACCCGGCGGGCACGCTCCCGTCCGCGCCACTAAGGAGCATTGGGATGGCTGGGAAGAACCGTAAGCAAACGGGTAACGGCGAACAAAAGCCGATTGCACTCGCTTTGCAGGGCGGCGGGATGCACGGTGCGTTCACGTGGGGAGTCCTCGACCGGTTGCTGGAGGATGGGAGATTCGCCATCGAAGGCGTCAGCGCAACCAGTGCGGGGGCGATGAATGCCGTCGTGCTCGCCTACGGTTTGCTGCAAGGCGGGCATGACCTGCACAATCGGCACAACCGGGCGCGTCAGGCGCTGCACGAATTCTGGCTCGCAATCGCGCAATCGGCAGAGAGGTATAGCCCGTTCCGTTGGATGCCGTGGCTGAAGGGGACGCATAGCTTTGGGCTGAACCACTCGCCCTTGTATGCGATGGCGGACATCGTTCTCCGTATCCTGTCGCCGTACCAGTTCAATCCCAACAACATGAATCCGCTCCGGGATGTGCTGGAGAAGCAGGTCGATTTTGCGGCGTTACGCAAGCAATGCCCGATACAGCTCTATCTGTGCGCGACCAATGTCGAGACCAGCAGAATACGCATCTTTTCACACGAGGACATTTGCGTTGAAGCCGTGCTGGCTTCGGCCTGTCTGCCAACCCTGTTTCAGGCTGTGTCTATCGACGGGGAGCACTATTGGGATGGCGGCTATGCCGGCAACCCGGCAATTTTCCCGCTGATTTATCAGTGCAGTACGCGGGACGTCGTGATTGTCCATATCAATCCGATCGTACGCCGTGGCGTGCCGACCACTGCCGCCGATATCCTCAATCGCGTCAATGAAGTGAGCTTCAACTCGTCGCTAATGCGAGAGATGCGCGCGATTGCCTTCGTGACTTCGCTTATCCAGCAAGGCAAGGTCGGGCGGGGCGAGATGAAGGAAATGCTGATCCACTCAATCAGGTCTGACGAGAAGATGAGCGCCCTCGACGTGTCCAGCAAATACAACGCCGACTGGGACTTCCTTTGCGACTTGCGTGACAAGGGGAGGGCAGAGGCAGAGGTATGGATCAAGGAAAACTACGAGAATGTTGGCCAGCGATCGAGCATTGACATCAGAAAGGAATTCCTTTGAGAGCGATGATTGGACCGGAGCCTCGAGCAGATCGGTGTGGTAAATCCGGGGGCGAGCCAGCAGGTTGCACAGGAAAGGCCGTTCTACGGAGCATCCAGTAGTGCCTTGGCTTGTTGCCAGTCAGCGACGTCAAAGCCCTCACTGAAGGCGCCATGGATCGCGGTCAGGGTCTGGCGCGCGGCGTCCGTCTTTCCCTGCCGTCGCCATAGCTGGGCCAGGCTCAGCGCGGCCTGCAGCTCCAGCGACCGGGCATTCTGATGGCGGGCGACGGCGATGGCCTTGTGAAAGCAAGCCTCGGCTTCTTCGTGGCGAGTGAACGCGCTGGATCCCACGCTCGGCTGCTGCAGTATCAGCTCCCCTTTGAGCCGATGCAGCGTCGCTTCGTCAAGCCGCTCTCCTGTCTCTTCCGCCAAGGCCAGCGCCTCGCTCAGCACGTCGAGTCCGCTGTGGAAATCCCCAGCTTTCCCACGGGCTTCCGCGAGCAGGGCCAGAAGGTTCGGTCTGCCCAGTGCCGCGCCAGTTGCTTCGTAAGCAGTGAGGCCCTGGCGTATCTGGGCAATCCCCTCCTCATGATGACCTTGTTCAGCCAGCGCCCAGCCTTGCAGGATGGTTCCCCATGCCAGATAGATGGGAAATCCCTGCTCCCCCGAGACCGCGATCGCGGCTTCTGCATACTCGCGGGTCAATTGCACCTCACGTCGACATTGATGCACTTCGGCTGCGAACACGAGGCAAAGCGCAAGGTTAAAGGCGTCAGGGCGCTTCCTGGCAAGAACCAACGCCTCCTGGCAGCGCGTGCGAGCCAGATCCGGCATGCCCAGATACCACAGGATCCAACCCAGCGTGCTCATGGCATGTACGGCCGGGTCTCGCCCGTAACCCATAAGAAAGTCATATGTTGATGGGTCCGGGCGTTGCAGTGCCAGCACCTCTTCCATATGGGCGCGGGCCGCATCGAGCTGGCCCAGGCGGAACGTGGTGGCCCCGAGTACACGATGCGCCTCCGCGAGCTGCTCCGGCTTGTGCGTATCCAGAGCCATGCCAAACAGCCGCTCGCCAAGCGGTAGCGCAACCTTGTACTGCGCCCGCAATTGATAGAACGCCCACAGTCCCAGCTGCGCCGAGAAGAAAGATGGCGTTTGCCCACCCTGTTCGCACAATGCCAGCGCGCGCCTGTAGGTTGCCTCCACTTCCGGGGCGGCTTGACCCCGGGTGGCGATCAGGGCCGGCCCGAGCGTTAGTAGCAACGTGAGCTCCTGGCGCGTGCGCTCAGGCGTGTCGGGCAGTCGCTTGATCAGTTCAACGGCTGTGCCGAGGTGACGGATCGCTTCGATCTGGGCAGAACGCTGGAGGGCCTGCTGGCCGGCACAGAGCAGGTAGTCGACTGCCTTCGGGATGTTGCCGCTATGGCTGTAGTGGTGAGCGAGTTCGCCGCAGTAGTCCATCAACCGACTCTGGAACAGCGCTTCAATGGCCTGGGCGGTGCGCTCGTGCAGCGCGCTGCGCTGCTCGGTGAGCAGTGAATTGCCGGCAACTTCCTGAGTGAGGGCGTGCTTGAACGCGTACTCGACCTCCGGGAATGCGGGCCGCCCGTAAATGAAATCCCCCGCCTGCAGGTCGGCCAGAAGCGGGCGCAGCTTGTCGTCATCCAGCGCAGTAACGTGCTGGATGAGACTCAAAGGAAACTCCTTGCCGATCACGGCCAGGCTTTGCAACAACTCCTTCTGGACGAGGGGGAGCCGATCGATGCGGGCAGCAAGCACGCCCTGGACGGTGGTGGGAATGTGCAGTGAGGTAGGGGCCTTCTCAATGCGGTAACACCCAGGCTGCCCAACCAGGGCTTTCTCCTCAACCAGGGTCTGGACCACTTCCTCCATGAAGAATGGATTGCCTTCGGTCTTGTCCAGGATCAGCCGTTTCAGGGGCGCGAGTGTGCGATCGTCGCCCAGCAGCGCAGTGAGCAGGCCCTGGGCTTCAGCCGGGCCAAGCGGCTCCAGATGCAGTTGGACGTAATAGCCCTTGGGGCCCCAATCATGGGAGTACTCCGGACGGTAGTTGACAAGCAGGAGAATCCTGGCACCCGGCACATGGTCCAGGAGGACATTGAGGAAGGCCTCGGTTTCGCTGTCCAGCCATTGCAGGTCTTCGAAAAGGAGCTGAAGAGGCTGGTTGAGGCTTTCGCGGACCAGCAGGCGTGCGACCGTTTCGAACGTGCGCTGGCGCCGAATGGCAGGGTCCATGGTCGGCAGTGTCGAGTCGGGCCCGACGGAACCAATCAGGTAAAGCAAGTAGGGCAAATGGTCTTCCAGCGCCCGCTCCAGGGTGAGCAGTCTCCCGGTGACTTTCTCGCGGCAGCTTCGGTCGTTGTCTTGCGGGGTGATTTGAAAGTAATTTCTCAATAGCTCGATTAGCGGCAAATAGGCGAAGGCCTTGCCGTGCGAAACCGAGAAGGTCTCCAGCACCAGGCAGCCGTGCTGTGATCGTGCCTTGAACTCGTGGAACAGCCGCGATTTGCCTACCCCGGCCTCGCCTACCACCCCGACGACTTGCCCATGCCCCGCCTTGGCCAGTTCCAGGGCGTCGTGCAACTGCTCCATTTCGGTCTGGCGTCCCACAAAGCGCGCCAGACCGCGGTGCGCCGCCACTTGCAGGCGCGTGCGCAATGCCCCGAGGCCCAGCACCTCATATACCGCAAGCGGATCCCGGACGCCTTTTACGTGGGTGGTCCCCAGTGCCTTGAATTCGAAGTACCCCTCGGTGAGCCTATGGGTAGACTCGCTGACGAGGATGGACGCCGGCGTGGCGACACCTTCCATGCGCGAGGCGATGTGGATCGTGTGTCCCACAGGATCGTAGTCGGTGTGCTAGTCGTCCTTGCGGATCGAGCGCACCAACACCTCGCCAGTGTGGATGCCGACACGGATCTGAAGCGGTATGCCTTGGTCCAGGCGCACGCGGTCACTGTGACGACGCATTGCTTCCTGCATGCGCAGCGCTGCATACAAAGCCCGCAGGGCATGGTCCTCATGGGCAATGGGGGCACCGAACAGCGCGAGAATGCCGTCGCCCAGGAACTTGGCTACGTAACCCTCATAGTGGTGCACGGCCTCCATCATCAGCGTCACGACCGGGTCGATCAGGTGGCGCGCCTCCTCGGGATCCAGGTCCTGGATCAACGCCGTCGAGCCGGCCATATCGGCGAACAGCGCCGTGATGGTCTTGCGTTCTCCTGCCGTCCCACCCCTGGCTTCCATAGCCGCCTGCTCCGCCAGGATGCGCTCGGCCAGATGAGGAGGCGTGTAATGAACAGGGGCTGAAGCGCCAGACCTGGGCGCCGGGAGCGATTCTGACGGGGACTCGTTCAGGGGCGAGCCACATGCCCGGCAGAAGTTTGCGGCTGGGCTGGACTCCTCGCCACAACGCGGGCAGATCAGTGCGAGCCTGGCCCCGCACTGCTCGCAAAAGTTGGCCCTGGCGAGGTTCTCGAACCCGCAACCTGTGCAGTGCATATCGCCTCCTGACTGCAATCGCCTGCCTCAGATCATTAGACGCGCCATTGGCGTCGTTAGCAAGCCAGGGGGTACGATGGCCCTGGTGCAATCGGGCAGGATCAGCGCCGGCGGGGCGCCAATCCTGTGTTCGGCATGCCGAACGAGACTGGTATCGGGGTGACGGCCGTGTCTGTCTTATTACAGCGGTGCAGGCTGTGCCGGGGAGGGCTGCGTTGGCGCGGCTGGCTTCTTGTCGCTGGCGCCGCTATAGCTGAAGTACCTGGCCTTGGCGCCCTTGGCCCAGTACGCCAGGGTGAACTGCTTGCTGTCGCGCGCGTAAAGCATCTCGAGGCTGCCGTTGGCTGCCTCCCACTCGGCGTAGCCGTTCTCGGCATTGGGTTCGGTCTTGCGCTTGGACACGTAGCGGTCGTCGAGCTTCTTGCTGACGTCATCCAGCGCGGACCGATCGAACGTCAGGGTAATGAGCGCCACAGCGTCCTGAGCGTCGCAGTTCACAGTCGCGCGGGTCAGGCCCGGCAGATTGAAGCGGTCCAGGTGCTTGATCTCCACCGTATCCCCGCCGGCCCACGGCGCCACGCCAGTCTTGACGCGATTCGGACCGGGCGTCATCCGCGCGCACTTGGTCTTGCCAAGCTCAAGGCCGAGGGGCGCCGCGTCCTTGCCGGGCGGTTGTGCGTGCGCGGAGATTGACGCCAATAGGAGGGCGGAGAGCAGGGAGATCTTCTTGATCATGTCTTTGGCGAGCTTCGGGATCTCGAAACGAATATAAGGGAGATTCTACGGCCTGAGGCACCTCGCCCGGCCAGATGCTCCGCACGCCGGCCAATTTCAAACATCAGTCCAGCCCTTCTTCTTGTATGGTGGGGGCCATTTTGGGGCGGTGGCGCCGGCCGGACATGGCCGACGTCTCCTCGGCAGCGTGCGGCGTTTGCAAGGGGCGTGCTGTCTCATTGCTTGTCTTCCTGCCACGGCATATCCTTCCACAGCTGTCGGAAGCCAGCCTCGGCGCGCTCGATTTCGGCCGCGTACGGGCCGGGTGGCAGGTAGCGCAGCGGTGCGAACATCGCCTCGGCTTGTTGCTGGAACTGCGGATCGGAGGCTATTCGCGCGATGGCGTCTACCAGCTGCGTGCGCACGCTTTCGGGCAGGCCCTTTGGCGCAGCCACGCCGCGCAGTGAGGCCAGCTCGATGTCGAAGCCCTGTTCCTTGAAGGCGGGTACCTGAGGTGCAAGCACGGAGCGGCTCGCGCCCATCTGGTACTGCAGTGCCCCGCCCACGTTGACGGCACCGATCACGATCAGCTTCCCGGTCACCGCGCTAGGATTCGACCTTTATCTCGAACCGCTCCCCACTCCATCCAGCCGCACCTGTATCAAATCCAGCAACGCCCGAACCCGCGCAGTCACGGAATGCCGGTGGCTGTACGCGCCCAGCAATTGCAGTGGCGCGGGGGACAGATCCAGCGGCACTTCCCGCAACCGGCCCGCGGCAAGATCTTCCTGGCATGGATAGGCCGCCACTATCGCGAAGCCGATGCCTTGCCGCGCGCCCGCCAACGCCAGTTCTCCGCTGTTGACGCGGTAGCGGCTGCGGACCGGCACCTTGATGATTTCGCCCGTGGCGTCCTGAAACTGCCAGGGCTGGCCCTTCAGCGCGCTCAGGGTGGTGATGCAGGGCAGGGACTTGAGTGCCCGCGCCTGGCGCGGCATTCCGGTCTTGGCTAGCAGGGCGGGCGCCGCGACCACGATGCTGGGCAGCGTGGCGAGTTCGCGGGTGATAAGGGTGCTGTCGTCCTGGCGGCCGCGATGGAAGATGATGGAGAGGTCCACGTCTTCTCGGAGCGCTTCCAGGCCGGTCAGGCGCGTGTCGCATTCCAGTTCCACGCCGGGATGGAGGCTGCAGAATTCGGCCAGGATGGGGGCTAGCAGTCTTGGCGCTTCGCCTGGCATGCACATTCTCAGGGGGCCGCGCAGCTCGCGCTGCACCGCGCCGAGTTCTTCTTCGGTGGAGAGCAAGGCGTCGAGCAGGGGTTTCGCGCGTTCGTAGAGTAGCCTGCCGGCTTCCGTCATGCGCAGGTGGCGGGTGCTGCGTTCCAGCAAGCGGACGCCCAGCCTGCGTTCCAGCGAGGCGACGTGGCGGCTGACGTTGGATGAGGGCAGGGCCAGCAGGCGCGCCGCGCCGGCGAAGCTCTGTTCGTCGACGACCGCCGTGTAGACGCGGATGGTATTCAGGTCGAGTGCATCGCGCATGATTATCCCGTTTAAGGTATGAAAGCAGCCCATTTTTACATGCTAGTTCTCTGCATTGGCGGAATATAAGATGCCGTCTCGTCCGATGGACCGCCGCCGGCGGCGCGTCAGGGCGGCTTGGACAGGAGAGCTTCAGCGTGGAAATCGGAATACTTGGCGGCGGCATTGCGGGCCTGGGCGTGGCGCTTGCCTTGCGTAAGCGGGGGTACAGTCCCCGGGTATATGAGCGCCGGGCAGGGCCGGCGACCATGGGGGCTGGCGTGACGCTCTGGCCCAATGCCGGCTTTGTGCTGGAGGAACTGGGGCTGCTGCAAGACATCGCGGCAGCGGGCGGACGGCCGGTGGCAATGCGCCGCCAGGATGCTGCGGGCAATACACTGGGGGGCATCGATATTGCGCTGCTGGACCAGATGATGGGATATCCGACCCATACGATTCTGCGCCGGGACCTGCAGGCGGTGCTGCTGGACCATGCGGCGCAGGCCGGGATCCAGGTGGAATACGGGCATCGGGCGGTGGCGATCGACCTGGATGCCAGCGGCAAGGCCGTGGCGCGGTTCGAGAACGGGGTGAGCATCCGTCCGGACCTGCTTATCGGCGCCGACGGCCGTATGGATTCGGTGGCGCGCGGGTTCGTCGCAGGGGACAACACGCCGGTTTACCAGGGCTTCGTGAACTGGATAGGCGTGGCGCAGGGGCGGGGCGCGCTGGTGGACGATATCGCGATTCAGGATTATTGGGGCTCGGGCGAGCGCTTTGGTTGCGTGGCGGTCAGGCCGGGGCTGGTCTACTGGGCGGCGGCACAGGCGCGGCCATTGCCTGGGGCGGAGTCCGCAGCGGATATGCGCAAAGAGGTCGAGGATCTGTTCGCGGGATGGGGGGAGCCTGTCGCCCGCATCATCCGGGCGACGCCGGCGCACGCCATCCGGCTGATTGCCGTGCATGACCTGGAGCCGCTGCGCACATGGAGCCGGGCTAATGTGCTGCTGGTGGGTGATGCGGCGCACGCGCCGTTGCCGACGTCGGGGCAGGGCGCTTGCCAGGCGCTGGAAGACGCCTGGCATCTGGCCCGGTGCCTGGACGGGGCGGACGGCGGCCTGGATGAAGCCTTCCTGCGCTTCGCGGAGATCCGCGGGCCGAAGACCGCGAGGTTGACCGAGCAGGGCCGGGTCTTCGCGCGCGGGCTGTTCGCCACCGATCCTGAAACCTGCCGCATCCGCAACCAGCGCGCCAAGGCGGCCGATCCCTTGCGTGACGTGCAGGCTTTGGCGGCAGGATGGGCGCAGGGCTTGCCAATGCCCGGCTGCGCGGACGGCACGCCAGTGGACGGTGCCGGCTTCGACAGCCTGTACCGCTTAAAGACCGTGCCAAACTAGACACAGCATGGCGTCTCCAGCCGCGAGACTCCTCACCGTGAACCGAGTCCAGTTCACGCATCGACATGGTGACCATCTCGGGCTTCGGCATGGCCGGCCCTCCAATCCAAGCGGATAGAGCGCCAGCATGCTCGCGTTAGCCTACGGGTACGACATTACTATTTGGCCTCTACAATTTTTTGCCTAGGCTAAGTTCAGATGTCCGGTCTCTGGCAAAGCTAGAATGTCCGCTGTGGAAATAACGAGAACATCCCGTGCGACTACGGCCTTCATCCCGACTATTGGTAGTGGACCACCTTCACCGGACACTGCTTTTCCGCTTTGCACATAGGCGTGGAGCACTTGCAGGGAAAGCCTATTGGGCGACTCCGGGTGGCGGAGTGGACGAGGGCGAGAGCTTCGAGGAGGCAGCATCCCGCGAGCTTTTTGAAGAGACAGGCATTGAGAGAAGCGATGTCGGCAAGCATGTAGCGGAGCGATCTTTTCAGATGCAGCTTCCCGACGGTGAGAATGTTTGGGCGGAGGAGCGCTATTTCCTCGTCAGGGTATCAAGCGATATCCTCTCGAAGGAGCATTGGACCTCGCTGGAAAATGAGGTAATGGCTGATAGCCACTGGTGGACGCTCAGTGAGTTAGCTGCTACGCGTGAAACGGTCTTTCCAGAAGACTTGGCATTCATGCTGGTCGCATGTGGAATTTCCGGAGACAACGGCTCAGTCAGTTGTACCGTTTAATGGCCATGGTAGGTGGTATAGGGAAGCGCAGCGCCATTTCGGCCGGGGCGGTTCATCAACCCTTCAGACACTCCTTGAGCGCTTGACGCCTTATCGAGGGGATAGGTATTCACAACGCAGCGGACCAAAGACCCCTCACATGCGACGAGATATCCAGAATCGTGCGCCGCCTAGCCCCCAACTGACCTGTATGTCAATCACAATGACTGACGACGTTGGATGGACTTGCCGTTAGGCCGGCAACGTGGTCTCAGGCGCGCGGTGGAAGTGTGTCTTTGAAGAGGGTAAACGCATCCTGCAAGAGCCTATTGAAGCGACTGGCGTCACGTCGCAGTCCTGCCTGCTGACCACCGATTAAGCACAAGTGAGCCGCCTGGCCGATTATTTCTGCATGGCTAGGCGAGCGAACCCATCGACGGCACGTTCTGACCGCGAAAGCCAGTCGAGTTGCGTCGACTCGTTGCTGAAACTCGGCCACCAACGGATCGTGCAGCGCCCACGCTCGGATGGCAACTTCCCGGCCCGGCTGTTTCTCGGCGGCAATGCTCAAATAGCGCATCAAGGTTTCGCTGGCGGTGCGTCCCTGCGCTGCATAGGCAAGCATCCGCTCCGTGTAGTCCTCTTCCCACTTGGCCAGCAACGTACGCACGAAGTCTTCGCGATTGCGAAAGTGGTGATAGAACGAACCACGGGTTACGTTCAACCGGCGAGCTAGGATTTCGGCCGAGACGCCGGCGTGTCCTTCTTGGTCTAGGGACTCAAGGCCAGCCGAGACCCAGTGGTTGCGAGTCAGTTTGCTCATATGTCTGCGCCATACAGGCTGTGTATGGTGCGATCTGGATTGATACGCTGCGAACATTAGCATAGATCGCCGCTGCATTTTGCACAGCAGCGTTTCTCCGGGAGTTCACCTTGAAAGAAATCGCACTGGTCACGTTCGACCAATTCACCGATATCGACCTCTTCCTAATGTGGGACATCTTGGGCCGCAACACCAAGGACTGGAACGTGCGCATCCTGGCGTCTAGTTCTATCGTGCGATCGGCGAACGGACTGTCGGTTTCGGCACATGGCTCTCTCTCTGAGGCCAATCACGCCGATGCAGTGTTGTTTGCCAGCGGCAAGCAGGGCATACCTGCAGCGCTTGCTCATCCGGATTTCCTATCATCCTTCCAACTCGATCCCACACGACAGTTCATTGGCTCCATCTGTGCAGGTGCCTTCATCCTTGAACGACTTGGACTGCTTCCTGGTGGTCGTGCGACAACTCATCCGGATGCGCGCGAAGGCTTTCAAGCTCTAGGGCTGGAGTTAGTGGACCAGCCCCTGGTATGCCAAGGAAGCGTCGCGACGGCTGGAGGCTGCCTTGCTGCGCTCTATCTGGTGGGGTGGCTGGTGGAATCCCTGTTCGATATCGAGAAACGACGCGCCACACTGTTGCCGGTGCTGCCGGCTGGACAGCAGGAACTTTACGGCGCACTGATCGGGCTCAGTATCCGGCAAGGCTTTGGCCAGATGGCCCACGGCAGACCTTGTATCGGCACATTTCCCCCAAAGGTGAATTGCGCCTGATGGCGTGAAGCCAATCGCCCGTGTCTGACTTGCAGGTTGGCGAAACCAAGGAGAGATGAGATGGCTATGTCCGACATCGAAGCCCACCCGTTGTCCGGGTGGTGGAAGATTTTATCTTTTCAGGTCGAGTTCGAGGATACAGGCGAGCGCGCGGACACATACGGTGTCGAACCACTCGGCCATATAGTCATCGAACGCGATAGGATGATGTCGATACTCACATCCAGAGAGCGCCTGAATAGCGATCCGGCGGCCCTTTTCGAGACAATGATTGCTTATTCTGGTTTGTGTCGTGTCGAGGATGAGGACAAACTCATCATCAAGGTCGACACGGCTTGGCATCCAGCCTGGATTGGCACCGAGCAGGTTCGGTGATGATCAATGCCCATAAAGCTCATGCGATACCCATGCCATCCGACAGCATCCTGGCGCCGCTTTATAGGAGCGCGGACCTGCTGGATGCGTATGCGGTTCAGTTGCCGGCGGGGGCCAGCGACGATCTCGAAGTATTGGCGCGCGCTGGATTCGAGCGGCAGGCGTGGTGGATTCGTGCGCTGACGCGGGTACGGGACACGATTATGGCGACAGTCGGCGTCAAATCGTCTCGTGCGGTCGGTATTGCTGCGGCGGCGCGAGGGCCGGTGATCGGTTTCTTTCCACTGCAGTCGAAGAGTGCGGGGGAACTGGTGATGGGCGAGGACGATCGGCATCTCGACTTCCGGCTCGCGATCCAGCTGCGCGCGGGTGCGGCAGGCGGCAGGGAGCTCGTCCTGGTGACCGTAGTGCATTGCCATAACTTGCTGGGACGGACGTACCTCGCGGTAATCACACCGTTCCACCGTGTAATCGCGCGGGCTAGTCTGGAACAGGCGGCAAGCCGTGCTGTCTGATGTGGCTGGAAGCGGACATTCTGATTTGGCCTCTACAATACATTTTACGGATAATTAGTGTTATGTTAAATATTAATGAAAAAGCCGAAGCGCTGATCGGCGGCACTGAGCTCTAGCGCCACTGCTTGCTTCGTGACCCGATGGCCCTTAGTCCGGATCCGCTAGCCTCTCCTTGAGACTGCGCCAACCCGGTGACCAGCGTTCACGCTCCCGGCACTTTGCGGCCTGCAAGACGTTGCCGGCGACGCGCGGCGGCCAGGGTTTCACGGGACTGGCTGCCTGCGACCAGTTTTTGCCGCAGCGTCCTGGCCTCGGCGGCCGCGATTTCAATCTGTTGCCGGTTCCTGGCATCTTCCGCAAGCAGGCGATCGCGTTCCGCGCAAACGGCCTGGAAGCTTCCCTGCAAGCCGCTGGCGCGCTCGCGCTCCTGTGCGGCTTCACGCTCGTACCGTTCGGTTTCCGCCTGCAGCCGCTCGCGTTGCAGGACCTGTTCCTGCCGGGCATTGTCGAGTTCCTTCTGCAGCGCTGCCGTCTGGGTGCGGTGCCGATCGACTTCCAGCAAGACGCGCCGTTCGGTGCCGGCCATCCGCTCTTCGACGATGCGGGCGTCCTCTCGCAGCTTCTCCAGTTCGGCCGAAAAATCCCGCTGCGCGCCGGCGAGCGCGGCCTGGGCGTCGGCCGTCTGGCTGCGGCTGGATTGCAGTTCTCGCTCCAGCAACGCGATCTGCGCGCCGGCGGCGGATAGCTGTTGCTCCAGGGCCCGCGCACTCCGGGCCTCTTCGTCGCGCCGACCGTTTGCGGCTTCGACTTCAAGCCGCGCATTGTCGCGCTCGCGCTGCGTTGCTGCGAGCACTTCTTGCATGACCACCAATGCTTGCTCCGCCTCATCCTTCAGGCGCGCAGCGTTTGTTTCCGCCGACGTCACGGCCCTGTGCCACAACTCGGCCAGGATTTCGCCAGCGTAGCCGCGGATGTCGTCAGGCAGGCCGGCATGGTCCACCAGGATGCGGCTTTTCTCCCGGAGCTGGGCCCAGAACTGCCTGACGGCTTCCGACACCGTCGTCATGCTGCCCTTGCGTACCAGCTGGTAGAGCCTGGTCGCGGTGGGTGTGACGCCAAACCGGAAGAACATCACATGGCATGCCTGCACGTAAAGGTCCTGTGTATTGGCGATCCGGAGCCTGAGCGTGTCGATTTCGGCTTGAAGTTGCTGTTCTGCGTCCATGTTGATGGTGTTCTCCAGGATTCCGTGCTTTTTGTAATATTACATCGTAATTAGTATGTTTCATACAAAATGGCGTTATTTATTTGACATTACTAGTCTAATGTCAAATTTCTAACTAAACTGGGCGCTTGTGCATTCCTGATCGTGCGGAGACCGTTTTGGAGCCTGTTTCGCCAGCTTTTCCCCTGGATATCCTTGCTACGCCGCTGCCGCTCGATGGCTCGGCCGGTAGCAATCGCGGCGTTGCCGGGCTGTCGCGGATTGCGGCGAACAATGACGTGGAGGCCGTGCGGGCGTGGCTGGCGCGTTTCCACGACACGCCCACCACTTTCGACAACTACCGCAAGGAGGCCGAACGGCTGCTGTTGTGGAGCACCCTGCAATTGGGAAAACCGCTGTCCTCGCTGACGCATGAGGATTTCCTGGTCTATCAGCGCTTCCTGGCCGACCCGCAGCCGCGGGAGAAATGGGTGGGCGGCGGTGGACGCAAGCATGGCCGGCGCGATCCGCGCTGGCGGCCGTTCCATGGGCCGCTGGGCGCCTCAAGCCAGCGGCAGGCGATGGTCATCCTGAATTCGATGCTGGCCTGGCTGGTGGAGGCGGGCTACCTGCGCGGCAATCCGCTGTCGCTGTCGAGACATCGGGCGCGGCGCGCCAAACCGCGCGTGACGCGCTACCTGACCGACGAGATGTGGGGCGAGACGCTCGCCTATATCGCGGAAATGGAGCAGGAAACCCCAGCACAGCGCGCCAGGCAGGCGCGTGCGCGCTGGCTGTTCACCTTGCTCTACCTGGGTGGATTGCGGATATCCGAGGTGGCCGGCAATACCATGGGCTGCTTTTACGCCCGGCGCGACAGCGCGGGGCGCGAACGCTGGTGGCTGGAGATCCTGGGCAAGGGCCGGAAAGAGCGGCTGGTGCCGGCCACCAGCCAGTTGATGACGGAGTTGCAGCGCTACCGGCTCGCCGTGGGCTTGCCTGCGCGGCCGGCCACGATCGAGGACACGCCGCTGGTGCTGCCGCTCGGCAAATCGCGCAAGCCCCTGACACGCTCGGCGCTGCACCTGACCATCAAGACCATATTCGAAGGCGCCGCGGACCGCCTGCGGGCACGCGGCGGCGAAGATGCCGAGGGCGCCGCCGAGCAGATGGAGGCCGCATCGGCGCACTGGCTGCGCCATACGGCGGGTTCGCATATGGCGAACCACGAGATCGACCTGCGCGTGGTGCGCGATAACCTGGGTCATGAATCCTTGTCGACCACCAGCTTGTACCTGCATACGGAGGACGATGCCAGGCACCAGCAGACCGAGGACAAACACCGCATCCACTGGCAAGAATAATAGGCAATCCGGGGCCGGCGCGGGAAGCCGGTGGACGGGCATTGTGTCCGGGCGTGTCGACCTCGGTGAGGAACTCCCCTATCATGCAAAGGGTCCAATCCGCCTCGCCCGGCATGCCCGATCGCATGACTTCCGCCCAAGCAGCGCGATTCCGGGCCGATTCCTCAACGCATAACAATCAAGAAAGGCCCGCCGATGGTGACCGAAACCGGCCCGAACCTGTTCCTGCGCCCGCTGGAGCGCAGCCACCTGCATTTCGTACACAGCCTGAACAACGACGCCAAGATCATGCGTTACTGGTTCGAGGAGCCCTACGAAACCTTCACCGAGCTGTCGCAGCTATATGACCGCCACGTGCACGACCAGCGCGAGCGCCGCTTCGTCTGCGAAAACCGGGATGGCGAGGCGGTCGGCCTGGTCGAACTGATGGAGCTGAACCATATCCACCGCCGCGGCGAGTTCCAGATCATCGTGGCGCCGGCCAGCCAGGGCCGGGGCTACGCATCCACGGCCACCCGGCTTGCCACGGACTACGCCTTCATGGTGTTGAACCTGCACAAGCTGTTCCTGATCGTGGACGTGCAGAACACCAAGGCCATCCATATCTATGAGAAATGCGGCTTCCAGCGGGAGGGAGAGCTGAAGGAGGAATTCTTCAGCTACGGCAAATATCACAACGCGCTGCGCATGTGCATGTTCCAGCGCGATTATCTCGCCGCCCGCGACGGCAGCCGCTGAGCGTCCGTAGTCAGCCTGGCAGCTCTCCGACCGCCCGCCAGGCCTGGTCGATCGCCGCTGTCAACGACGGGCTTCCCGCGCTGTCGCTATTGGCGATCACCACATTGCCCGCGGGCACGCGCGATCGGTCCAGCGCGGCCTGGGCTGCCGCCTCTTCCTCGAACAGGCTGTTGGGCATGTAGCTGTAGCCGTGCGCCCAGCGGTTGACCGTGATGCCGCGAATGACGTCCTTCGACGCAAAGCCGCCGGGCGCCAGCATGCGGTCGAGCTGGTTGCGGATGCCCTTTTCCAGCTCGCTGAATGGCGTCCCCAGCAGGAAGGCCCGCCCGGCGCGGAAGCGCTCGCGTGCCTTCATGCCGCTGTCCGGTACGGTGGGCACGTAGAGCATGTGCAGCACTACCGGATCGGCCGCGCGCGTGCCCGCCGGCTTCTCCAGCCACAGGTCGGTGTATGCCATGGCTGGCGCATGAATGCGGCTGGTCTTGAGCGCCTCGAAGGCGCGCCAGTTGTCCAGCGCCACCTTGGTGTAGACCACGGGCGCTTTCACGTCGGCGCGCAGGGCCTGCTTCTGTGCGTCCGGCAGGCCAGGCATGACGAATGGGATCATCATGTTGTAGCCGGCCAGCACCACGTGCGCGGCCTCGACCCGGTGCAGGTTGCCGCTCCATCCATAGGTCACGCGCGTGATGCGCTGGTCGGGCTCGATGGCAATCGCGGTGCTGTTCAGCCGTATTCTCACCTTTGCGTCGTCCGTGTCGAGCCGGCTGTAGTCGAAGCTGGCCGCCCCGATGCCATCCGCGCTCGCAAGCCTTGCCACGCCCGGGATCATGTTTTGCACCAGCAGCCGCGCCAGGGAGGCATTGCCGTCGGGAAACCACAGCTTCGATGCGGGCGATTTGCCAAGACGCGGATCGAGGCGGGGAGGCGGCATGTTCCTGCCCGCCGGCAGGCCGATAGCCAGCGCGTCGAAAACGGACACGCCGTCGGCGTCCAGTGCGTAGGCGTCGTTGCTGCGGCTACGGAAGAAACGCTGGCCATCGAGGCCCAGGCCGGCCTTTTCACGCAGGAAGGCCGCATAGCTGGTCCGCTTCAGATAGGCCAGCCGCTCGCCCTCGCCCATGCCTGCCAGGTAATCCGTGCCGCCGTCCGCCAGGCGCGCCAGCGCGGCCCGGTCCTGCTGCGGCAGCGGCGTCTTGTCGAGAAAGGCCTTGAAGGCTGCCGCGTTTGCCGCCTGCGTGTCCGCGCCGCGGGCATTGCGCGCATCGACCAGGTCGGCGAACGGATCGCCCGCGAGCAACTGGTCCCGCCCGAAATGTGCCTCATCGAAGAACACCGAGCGCCCCATGCCCATGTCGCGGTAGGGGTCGCGCTGGCCGGCCTGATGGTTCTTGGCGTCCACGCCGAGCCCGGCCAGCAGCGTGGCCACCGCACGGCTGTCGAGCGCGGTCGGCGGCATCTCGGCGCTGCCGCCGTAGGTCACCAGTCTCTGTCCGCGCACGGTGAACTCGTTGCGCTTGGCATGACCGCCGAAGTCGTCGTGATTGTCCAGGATCAGGATGCGCTTGCCAGGGCCGAAGCGGCGCTGGTAGAACCACGCGGCCGCCAGTCCGCTCAGCCCGCCGCCCACTACCACCAGGTCGAAGACTTCGCGCGCCATCACGGTGGGATATTTGGCACCCTCGCGCGCCAGGCTGTGCGCCAGCGTGTAAGTGCCTGCATGATTGCCGCGCAGCCCGGTCAGCGCCGGCGGGTAGCCGGCACCGCGCTCGGCGGCCTGCAGTAGCTGGGAGGGTGCCAGGCCCGCGGCAATGGTGAGCGCGGCGCCGTTGAGAAAGTCCCTGCGCGTGATGGTCATGGCAATATCGTTCGCTTGATTTGGCGGTTTGGCGGTTCGCTGGGGCGTGGGATCAACGGGGGCCGGCGTTGCGCTGGCGGCCGATTTCCGCGCGCCGGGCGGCGACTGTCCCCTCCTCCACCGGGCTGGCGCGATTGCCCCAGCCGGTGCGGATGAAAGTCAGCACATTGGCCAGCTCCTGGTTGTCCATGGTCCAGCCATAGCCGGGCATGTGGTAGTCGGTGGCCGCGGTGCCCACGCGCGCCGTGACGGCGCCATCGAGCAGCAGGTTGGCCAGCGAGGACGGATCGGGATCGACCACGGTGGGATTGCCCGCCAGCGGCGGGAAGACGCGGGCAAAACCCTTGCCGTCGGCGCCATGGCAGGGCATGCAGAATTCGGCGTACTGGCGCGCGCCGGTGGCGTCGAAGCGGCCCTGCGCCAGCATGTCGGCCGTGCCGCTTTCATAGCTGTAAGGCGTTTCTTCGCTGCGCGCGCCGGGCACCGATTTCAGGTACGCGGCAACGGCGGCGAGATCCGGCTGGCTCATGAACTGGGTGGATGACGCGATGACTTCGGACATCGGCCCGAAGGACGTGGCGTGTCCGTTGCGGCCGGTGTGCAGATACTCGGCGATGTCCTCGCGCGTCCAGCTTCCCAGCCCGGTGCGCGGATCGCCCCTCAGGTTGGTGGAAGCCCAGCCCTCCACGCTGGCGCCGGCGAGGAAATGCCGGCTGCGCTCGTCCAGTCCCTTCTCGGCCATCAGCACGCCGCGCGGCGTATGGCAGGCACCGCAATGGGCCACCGCCTGGACCAGGTAGGCGCCACGATTCCATTCGGCGCTCTGGCTGGCCTCGCTGCGTACCGGCCCGTCCTCCAGGAACAGCCAGTTCCAGACGCGCAGCAGCCAGCGCATGCCGAACGGCCAGCGCATCTCGGGTTCGGCGGCCTGCTGCCGCACGGGCTTCACTTCGGTGCGCAGATAGGCGTAGAGCGCCTGCACATCCGGTTCGGCGAGCCTGGCATAGGACGGATAAGGCATGGCCGGATAGAGCCGCTTGCCGTGCCTGGCCACGCCCTGGCGCAGCGCGCGATCGAATTCCTCGAACGTATAGGCGCCGATGCCGGTGTCGGCATCCGGGGTGATGTTGGTGGAATAGACGGTGCCCACGCCGGTCTTCAGCGCCAGTCCGCCGGCAAAGGGCGCGCCGCCGGCGCTGGTGTGGCAAGCCGCGCAGTTGGCGACCTTGGCCAGGTAGCGGCCGCGCTCGATCTGCGCGGCGCCGGGGGGCTGGGCTGCATTGGGCGCGTCCGGCGCAGCGGATGCCAGTGCCGGCGCCAGCAGCAAGGCGGCGCCGACGGTGGCGATAGCAGCGGTGGCGCGGCGCAAGGGCTTGCGCACAGAGGCGGAAATGGCGTTGGCGAAAGAACCGGCGAAGGCAGCAGCAGTAGCGGAAAACCGCCGTGTGGCAAGGCTCATGGGGCTGATTGTCGTTTTAGATGCCAATGCGTGCGCGGCGATGACGGCGTTCGATACGGCGAACGTGGCGCAGCCCGCGCGCGGCGGGCAAGGCTTCGTGGTGGCGGGCCGGGCAGGCCCCGTGGATGCGGGATGGATTGGCGCGTCCGCGCTTCAGGCCTGGGATACGGCCCAATGGGCTAGCGACACCAGCAGCAGTACCAGCCCCGCCGCCAGCACCACGCCGGTCAGGATCAACGGCACCGGCCGCACCGCCTGCAGGTCGCGCATATGTTCCTGGCCACGGCGCAGGCCGAAAAATCCCCACAACACCGTAGCAATCAATCGCAAGGGGTTCATCTCGCTCTTCCTTCCATGCTTGCCATGCGCCCGCCTGCGTCGATGTGGCCGGCCAGCGCCATGGCTTTTGCTAGTTGGGGGGAATTATCGCGTCTGCCGGCAAGTAATAACAGAATCAGATCTGTGATAATTTTACGTATCAGTTTGATGGCCTGATCATCAGGCCTTGATCCGTTATCGCCCCCGGCAAAGCCCCCTGCCCCATGAAGCGCTACGAAGAACTGGCGGAAACGCTGGCCAAGGACATCCGCAACGGCAACCTGCCGCCCGGCACCAAGATGCCGTCGATCCGCAAGACCGTCGCGCAGTATGGCGTGAGCCCCGCCACCGCCTTCCAGGCTTACTACCGCCTGGAAGAACGCGGCCTGGTGCGGGCGCGCGAGCGCTCGGGCTATTACGTGACGGGCCCGGTCGGGCGACCGCTGCCGCAACCGGCCGCGCGGCGCTCGCACGAGGTCTCGACCGATGTCGATATTTCCAAGCTGGTCTTCTCCGTGCTCGATGCCGCGCGCGACCCGCAGCTTGTCCAGCTGGGCTCGGCCTTCCCCTCGCCCGAGCTGTTCCCCTGGGAACGGCTGGGCAAGTCGCTGGCCCGCGCCGGGCGTGAACTCGATCCGTGGTATTCCGTCAACGACATGCCGGCCGGGCACCTGGCCCTGCGCCAGCAGATCGGCCTGCGCTACCTGGGCGCCGGCGCCCCGCAACCCACCGACGAAATCGTGGTTACCAACGGTGCGCTGGAAGCGCTCAACCTGTGCCTGATGGCGGTGACCCAGCCCGGGGACGTGGTGGCCATCGAGTCCCCCGGTTTTTACGCGGCGCTGCAGGCGCTCGAGCGGCTGCGCCTGCGCGCGGTCGAGATTCCAGTGGACCCGCGCGAGGGCATCGACCTGGGCGCGCTGGCGGAGGCCCTGGAGCGCCACCCGATCAAGGCCTGCTGGTTTATGACGCAGTTCCAGAACCCGCTTGGCGCCAGCATGTCCGAAGCCAGGAAGCAGGAGCTGGTGGCCTTGCTGGCCCGCCACGGCGTGCCCCTGATCGAGGACGATGTCTATGGCGAGCTGTACTTCGGCAATCGTTGCCCCCTGCCCGCCAAGGCCTTCGACCAGGAAGGGCTGGTCATGCACTGCAGTTCCTTCTCCAAGACGCTGGCGCCGGGCTTCCGGGTGGGCTGGGTGGCGCCAGGGCGGTTTGGCCTGGCGATCCAGCGCCTGCGGCTGATGACCACGCTGTCGGCCGGCGTGCCGACGCAAGTGGCGCTGTCGGAGTACCTGCAGAACGGCGGCTACGACAAGCACCTGCGGCGCCTGCGTCATTTGCTGGAAATGCAGCAAGGCCAGCTGATCGCGGCCATCGGCCGGCATTTCCCCGACAACGTGCGGGTCTCGCAGCCCGCCGGCGGCTATTTCCTGTGGGTGGAGTTCGCGCCGGATTTCGACGCCCTGGCCCTGCATCGCGCGGCGCTGGAGCATGGCATCGGGATTGCGCCGGGCCCGATTTTCTCGGCGCGGCAAGGTTACCGCAACTGCATCCGGCTGAACTACGGCCACCTGTGGAGCGATGCCGTGGAAGCCGCGGTGGCCAGGCTGGGGGCGCTGGCGAAGGCGCAATCGTAATCGTGCCAGGAGGGACGTCCCGGGGGCGGCCGACTGCGTCAGTCCTGACGGCGGGTCCAACGGGGAATCGACTCGCCAGTGCCGAGCGGCACCACCTCGGTCGGCATCGGCTTTGGCATCGCTCGCTTCGCTCCATTGAGCGATGGCATGTTCTGCGCCCTGCTCTACTGTATCGAGCGGCACGAGGCCGCGCCCATCCGCATCGGATTTCCGTTCTCTGCCTACAACATGGGAGTGCTCACCCCGTCGACGGCAGCCGTGTTCCGCCAACGCGGCGGCATCCGACGACGAGGCTGTACTCACGCCCGCTGCGGCGGTCTGGCCGATTTCCTCGGCACAGTGATCAAGCGCCTGCCGCAAGACGGTGTCCAGGCGCCTCAATGAGAGGCCATGGTACAGCCGCATTAATGAATGAGGCCAAGTCCTTCATGGGGCTGGGTGAATGGACGCACTCCCGGTTCACGTCCGGCTTTCGTGCACTGCAGTCATCGCGCAAGCGGTCAATTCACTCCACCGAACGTTCGCGATTTGGGGCGGCATGCTGTCTTGAGTCACAACTTCGCGGCAGTTTGATCAGAATACCCTTCCATATCGCTAACAAAAGCCAGCGATATGGATGCGTTTAGAAATCACGTCCAAGGTCGTTCAAATACGCGATGCGAACGCATCGATACCCGTCATCGCTGCAGACAATATCCAGAGACGCTCGGCTTGTTCTGGATCATTCGCATGGGGACGCACCCCAGCTTCTTCATCGCCCGTGGTCACCGGCGCAACGTCACAGTCCTCGCAGTAGAGGCCACCAAGTCCGGCCAGGCGAGGCGACGTCGCCGCCCACACCTGGGTCGCCGCGCCTTGCGCGGGCGTCTTGAAGGTTGGGTCGAGCGGCATGCCGTGTTCGTCGACCCAGCCGGCCGCCATCATTTCTTCGCGTGTCAGGTGCCGCTGCAGCGGGGTGGCGATCTTGCCCGGATGCAGCGAGAACGCGCGCACACCGTCACGCTCGCCGAGTGCGTCGAGATGGACCGCGAAGAGCGCATTGGCGGTTTTCGATTGCCCATACGCGAGCCACTTGTCGTAGTCGCGCGTGAATTGCACGTCGTTCCAGCGTATTGGCGACAGCCGGTGCCCAAGCGACGACACCGCGATCACACGCGCCCCGTTACCGTGCGCAAGTACGGGCCACAGTTGGTTGACGAGCGCGTAATGGCCGAGATGGTTGATCGCGAACTGTGCTTCCCAGCCGTTACCGACGCGCGTCTCCGGGCAAGCCATCACGCCGGCGCTGTTGATGACGATATGAACGTTGCGACGCGCATCGACGAATCGCGCGGCAAACGCGCTGACGCTCGCGAGGTCTCCAAGGTCAAGTACTTCAACTTCCACGCCGTCGATACCCCGTGTCGCGGCGCGCGCGGCGTCAATATTCCGCGCGCCGACCACGACGCGTGCGCCGGCCCGCGCGAGCGAGCGAGTCGTCTCCAGACCGAGGCCAGAGTGACCGCCCGTCACAATGACAGTCGCGCCGGTTACGTCGACGCCGTCGAGTACGTCGTTTGCCGTCGTAGCGGTGCCGAAGCCGGAACCAAGTGGAATCTGCTGGTGCGTCATGGGAACTCCCTGATTGCGCGACGCGATCGGCCGACGGTCGGCCGTGCTGTCGTACAGCGTTATTCTCGCGTGATGAATCCGGACCGTGAATGCCATAGAATCCGGATTCTCATCGAGATCGTCCGGAGGACACGCATGGACCCGCTATCGGATGTGCTGTCGCTGCTGGAAACGCGCAACTCGTACTTCGGCGGCCTGAAGGCCGGCGGTGCGTGGGCGATCGACTGCCCGCCGCCCGACGGCGTCAAATTCAACGCGGTGGTCGAAGGCTCGTGCTGGCTCACTGTCGACGGCGTCGGGAAGCCGGTGCAATTGCATGCGGGCGATTGTTTTCTGCTCGCGGAACCGCGTGCGTTTTCGCTTGCCAGTGATCTGTCAGTCAAACCTGTCGCGGCGGAAGACGTTTATCGCTTCGCCGAGCGCGGCATCGCGCACTGCGGCGAGCCCCCGGACTTCTTCCTGATTGGCGGCCGCTTTTCGTTTGAGGACGACGCCAAGCTGTTGCTCGGCAGCCTGCCGCCCGTCGCGGTCGTGAGCGGCGATTCCGAGCAGGCAGCCGTGCTTCGTTGGGCGCTGCAGCGACTTGCGCACGAACTTGATGTCCAGTCGCCGGGCGCGTCGCTGATGGTTCGGCACCTGGGACACATGATGCTAGTGGAGATGCTGCGGCTCTATGCCGGTGGGCGTGAACGCGGCGCGATCGGATGGCTCGCTGCGTTCGCGGACACGCGGATCTCGGCGGCGCTTGAGGCGATTCACGCAGAGCCCGCACGGCGCTGGACCGTTGACGATCTTGCGGCCCGCTGCAACGTTTCACGCTCAACGTTCGCGTTGCATTTCAAGCGGCGGGTGGGATTCGGTCCGCTCGAGTATGTGTTGCGTTGGCGCATGCAACTCGCGACACGCGAACTGCGCCGCTCGAACGCGTCGGTCTCCGCCATTGCGCAGGCGCTTGGCTACGACTCGGACAGCGCGTTCAGCCACGCATTCAAGCGGGCCGTCGGTTGCTCGCCGCGAGATTACCGGACTGAGCCATGGCCCACCTGACGAAACGCCACTCATCAGTCATGCCGCCCGAGCAAGCCATAGGTTTCATATTGAAATCATAAGCTTAGCCAGAGATGTGGTGGATTTTAACGAATCCCGGTCCCTCACGCGACAGGCCAAGCGATGCCGTATCGATGCCCAGGTGTTCCATCAGCGCCTCCCTCCCCGCCGGCGTGACATGGACGGCGCGGGACGATGTCGAGCGCCGCAGCCATCCCTTCGCGCACAACAGCGCCGTCAGCGCAACGCCGAGCGGTCCGGCGAGGTGATACTGCCGCTCGGTCCAGTCCAGGCATTGCCGGGCGATGCCGCGCCGGGCTGGCTTGACTCCCGCCACGTCCAGGCCCATGCGGCCAAACCATGCCATACCTGCCTGGCTGACCTCGAACCGCTTATCCGGCACTGCCACCAGGAAGCCTCGTGCCTGCATGGCCTGTGTCATGGCGACGCCGACGCTTCCCGCCAGGTGATCGTAGCAACAACGCGCAAACTGCAGATGCTGTGCCTCGCGGCTGGGCGGCCTGCGGCGCATCGTTCCCACCGGGCCGATGGTGGCGAGATGTTCCAGGACTTGCGCCACATGAGCGCCGGCCAGACGGTAGTAGCGATGCCGCCCCTGCGTCTCGACCACGAGCAGGCCGCCGGCAAGGAGTTTTCCCAGATGCGAACTCGCCGTCTGCGCGGTCACGCAGGCGGCGCAGGCCAGTTCGCCGGCGGGCCGCGCGCGGCCGTCCAGCAGGCTCATCAGCATGGCGGCGCGTGCCGGGTCGGCGATCAGGAACGCGGCGGCGGCGATATTCGGGTGCGCATCCATGCCTGGATCTCCAATCTCTGGTCTCTCGTAGGACACCGTTACGATAGCATCCAGACCCGATCGCATGCTTCGACACGCATCGAAGCATCTGTCGTCCATCCGCAGCTAGAGTCCAGGTCATCGATTTGACAATGACAAGGACAATTAACGATGGAGACTGGCGACATGCGGAGCGGACACACATTCCAGCGCGGCATCCTGGCAGCCACCAGTATCAGCTATGTCGTCGTTGCCCTGGACGCATCCATCGTCAACGTGGCGCTGGATAGTCTGTCCACGGCATTCGGCACGCATATCGCGGGCCTGCAATGGGTCGTCAATGCCTATACCCTGGCGTTCGCCAGCCTGCTCCTGACGGGCGGCTTGCTGGGAGACCGCTGGGGCGCACGGAATACCTACCTCGCCGGTCTGGTGGTGTTCACCTGCGCCTCGGTGCTTTGCGGCCTGGCAAGCGGCTTGCCAGGTCTCGTCGTTGCCCGCCTCCTCCAGGGCGTTGGCGCGGCGCTGCTGGTGCCATGTTCGCTGAAACTCATCAATCATGCCTGCCCCGATCCGGAGGAACGGGCACGTGCTGTTGGCGTATGGGTTGGTTGCGGCGGCGTCGCCATGGCGGCCGGGCCGCTGGTTGGCGGTGTTCTCATCGATCTGTTCGGCTGGCGCAGCATCTTCTTCGTGAATCTGCCGGTTGGCTTGGCCGGCATAGGGATGGCGTGGCGCATCGCGCGCGACCGGAAGCTGCCGCAGGCTGGCCGCCTCGATCTTCTGGGACAGGTCAGCGCCATGGTCGCGCTTGGCGCGCTCATCGGCGTGCTGATCGAAGGCCAGGCGCTGGGATGGGCTTCACCGCCGATTGTTGCAGGCAGCGTAGTCGCCGTTGCAGCCTGGGTGACATTTCTGCTGACCGAGGCACGAAACAGGCATCCGATGCTGCCGGTGGCATTCTTCAAGAGCGCCATCTTCACCGGGTCAGTCTGTGTTTCCATGGCCTCGGCCTTCGTGTTCTACGGCCTGCTCTTTGTCACAAGCCTCTACTATCAGCAGGTCCTGGCCTACTCGCCACTGCGGACCGGGCTCGCTTTCCTGCCGATGACGACGATGGTGGCTATCGGGAGCCTGGTCTCCAGCCGCATCTCGAAACGGTGCGGCACGCGGTGGTCCATGTGCGGCGCCTTCGGTTTCTATGCGGCAGGCGCCCTGGGTATGTTTTGGACCAGCCCCACCTCGCCTTACTGGGTTGCTGCCGTGCCCATGCTGGCGATTGGCCTGGCTTCCGGCTTTATCTCGCCGGCAGCGACGGCGCCCGCCATGGGGACCGTCGAAAAACACCAGGCCGGCATTGCCGCCGCGGTACTCAATTCGGCCCGGCAACTGGGCGCCGCACTGGGTGTGGCCATCTTCGGCGCGCTGATCGCGGCCACCCGGCCGTTTCAAGCCGGCGTGCGAGCCGGGCTTTACGTGACCGTGGTCGTCTCGCTCTCGGCTGCGGCGTTCTGGTGGCTCGCCTTGGCGAACAAGGCAAAGACGCCGGCATTGGCCATGGACAACGTCACGGAATAAGACTACAGGCCCTGCCCCTTCAGGCTGCCGGCCCGCCCTGGCCCTGCCTGCCCAGATACCATTCCCCCAGCTCGAATCCCGCCTGCACCAGCAGCGCCAGCACGGCGGCCGGGATGGCGCCGGCCATCAGCAGGACGTGATCATTCAGCGCCAGTCCGATGGCGATGCGTTCGCCATAGCCGCCGGCGCCGACAAAGGCGGCAATGGTGGCGGTGCCGACGCTGATGATGGCTGCCGTCTTGATGCCCGCCAGCAGCACCGGCATCGACAGCGGCAGCTCGACGTAGCGCAGCACCTGGCCGGGCCGGAAACCCAGGGCGCGCGCCGCCTCCCGCATGCCGGCCGGTACCTGCTGCAGGCCGGTCAGGGTATTGCGCACGATCGGCAGCAGCGCATAGAGAAACAGCGCCACCATCGCCGGCCATACGCCGATGCGCCCCAGCAGCGGAATCAGCATGGCGAGCAAGGCCAGCGACGGCACCGTCTGCAGCACGCTCACCGCCGCCATCAGGACCAGGCCCAGCCTCGGCCGGCGCGCGGCCACGATGGCCAGCGGCACGCCAATCAGGGCCGCCGCGCCGACCGCCCCGAACACCAGGGCCAGGTGACGCCAGGTCAGCCGCAAGGTCTCGCGGCCAAACAAGGTGCCGGCAAGCCCGGCACGCGCGGCCGTCCGGGTCCCTGCCTGATCGCCCGCCGTGCTGGCACCGCTCTTCGCCAGGAAGGTGCGCGCCACCGTGTCGAAGGATTGCCCGTCCAGTTCGGCCGCCGCATTCATCGCGATCATGTCCCGCGCTTGCACCTTGCCGGCCAGGCTGGTCAATGCCTGCCAGGCCGCCGGGAAGCGCTGCGGCACGTCGCGCCGGTAAAGCACCACGGCGTCATAGCGCGGAAAGTAATGGCGATCGTCCGTCAGCACGCGCAGTCCGTACTTGCGGATCTTGGCATCGGTGGAATAAATGTCGATGGCGTCGACCTGCCCGCTGGCCAGTGCTTCGTAGGCAACGCCGTGGTCCAGCCCCAGCGGATGCTGGCGCAGGCCATAACGCTGCGCCAGCCCCGGCCAGCCATCGGCCCGGCCGAGGAATTCGTGCGACAGGCCCAGCCGCAATTGCGGCTGCCCGGCCAGGTCGCCCAGCGCTGCCAGGCCAAGCCGGCGCGCCTTTGCCTCGTCCACTGCCAGGGCGTAGGTGTTCTCGAATCCGAGCGGGATGCCGGCCGCCAGGCCAAGCGGCGCCAGCGCCCGATTGATCTGATCGAGGGTGGTGCCGGGCGGCAGCTTGAGGATTTCGCTGGCAACCGTGCCGGTGTAGTCCGGGTACAGGTCGATGCTGCCCGCCTTGAGCGCCTCGAACACGATGGCCGTGTTGCCGAGGCCGGGCGTGTGCTGGGCGCTGCCATGGGCGGCCGCGGTCTGGGTGAGGATTTCCCCGAGGATGTAGGACTCGGTAAAACGCTTGGAGCCGATCCGCAGCGTGTCGGCGCGCGCCGTGCCTGCCGCGGCCAGCAGCGCAAGCCCGATCAGCGCGGAAGCGAGCACCGCCATGGTCCTGGATAGCCCGGCCTGGATGCTAAGGCCGGCGCCGCGCGCGCGGCCTTGGTCGGCATTCAAATGAGGTGCTCTCCCGTGTGTCATGCCGGGCCCGCGGTGCGCCGGCGCGGTCCGGTAAATCGCACCGCAACACAGGCATCGCGACCGCCCGGCCTGTCATGGATTCCATGATACGTGCCGGGCCAGGCACCGGCGGCTCAGAGCTCCTGCTGTTTGGCGGATCCGCCCTCGTGGATCTGCACGAACTCCGATTCGATCACTTGCGGCTTGGACGCCTGGATGTCGCGCGTGTTCTTTTGCACCGCAATCGCCCCGAACAGGGCGAGCACGAACGACATACCGTAGAAGCCTTTCTCGCTCAGCGCCAGGGTGGCGTTGAACAGGCCGACGCCGAGCAGCGCCACGGCAAGCAGCACGGACACCCAGCACAAGCCGTAGTAGATGCCCGTCACCGGGATGCCTTCCATGCGGTCGCGCACGCTTTTTTGCACGGAAACCGCCGCAAAGAGGCCGTACACCAGCACTGTGAAGTAGTAGCCCCGCTCGTTGAGCTGCATGTCGGCGTTGAACAGCCCGATGAGAAATGCCACAAAGCCGGCAAGGAGTGCCGCCCAGGATGCTGCGACGAAGGCAAAAGTGGGCTGGCTGGATGGGTGGGTCATGAATATCTCCGTGCAATAGGGTGCGAGTCAGGCGCCTCTTTTCACATTGCGTGCCTTCCCCAGGTGCGCAATGCTACCCAATAAAGCCACATTTTTGCCAGAAGCGCAGCATATTTGCGAATTTTGTCACTATCTCGAATCATTTGCATGTCGGGCTCGTATCCCGGGCCGCTGCAATCCATCCTTCAGCGCCGCATTAGCACATACGAAAATAGTATTTGCAATACGAATGCTTGGTGGTCCAGAATCCAGAAAAAGCATACATCGCATCAGCGACATCGAGCCCCCATGGAAATCCGGCAACTGGAAGCCTTCGCGGCAGTCATGACCAGCGGCAGCATCACCGCCGCCGGGCGCCTGCTGGGGCGCTCCCAGCCGGCCATCACCCGCCTGATCCAGGAGCTGGAGAGCGAGATCGGCTTTGCGCTGTTTGCCCGCAGCGGGCCGCGCGTCAGCCCTACCGAGCGGGGCTTCCTGCTGTATGAGGAAGTGGAACATGCGCTGGTGGGCTTGCAGCAGATCCGCGCCCGCGCCGCCGAAATCGCCCGCGAGGAGAACCGCTCGCTGCAGGTTGCCGCCACCCCGGCCCTGGCGGCGGGCCTGCTGCCCCTCGCCCTGGCCGGCAAGCAGCCGGACCATGCCACGGCCGGCACGGCAGGCTCGGGCCATGCCAGCCATATCCATATCAATAGCGCTTCCCCGGAAAAAGTCGTGCACTCGGTGCTGACCGGCGCGGCCGAGATCGGGCTGACCAGCCTGCCGCTGGAGCACCGCGGCGTGACCGTGCACTGGATCGGGCAGGCGGCCTGCGTTGCCGCGGTGCGCGCCGACGATCCGCTGGCCGCGCGCGCCACCATCCCGCTCGCGGCCTGCAGCGGACGGCGCATCGTCACCATGCAGAACCCCTACCGGCTGCGCCGCCGCCTGGACGAGGCCTTTGCCCGGGCGGGCGTGGAGCCGGCCGCGCTGATCGACACCAATTCCTCGCTCAACGCGCTGACCGCGGTACGCGCCGGCCTCGGCATCGCCGTGCTGGAGCCGGTGACCGCGCGCGGCGTGCCGCTGGCGGACATCGTGGTGCGGCCCATCGACGCCGACATCCCCTTTTATTTTGGCGTGATCACCCCCCAGTCCAGGCCGGCCAGCGCCGCAGTGCTGGCACTGATCGACACGCTGGCGGCCGCGGCCCGCGCGCTGCTGCCGGATTTCACCCAGCGCGGGCCGGAGCAGCACGGCGCGCTGCTGCAAGCACTGTATGGCGACGCCACGGCCACCGAGCCGGCCGGCGCCCCCCTCGACACCGACGACACCGACCTATGAACTTGCCCGCTGACGCCACCCCGGCAGAATCCGCCAACGCCGCCCAGGGCCTCGCCAAGCTGGAAGCGCGCCTGCGCCAGGATCTCGCCTGGCTGGAACTGCCCACCAGGAACTGGACCGTAGCGCGGGCGCATGACGGCGAACCGGTGCTCGACGTCGCCGTGATCGGCGGCGGCATGGCCGGCATGGCCGCGGCGGCCACACTCAAGCACCTGGGCGTGAACGTGCGCATCTTCGACCGCTCGCCCGAAGGCTTCGAGGGCCCCTGGGCCACCACGGCGCGCATGGAGACGCTGCGCTCGCCCAAGCAACTGACCGGGCCCGCGCTGGGCCTGCCCGCCCTCACCTTCCGCGCCTGGTTCGAAGCGCAATTCGGCGGCGAGGCCTGGGAGACGCTGGACAAGATCCCGCGCCTGCAGTGGATGGACTACCTGCGCTGGTACCGCCGCGTGCTGGATCTCGACATCTGCAACGAACACCAGGTCGAGCGCGTGCTGCCGCGCCCCGACGGCCTGGTGGCGCTGGCAATGCGCACGCCCTCCGGCGGGCAGACCGTGCTGGCGCGCCGCGTGGTGCTGGCCACCGGCCGCGACGGACTGGGCGGCGCCCATGTGCCGCCGTTCGCGCAGGACCTGCCGCGCGCGCGCTGGGCGCATTCGAGCGATGCCTTCGATTACGGCACCTTGCGCGGCAAGCGCGTGGGCGTGATCGGCGCCGGCGCCTCCGCCATGGATAGCGCTGCCACCGCGCTGGAAGCGGGCGCAGCCAGCGTCGACCTGCTGATCCGCCGTGCTGACATCCCGCGTATCAACAAGGGCAAGGGCGCCGGCAACCCGGGCCTCACGCATGGCCATGCCGGCCTGCCCGACGAATGGAAGTGGCGCATCCGCCATTACATCAACGCGCAGCAGGTGCCGCCACCGCGCGGCAGCACGCTGCGGGTTTCGCGGCACGAGAATGCCCGCTTCAACCTGGGCTGTCCCATCGAGCGCATCGAGCAATCCGGCGACGCGCTGCTGGTGCACACGCCAAAGGGCGTGTTCGAGCTGGATTTCCTGATTTTCTCGACGGGTTTCCGCATTGCCCTGGAAACGCGCGAGGAGTTCGCCGCCTTCGCCGGGCAGATCCGTTACTGGCGCGACCGCTACGCGCCGCGCGACGGCCAGCAAGACCAGGAGCTGTCGGACTCGCCGGATCTTGGCCCGGCCTTCGAATTCCTGGAGAAAACGCCTGGCGCCTGCCCGGGCCTGTCGCGTATCCACTGCTTCTGCTATCCCGCCGCGCTATCGCACGGCACCGTGTCGGGCGATATCCCGGCCATCAGCGATGGTGCCAGACGCCTCGGCCAGGGTATTGCGGGCCTGCTCTACCAGGAAGACGTGGAATTCCACTATGCCAATATGGAAGCCTTCGCCGAACCCGAAGTCTTTGGCGACGAGTGGGTACCGGCCGGGCCGCCGCCGGCACTTCGCGCCGGCGTGGCGAACGCATCATGAGCCGCTGGCCGATCCGATGGCTGGCGCGCCGGCTGGCGCAGTCGCTGCTGGTGGTGCTGGCGATGTCGGTGATCGTCTTCGCCGGGCTGCACGCGATCGGCAACCCGGTCGACATCCTGATCGGCCAGGACGTGGACCAGGTCGAGCGTGCCCGCATCATCGCCAGGCTGGGGCTGGACCAGCCCTTATGGCGCCAGTACCTGTCCTTTCTGCATGGCGCGCTGCGCGGCGACCTGGGCAACAGCTTTGTCTATAACGTGCCGGCCATCCAGCTGATCCTGCAACGGCTGCCGGCCACGCTGGAACTGGCTGTGGCGGCACTGCTGCTGGCGATCCTGGTGGGTGTGCCGCTGGGCCTGTTCGCCGGGCTCTATCCGGAGCATCCGCTGTCGCGCGTACTGATGACCGGCAGCATCGTCGGCTTCTCGCTGCCCACCTTCTGGGTCGGGCTGATGCTGATCATGGCCTTCAGCGTGCGGCTCGGCTGGCTGCCATCGGGCGGGCGCGGCGCCACCGCCGAGTGGCTCGGCGTGCCTTGGTCGTGGCTCACCGCGGACGGCCTGCGCCACCTGATCCTGCCTGCCATCAACCTGTCGCTGTTCAAGGTCTCGCTGGTGTTGCGGCTGACGCGCGCCGGTGTGCGCGAGGTGCTGCCGCAGGACTGGGTCAAGTTCGCGCGCGCCAAGGGCCTGTCGCCGCTTCGCGTGGTGCTGGGCCACGTGCTGCGCAACACCATGATCCCGCTGGTGACGGTGCTGGGGCTGGAATTCGGCTCGACCATCGCCTTCGCCGTGGTGACCGAGAGCATCTTTGCCTGGCCGGGCGCCGGCAAGCTGATCCTCGACAGCATCAACGCGCTGGACCGTCCGGTGATCGTTTCCTACCTGATCGTGGTGGTGTGCCTGTTCGTCACGCTGAACCTGATCGTGGACATTCTCTACAAGCTGCTCGACCCGCGCGTGCGGCTGGAGACCGCCGCATGAGCGCCATCGACAACACTGCCCCCGCCATGCCTGCCCCGCCCCAGGCACTGCGCCGTGAATCGCCCTGGCGCCGGGTGGCGGCGGATTTCTTCGCCTCGCGCACTGCCGTGTTCGGCCTTGCCGTGCTGGCCATCCTGATGCTGGCCGCCATCTTCGCGCCGCTGGTGACGCCGCAGAATCCCTACGACCTGCTGCAGCTCGACGTGATGGACGCACGCCTGGCGCCCGGCACGCCCAACGGCGCCGGCAGCTTCAGCTACTGGCTGGGCACCGACGGCCAGGGGCGCGACATCTTCTCCGGCATCCTCTATGGCCTGCGCATCAGCCTGACCGTGGGCGTGGGCTCGGCGCTGATCGCCGGGATCGTCGGCACCCTGCTGGGTTTGCTGGCCGCCTATGCCGGCGGCCGCATCGACAGCCTGATCATGCGCACGGTGGACCTGCTGCTGTCCTTCCCGTCGATCCTGGTGGCGATGATGATCCTGGCCTTCCTCGGCAAGGGCGTGCTCAATGTGGTGCTGACCCTGGTGATCCTGGAATGGGCCTACTATGCGCGCGCCGCGCGCGGCCAGGCGCTGGTGGAGAGCCGGCGCGAATACGTGGAAGCGGCGCGCGGCCAGGGCATCTCCAACTGGCGCATCGTGGTGGGCCATATCCTGCCGAACTGCCTGCCGCCCCTGATCGTGATCGGCTCGCTGCAGGTGGCGCGCGCCATCACGCTGGAAGCCACGCTGTCCTTCCTCGGCCTGGGCGTGCCGGTGACCGAGCCATCGCTTGGCCTGCTGATCGCCAACGGCTACCAGTTCATGCTGTCCGACGAATACTGGATCAGTTTCTTCCCCGGCATCGCGCTGCTGGTCACGGTGGTGGCCATCAACCTGGTGGGAGACCGCCTGCGCGACGTACTCAACCCGAGACTGCAGAAATGACGGCGGCAAGCATCGACAAGGCCGTGCCCACGCTGGAAGTCCGCCATCTGCGCACGCACTTCGAAACCCGCGCCGGCGTGCTGCCGGCGGTGGACGACGTTTCCTTCAGCGTGCCGCGCGGCCGCATTCTCGGGCTGGTGGGCGAATCCGGCTCGGGCAAGTCGGTGACGGGATTCTCCATCATGGGACTGGTCGACGCGCCGGGACGCATCGTGGGCGGCGAGATCCTGTTCCAGGGCCGCGAGCTGACCTGCATGCGGCCCGCCGAACTGCGCCAGCTGCAGGGCAATCGCATCGCGATGATCTTCCAGGACCCGATGATGACGCTCAACCCGGTGATGCGGGTGGATGCGCAGATGATCGAGGCGGTACGCGCCCATAGCGCCGCGAGCCATAAGCAGGCGCGCGAGCAGGCGCGCGATACGCTGGGGATGATGGGCATTCCGAGCCCCGAGGAACGCCTGCGCGCGTATCCGCACCAGCTTTCCGGCGGCATGCGCCAGCGCGTGGCGATCGCCATCGCCATGCTGCACCGGCCCGACCTGATCATTGCCGACGAGCCCACCACCGCGCTGGACGTCACCATCCAGGCGCAGATCCTGTCCGAGGTGCAGAAGCTGGCGCGCCAGCACGGCACGGCGCTGATCTGGATCACGCACGACCTGTCCGTGGTGGCCGGCCTGGCCGACGAGGTGGCGGTGATGTACGCCGGCCGCATCGTCGAGCAAGGCCCGGTAGACGCCGTGCTCGATCATCCGCTGCACCCCTACACGGCAGGCCTGATCGGCAGCCTGCCGAGCCTGAACAAGCGCGGCCAGCGCCTGCGCCAGATCCCTGGCATGACGCCGAACCTGCTGACGATGCCGCCCGGCTGCGCCTTTGCCGCGCGCTGCCCGCGCGCCTCCGGGGCTTGCCGCGAGGCCCCGGCGATCAGCTCGCCCGGAGCCTTGCGCCAGGTCCGTTGCTTTCACCCGGGCCAGCCGGCCGTCACCGCGGAGTTCGCATGAAGCCGACTGAACACGCCGCCGGCGAGCCGCCGCGCTTGCCTGCGCTGATCGACGCCCGCGGCCTTGCCAAGCGCTTTGGCGAGCAGCATCCCGGCCGCTTCGACTATATTGGCCGCGCGCTGCGGCGGCTGGGCTGGTCGGAACCGGCGCCGGTCACCCATGCCGTGGACGGCGTCGACCTGCAGATCCGCCGTGGCGAAGTGGTTGGCCTGGTGGGCGAATCCGGCTGCGGCAAGTCCACGCTCGGGCGCATGGTGGCCGGCCTGCTGCCACCGTCGGCGGGGGAGATCCGCGTGGACGGCCAAAGCGTCGACGGCCTGGATGCCGCCGCCCGCCGCGCGCTGCGCCTGAAGATACAGATGGTGTTCCAGGATCCGTATGCCAGCCTGAACCCGCGCCTGCGGGTCGACCGCATCGTCGGCGAAGGCGCGCGCCTGCACGGGCTGGTGGATGCGGCCGGCTTCGACGACTACGTCAGCGCGCAACTGGAGCGCGCCGGGCTGGACCCGGCCCTGCGCCAGCGCTACCCGCACCAGTTCAGCGGCGGCCAGCGCCAGCGCATCGGCATTGCCCGCGCGCTGGCCGTGCAGCCGGAGCTGCTGGTGTGCGACGAGGCGGTGGCCGCGCTGGATGTCTCGATCCAGGCACAGGTGCTCAACCTGTTCATGGACCTGCGCGAGCAGCTCGGCCTGACCTATCTCTTTATCAGCCACGACCTTGGCGTGGTGGAGCATGTGTCGGACCGCGTGGTCATCATGTACCTGGGCCGCGTGGTGGAGAGCGCGCCCACGGAGGAGATCTTCCGGCAGGCCAACCATCCCTACACGCAGGCGCTGCTGGCGGAAATCCCGCGCCTGGATTCGCGCCACAAGACCTTCACCGCCATCCGCGGCGAGATTCCGAGCCCGCTGGCGCCGCCGCCGGGTTGCCATTTCCATCCGCGCTGCCCGCATGCCATGGCGCGCTGCCGGACCGAGGTGCCGCGCCTGCGCGGCATCGCCGTGAACCATTTCAGCGCCTGCCACCTGAACGACGGCGGCTGAAGCGCGCCGCGCCGCCCTGCTTATTCCAACCGCCCCGAGGAATCCGTCCATGAAACGCCTGTTGTCCCTTTCCGCCAGCGCCACCGTCGCCGCCATGCTCTGCGCCGGCGCCGCCTCCGCGCAGTCGCTGTCGATCGCCTTTGCCGATCCGCTGTCCTCGCTGGACCCGCAACTCAACAACCATGCGGGCGACCGCTCCGTGGACCTGCACTTCTGGGACCTGCTGGTGGAGAACAAGGACAACAAGCTGCAGCCAGGGCTGGCCCTGTCATGGAAGCCGCTGGACGACAAGACCTGGGAATTCAAGCTGCGCCGCGACGTGAAGTGGCAGGACGGCAAGCCCTTCGGCGCCGAGGACGTGATCTTCTCCTACCAGCGCGTGCGCAACGTGCCAGGCAGCGTGGCCTCATTCTCGGGCTATCTGCGCACCGTGGAAGCGGTCACCGCCAAGGATCCGTACACGCTGATCGTCAAGACCACCATCCCGAACCCGGACCTGCCGCTGAACCTGGCCTCGATCCATATCGTCAGCAAGCATGTCGGCGAGAAATCCGGCACCGAGGACTACAACAGCGGCCGCGCCGTGGTCGGCACCGGTCCGTACAAATTCGTCTCCTACACGCCGGGCGACCGTGTGACGATGACGCGCAACGACGGCTACTGGGGCGGCAAGCCGGCCTGGCAGCAGGTCAGCTACCGCTACATCAACAATGGCCCCGCGCGCACCGCGGCGCTCCTGTCCGGCGATGTCGACGTGATCGACAAGGTATCGGTCTCCGACCTCGCCAAGCTCAGGCAGTCGCCCGGCGTGAGCGTCTTCCCCTATGCCGGCCTGCGCGTCATGCTGCTGCAGCCGAGCTTCAAGCCCGGCCCCAACCCGTACATCACCGACAACGCCGGCAAGCCGCTCGACAAGAACCCGCTGCTGGACGTGCGCGTGCGCCGTGCGCTGTCGCTGGCGATCAACCGCCAGGCGGTGGTGGGCCGCATCCTGCAAAACACGGCCAGCGTGGCCAACCAGTGGATGCCGAAGAACACCTTCGGCTACAACCCGGAGGTCAAGGACATCCCCTACGATCCCGAGCAGGCAAAGAAACTGCTGGCCGAGGCGGGTTTCAAGGACGGCTTCAAGCTGACCATCCACGCGCCTAACGACCGCTATCCGCAAGGCCCCGAGACCGCACAGGCGGTGGCGCAGTTCTGGACGCGCGTGGGCGTCAAGACGCAGGTCGAAGTGGTGCCCTGGTCGGTCTACTCGGGCCGCGCCAACAAGAACGAGTACGCGGTCAGCATGCTGGCCTGGGGCAATGGCACCGGCGAAGCCAGCTACGCGCTGGTCAACGTGCTCGCCACCGTGGACGCCAGGAAAGGCCTGGGGGCCTCGAACTGGGGCCACTATAGCAACCCGGCGGTAGACAAGGCGCTGGACGAATCCACGGCCGAGTTCGACGTGCCCAGGCGCGAAGCCATCCTGCGCCGCTCGGTCAAGCTGGTGTCGGACGACGTGGGGGTGCTGCCGCTCTACCATTACCAGAACATCTGGGCCGCGAAGAAGGGCCTGAAGGTGGCGCCGATGACCAGCGACCGTACCGCGGCGATGATGGTCACGCGCGACGGCAAGTAAGGCGGAGCAGCGGATATGGCATTGCTTACCATCACGCCGGCCGACGAGCTGATCGACGTGCCGCGCCGGATCGCCGTGTCGGGCCTGCGCCCCGGCGAAATCGTCACCGTCGCCGCGCGCACGCTGCGCGGCCGGGAGATTCCCTGGGCCAGCGAGGCGGTGTTCGTGGCGGATGCCGCGGGCACTGTCGACCTGGAACGCGACGCGCCTTCGTCCGGCAGCTACTCGGGCGTCAGCCCGATGGGCCTGCTCTGGTCGCAGCGCCCGGTCGACAGCGACAGCCGGGAGCTATTCCACGCCGACGCCACCCGGCCGCTCGCGACCGACATCACTGTGCGCACGGACGGCGGCGAGGTGCGCGGCGAACTGGTGCAGCGCCTGGCGGCCGCCGGCGTGACCCGGCAGGAAGTGCGCGACGACGGCCTGGTCGGCACGCTCTACCTGCCTGCGGGCCCGGGGCCGCATCCGGCGGTGATGGTGCTCAACGGCTCGGGCGGCGGCATCAACGAGCCGCGCGCCGCGCTCTATGCTTCGCGCGGCTA
Organism: Cupriavidus sp. 96C5-1; assembly: GCF_057798855.1. NCBI lineage: Bacteria > Pseudomonadati > Pseudomonadota > Betaproteobacteria > Burkholderiales > Burkholderiaceae > Cupriavidus > Cupriavidus sp. 96C5-1. Next base: position 106,544 of record NZ_JBYOJU010000020.1, on the reverse strand, counting down.
TGCCGCGCTGGCGCTGGCGTACTTCAAGGCGCCGGGGCTCTCGGACTATATATCCAATACGCCGCTGGAATACTTCGAGCGCGGCCTGCGCTGGATGCGCCAGCAGGTACGGCCGGCGCGCGATTTCATCGCGCTGTCGGGCCAGTCCCGCGGCGGCGAGCTGGTGCTGCTGCTGGGCGCGACCTTTGCCGGGCTGGTCTCGGCGGTGATCGGCTATGTGCCGGGGGCGGTAGTGCACAGCGCGCAGAATGCCGCCGACCCCGCCATCGGGCGCGAAGGCGCGGCCTGGCTGCACCACGGCAAGCCGCTGGCGCACGTATGGGAGAACAACCGCACTGCCAGCTGGGCGCCTTTCGACGAAGGCCCGGCGCCGCACCGGCACGAACGCGCCATCCTGACCGCGCTGCAGGACCCCGAGGCGGTGGCGCGCGCCCGCATCCGCGTGGAAAACATCCGCGGACCGGTGATGCTGCTGTCGGGCACCGACGACGGCTCCTGGCCTTCCAGCCGGTACTCGCGCATGGTGGTGGACAAGCTGGCCGAAGCCGGGCATCCCTACGCCGTCGAGCATCTCGATTTCGAGGAAGCCGGCCATGCCATCCTGTTTCCCTATGTGCCGGCCACGCAGATGGTCTACGCGCACCCGGTTTCCAGGCGCATCAGCACCACCGGCGGCACGCCCGCGGCCAATGCGGTAGCGGACGAACAATCGTGGATTGGCGTGCGTGAATTCCTGGCCCGCGCGGTCGCCAGTCATGCCGGCCGCGCCGAAGCACCGAACGACTAAACCCCTGAGTCAAGACAGAGAACCCATCATGACCCAAGCCAACCCCGCCATCGCCGACGTGGTGGACCACGTGGCCGGCCTTGCCGCCGGCTCCGCCACGCATGCGCTGCGCCATCAGCGCGACAAAGTCGCCGTATCCACGCAAGGCAGCTACGACGCCCTGTTCGCTCCCGCCCTGCCCGGCCTGGCGCTGGCCGAGCGCCTGCTGGTGGCGCTCTATGCCGCGCGCCTGACGCCGGCGCCGGAACTGGCCGTGCATTACCGCGACCGCCTGCGCGAAGCCGGCGCCGATGCGGCCCTGGTCGCCGTGGCAGGGCAAGGAGATCCCGCCACGCTGGCCGATCCCCGCCTGCGCGCCATCCTGGCCTTCACCCGCACGCTGATCGAAAACCCGGTAGCCGGCGATGAAGCTGCCCTGAAGACCTTGCCCGCCGCCGGCCTGGCCACCCCCGACGTGGTGACCCTGGCGCAACTGATCGCTTTCCTGTCCTACCAGGTACGCCTGGTGGCCGGCCTCAAGGCCCTCAAGACCCTGCAATCCGAGGAGGCCGCAGCATGAGCGCACCGATCAAGGTGAAAGGTTTCACCAACGAAATCCTCGACTGGAAGGCCTGGCTGGACGTGGTCCAGGTAGAGCAGGCGACGCCCGGGCAGGTCGCGGTGCTGGAAGAAAGCCATCCCAAGGCCAAGGTCTCGGATTACTACCTCTTCCTGGTGCACCAGCCCGAGATCCTGCGCCAGCGCTCCACCGCCTTCAACGCCATCATGTACGCGCCCGGCGGCATGGCGCGCGCCGAGCGCGAACTGGCGAGCACGGTGGTGTCGCGGGTCAATGGCTGCGTGTACTGTGCATCGGTGCATGCGCAGCGCTTCGAGCAACTGGCCAAGCGCAACGATGTGATTTCACAGATATTCGAAGACCCGGAAACCGCCGGGACCACCGAGCGCGAGCGGGCAATCTCGAAGTTCTCCATCGAACTGACCGAGCGGCCGAACGAAGTCAGCGCCGAAAGCCTGCGCGCGCTGCGCGAGGTGGGCGTGAGCGACGCGGAGATACTCGATCTGATTCACTCGATCGCCATCTTTGCGTGGGCGAACCGGCTGATGCTGAACCTGGGGGAGCCGGTGTTTCCGGCAGAGGCAGGCTGAAGGCGGTGAGGTGGGGCGCGTGCATTGAGAGTAATCGGCTTCGGCTCGCGCCCGCCCTATCCTTGCGTGGCCGCTGCGCAATGCACGGCCAGCCATACCGTAGGCTGGTCCGCATCGGTCCACGCCACGCGGTGCCGGCAATGCGCCGGCAGGTGCAGCCAGTCGCCGGGCATCAGCTGGCGTGGCGCGGCCTCGCCTTCGATATGCAGGCCGGCGCTGCCGCTCAGCAGCAGCACCCATTCGTCCTGCACGCTGTCGTACCAGAAATCCGGCGGGCTGGCCTGGCCGTTGGAGACGATGCGTTCGATCTTCAGGCCCGGCCGGTCCAGCAGGGGTTCAAAACGCTCCGCGTCGCGGTCGACGGGCACCTGCGCCAGCAGGTTGCCCTGCGGCACAGGCGGCGGACCAGTCGTGGCATCCATCATCGTCTCCCGGTGGCGCCGCCCGACGTCAATCGCCCGAGCCCGGCGCCAGCACGTCGCGCGCGCCGTTGCGGCCCATCGGCGAGACCAGGCCTGCCACTTCCATCTGCTCGATCAGGCGCGCGGCGCGGTTGTAGCCGATGCGCAACTGGCGCTGCACGGCGGAGATCGACGCGCGCCGCGTATTGAGCACGAACGCGGCGGCTTCGTCGTACAGCGGGTCGGCCTCGACCTCGCCGCCATCGCCGAACAGGTCCCCGGCGGCGGCCTCCGCCGGATCGCCGGCGAGGATCGCTTCATCGTAGTCCGGCTCGCCGAACTGCTTCCAGTGTTCCACCACGCGGTGCACTTCGTCATCGGCAACAAAGGCCCCATGCACCCGTTGCGGGTAGCCCGTGCCCGGCGGCAGGAACAGCATATCGCCCTGCCCCAGCAGGCTCTCGGCACCCATCTGGTCGAGAATGGTGCGCGAATCGATCTTGGACGAAACCTGGAAGGCCACCCGGGTCGGGATATTGGCCTTGATCAGACCCGTGATCACGTCCACCGACGGGCGCTGCGTGGCCAGGATCAGGTGGATGCCTGCGGCACGCGCCTTCTGCGCCAGCCGCGCGATCAGCTCTTCGATTTTCTTGCCGGCCACCATCATCAGGTCGGCCAGCTCGTCGATCACCACCACGATCAGCGGCAGCGTGCGCAGCGGCTCGGGGGCATCGGGCGTCAGCGAGAACGGGTTGCGCACGTACTCGCCCGCGGCCTCGGCGGTGCGGATCTTCTGGTTGAAGCCGGCCAGGTTGCGCACGCCCAGCGCCGACATCAGCCGGTAGCGCTTTTCCATTTCGCCCACGCACCAGTTCAGCGCGTGCGCGGCCTGCTTCATATCGGTCACAACCGGCGCGAGCAGGTGCGGGATGCCCTCGTAGACCGACAGCTCCAGCATCTTGGGGTCGATCATGATCAGGCGCACATCGTCCGGCGTGGCCTTGTACAGCAGGGACAGGATCATGGCGTTGACCGCCACCGACTTGCCCGAGCCCGTGGTGCCCGCCACCAGCAAGTGCGGCGCGCGCGCCAGATCGGTCACCACCGGGTTGCCGGTGATGTCCTTGCCCATCGCCAGCACCAGGTTCGAGTTGTGCGCGAGGAATGACGACGCGGCCACGATTTCCGACAGACGGATCATCTGGCGCCGCGCATTGGGTAGCTCCAGTCCCATGCAGGTCTTGCCGGGAATGGTTTCCACCACGCGGATCGAGGTCACGCCCAACGCGCGCGCCAGGTCCTTCATCAGGCCCACCACCTGCGCGCCGCGCACCCCCATGGCGGGGTCCACTTCGAAGCGCGTGATGACCGGGCCGGCCGACGCACCCACCACCGATACCGGCACCTTGAACTCAGCCAGGCGCTGCGCGATCAGGTCACCGGTTTCCTGCAGGCGCTCTTCGGTGACCTGCTCGATATCGGCCGTGGCGGCCTCCAGCAGGCCCAGGTCGGGCAAGCGATAGTCCGAGATACGCGCAGGCGCCGGCGTCACTGCAATGGCCAGCGCCGCAGGCACGCCGGGTGCCACGGGTGCCACTGCTGCTGACGTGGCCGCACCTTGCGCGGCACCGAGCGCGACCACCTTGCCGACCACGGCCTGCAACACGATGCGCGGTTTGGCAGCCGGTGCGGCAGGCAATGCCTCGGGCACCGGGGCAGGCTCGGGTGCGATGACGGCGGCCGGCGCCGCTTCCGCCTGATGCGCCGGTTCGGGACCCATCTCCTCGCCCCGGTGCTCGACCAACAGATTGGCATCGAGAACGCAGTCGGCGCTTTCATCCGTACCAGCCGCGGTTTCGGCTTGAACTCCGACCTCGGGTTCGAACTCGGCTTCGACCTCGGCGTGATGTTCGACTTCGGCTTCGGCTTCGACTTCGACTTCGATTTCAGCCTCGGCCTCAGGCCCGGACGCCGTCAACGAATCCACCGCATCGGCCACGAATGCAACATCACGGGATACGGCGAATTCCGGCGTTTCCGGGACCATGCCTTCGGCATCGCCGGCATTCGCATCGGTGACGGGCTCAGCGGCGGACTCAACAGGCTCTTCGGCTGGTTCCGGCAACGTTTCCCCGCCTGCCCCGTCCTTGGCGGCTTCCCCCACCGCCGCCACCGCCGCCACCTCCGCTACAGCCGGCGCCGCCGGTTTCCAGGCACCGGAGAGGGCTTTCAGCTCTGCCATCAGCGTCTCGGCTTCCTGGCGGATTTCGTCCAGCGTCACGGGCAGCGTTTCGCCAGGCGCGCCGCCGGCAGCCACGGCAACCGGCAGGGCGACATCTTCCGGGGACAGCACTGCAACCGTCTGCGGCTCCGCGAGCGATTGCGCTGGGGCCGTCTTCTCCTCCAGCACCGCGACTGGCTCGATCGGTGCCGGCGGCGTGTGCGCTTGTCCGGCCACGGCTTCCGCCATAGCCGGCGGTGCCTGCCGCGCAGCAGCCGGTTCGCCCGGCAGGTGATCCGCGGTATTGTCCTGTCCCTGCTCACCGTCCTGAGGTGCGGCGTTACCGACCGGGATTGCGGCGCCGCCGGCCTTGGCCTGCACGGACGCGGGCGCCGCTGCGGCAACGGCCGCCGGCGCGGTGGCCGGGTTTCTCCCCGCATCGGGTCGGGCGGTGCGCGAACCGGCTTCCGGCAAGGTGGTGATGGCCGAGCGCACGACGGGTTGCGGCTGGCGCACGGGGTTGCTGGCCACACTCGCGCGCGGTGTCGCGGCCGTTGCGGTGCCGCTGCTGCGAGCCTGCGCTGCCGTTGCCATGGCAGCAGTGCGGGGCTGCGCCGCCGCGGCGATCGAGGTGGTGGCGGCCGCCGCAGCGGATGCGGTGCGTGCGGTAGCCTGGCTGGCGCTCCTGTTCTGGCCGGCGGCACGCGCTGGCGCTGGCTTGGCGGGGGCCCTGGACACGGCCGGCTGCGGTGCCGGCGCGGCGGCTTCCGGCGGCGCAGCCTGCTGGAGCCATATCTCGCCCGGTTGCGGCGGCGACTCGCGGGTGCGCGCAGGCGGTTGCCAGACCGGCTGGCGCCGCGCCGAAACGGCTTCGATGCCTTTGTGGCGCGGTACATGGTCGCTCGTGCCCGGCACGGCGCCATGCGTCGTGCCCAGGTGCGTGGTTTCCCAGTTGTCCGGCTCGCGCACGGTGCGGACCGGTGTACGAACGGCACTGCGAGCCGGTGCAAGATCGGCTTCTTCCGGCTCCGCGGGGCGGGGCTCGCGCAGGAACAGGCTGCGCCAGGTTTCGCCGAAGATCATCGGCGCGGCCAGCGCCAGCACGCCCAGCATCACCAGCAGGCTGGCGCTCCAGCCGAGCATGCCGGAGACGAGCCCGCCCAGCGCACGCCCGGCGCTGCCGCCCGACGTGCTGCCTGCCATGCCGGCCTCGCCCGCAGCGCCCGTCAGCGCTTCCAGCGAAGCGCTTGCGCACAGCACGATCAGCGTGCCCACCCATACCCGGAGCGTGCCCCGGCCGCTCAAGAACCGGCGCTCGCCGGCAAGCAGGCGCGTCACCAGCCGCCATACCAGCGGCACAAGCCACAAGGTCGAAAATCCGAACCAGCCAAAACCCATTATCGAAACGCCATAATCAAATACCTCGGGCTGCGATTGTAGCGGGTCTGGGCGCCGTGCCTGCGCCCAAGATGGCCGCCGTGGCGCAATAGCGCCAGATTTCCGTGCAAAACCTCCCTCCTCCGCCGTGCGATCCGCCGCTGCCGGCCGAGAGCCATGCCCAGCATGCATCATCTACGCTACTATGAGGCGCACCTGCTTTCATCCCAACGCTTCTGCCTCCGCCACCCCACCGACAACCAGCCTGAGTCAACCATGCAGACGCGCTACGCCGAACTATCGGCCCTGGTGATCGACGACCACCCTTTCCAGTTGCTGGCCGCGGAGCAGTTGCTGACCCAGCTTGGCGTCAGTGACGTGCATTGCGCCTCCGATGGCCGCATTGCGCTCGACCTGCTGGCCGCGCGCAAGGTCGATCTGGTTCTGTGCGACATCGAAATGCCAGGTCTCAACGGACCTGCCATGATGGACGAACTGACCCGGCGCGCAGAGCATGCCTTTGCCGGTGCCCAGCCACTCTGGGTTTGGGTGTCCGCGCTGGAGGATGACATCATTGATTCCCATGTAAGCCTGGCCGATTCCGTCGGGCTTGTCCACGTCAGGGCGGTACGCAAGCCGATCTCGGTCGTGATGCTCGAGGAGATCCTGCAGGATGCGCTGGAGCGCGATCTCACCGCCCGGGTGCCCGCGGCGCCGGCCAGCCAGCCTGACGACCGCGAGCTGCTGGCTGCGCTGAAGACACCGGGCGCCATCTTTATCATGCTGCAACCGCAATTCAGGATCGGCAGCGGCGAGCTCGCCGGCGCCGAGGCGCTCTGCCGCTGGCGCCATCCGGACCTCGGGCTGATCCGGCCCGACCTGTTTATCCCCCGGCTGGAGGCGCTGGGCGAAGCCGATGCGGTGTTCCATCTGGCGGGCCGGCAATGCCTGACGGTGCAGCAGCAATTGCTGGCGCGCGGCGTGCGCATTCCCCTCAGCATCAATGCCTCTGCCCAGACACTGTGCCGGCCCGGCGTGCTTGACGCTTTCGACGCCATGGTGGAAGCCAGCGGCATGCCGCGCCAGCTCCTGATCATCGAATTGACCGAAGGCTATCCGGTGCATGACACCCGTGCCCTGTCGATCTCGCTGAACCGCTTGCGGCTGCTCGGCTACGGCGTGGCGATCGACGATTTCGGCATCGGCATCGCCACCCTCAAGCTGCTGGCGGACCTGCCCTTCACGCAGATCAAGCTGGACCGGTCCTTCGTGGTGGCGGTGCCCGGCAACAGCCAGCGCGCGGCAATCTGCCGCAATGTCATCAATCTGGCGCGCGACCTCAAGCTGGAGTGCGTGGCCGAGGGCATCGAGACCCCTGCCCAGCGCGACGCGCTGCTGGCCCTGGGCTGCGATCTCGGCCAAGGCTATCTTTGGTCGCCAGCGCTGCCGCCCGATATGTTCGTGGCGGAGACGCTGGGGCGATGGACGCCCTGAAGGCTTGCGCTAGTTCCACCTGCCGCCGATGCCGCCCACGCTCAGCCGACCCGCTCCGAGCAACGCAACCGCCAGCGCGCCCGCAAGGTACATGCCTTGCAATTCCAGCGCCCAGCCACCGGTGTCGGCCAGCATGCCCAGCTGCTTCGTGTGCACCAGGCTGATCGCGACAAGCATGTTGACGACTACGATCACCGCCCCAAGCCGGGTCCAGATGCCAAGGATCAGCAGAACCGGCGCCACCACCTCGCCGATATAGACAAGGTAGGCCAGGGCCGGCGGGTAGCCTGCCTGCGTCACCATCTGCGTCACGAACCCCGGTCCGTTGATCAGCTTGGAAATGCCGTGCAGCAGGATCAGCAGCCCGAGCACGATGCGCAGTACCGCCTTGCCGAGGTCCTGGGATCCCTGGGAGCCATTCATGGTCGCCACTCCTTGTCCGGTTGGAAAAGCGATGCACCGCACGCAGGCAGTCCACGCCATCTGGCGCGAACCAAGCGCCTATAACTCCACGCGTGGTTCGCACCTGTACCTTAGTGCGCCCAACCATGAAGGTAAAGCCGCAAGTTGCGCCGGCGCGCGCTTGCGGGTCCGGCCGAACCTGTTCAGATCTGGCTGATCGGGCGGTGCATGCCGGGCTGGCGCGGGGGCTGCATGCCCGCCTTGCAGGCTGTCTCGGGCAGGATATCGGCCAGAAAATCCAGGAAGCGCCGCAGCGCGGGCGGCATGCCCTTGCGGGATGGGAATACCGCGTGCAGCGTGCCCACCGGCATGATCCATTGCGGCAGCAGCACCTCCAGTTCCCCGCTTTCGATGGCGTCGCGGCAGAACATGCGCGGCAGCATCGCCACGCCCACGCCCGCGATCGCCGCCTCGCGCAGCAGGGCGAACTCATCGGTAATGAGGCGGGGATCGTAGGCCACGTGGATCGACTGGCCGGTATTGCAGGTCAGGGTCCACGCGTGCTTGCCATCGTGCGGCTTCTGGTTGACGCCGGGCATGCCGTCCAGGGCCTCGGGCGTGCGCGGACGGCCGATGCTGTCCAGCAGCGCCGGGCTGGCCACCAGCATCAGCGGGCTTTCGCCGTAGGTGCGGACCACCAGCGAGGAATCGTCCATGACCTCGCGCACCCGCAGCGCCAGGTCGAAGCCTTCGGCGATGACGTCGACGCGGCGGTTGGTGGCCTCCACCTCGATGCGCACCCCGGGATTGGCCTGCATGAAACGCCCGATGGCGGGCGCCAGCAGGCTCTGTGCGATGGCCACGGGGCAACTCACGCGCAAGGTGCCGCCCGGCTGGTCGCGCGCCTGCTCGATCACTTCGCGCGCGGCGTCCGCTTCGGCCAGCATGGCGCGGCAGCGTTCGTAGTAAGCCTCGCCAATCGGCGTCACCCGCACCTGCCGGGTGGTCCGGCGCAGCAATTGCACGCCGAGATCGCGTTCCAGCTGCGCAATGCGCCGGCTCAGCCGGGATTTGGGCACGCCGCTGGCGCGGCTGGCGGCAGAGAAACTGCCGTGCTGGACCACCTGGGCAAACAGAGAGAGATCGTTCAGGTCTTGCATCGGACTTCCTTGTGGGGTGGGCGCGCCAGGATCATTCAGGCCGGCGTTCTGCACTTGGAACAATAAGTTCTATTTTGCCCCACTACCGGCATCAATGGCGGACCGCTATCTTTTGCTTCATCAACCCGAACCCCTGTGGAGATGAACATGAAGATCCTGCAAATCGACTCGAGCGTACTTGGCGGCCATTCCGCTTCCCGCAGCCTGACCGCCAAGGTCGTGGCCGACCTGCGCGCCAGGCACCCCGAAGCCAGCCTGACCGTGCGCGACCTGGACCAGGACACCCCGGCTCACCTGTCCGGTCACCTGCTGCCCGTGCTGGGCGGTCCGAAGGACGGCCTCAACGCCGTGCAGGAAAGCGAACTGCAACGCACCGAAACCTTCCTCAAGGAATTCCTGGAAGCCGACGTGCTGGTCGTGGGCGTGCCGCAATACAACTTCAGCATTCCCAGCCAGCTCAAATCGTGGATCGACCGCATCGCCCAGGCCGGCCGTACTTTCAAGTACACCGAGTCCGGTCCGGTGGGCCTGGCCGGTGGCAAGCGCGTGATCGTGGTGTCGTCGCGCGGCGGCGTGCGCCAGGACGCCAGTGCGCTGGACCTGCATGAGCAGACCGTCGACGTGGTGTTCCGCTTCCTCGGCATCACCGATATCACCTATGTGCGCGCGCACGGCCTGGCGTTCGGCCCCGAAGCCCGTGAAGCCAGCCTGGCTGCGGCCCGCACCGATGTGGCAGCCCTGAACGACGGCGCCGCCCTGGCCGCCTGATCCCGGCCCGGCGGCAGCACGCCGCCGCGCAGCAAGACCCGCTCCCGCCCGCAGCCATGCCGGCGGGAGCATTGCCATCCGGAACGGCACGCCCGGGGTTACGGCAAGCGAGCCAGCAGCGTGGCCCGCACGTCCCTCTTCAGCACCTTGCCCACTTTGGAGCGGGGCAGGTCCGGCCAGACCTCGACTTGCTTCGGGGCCTTCACGCTGCCGATGCGCGCTTTGGCAAAGGCCTTGACCTCCTCGACATCGACCGCCCGCCCGGGATGAAGCTGCAGCACGGCGACCACCCGCTCGCCCCATTTCTCGTCGGGCAGGCCGACCACCGCGCTGTCCTGTATATCCGGGTGCTGCATCAGCGCCTGCTCCACCTCAGTGGAGTAAACGTTGAATCCGCCCGAAATAATCATGTCCTTGGCACGATCGACGATGTAGAGGAAACCATCGGCGTCCAGGTAGCCAATGTCGCCGGTATGGTGCCAGCCATGGCGCGAAGCCTCCCGCGTGGCGGCGGGATCCTTGTAGTAGCCCATCATGACCAGCGAGCCGCGCACCACGATTTCGCCGCTCTCGCCATTGGGCAGCAGGCGCCCGTCGGGATCCATGATGGCCACCTGCACCAGCGGCCCCGGGCGCCCGGCCGATGCCAGCCGCTCGCGCGCCACCGATCCGTCCGGGTTGAAATGATCGCCCGGCGGCATCATCGAAACCATCATCGGTGCTTCGGTCTGCCCGAATAGCTGGGCCATGACCGGGCCGATCCGCTGCAGGGCCTCTTCCAGCCGGGCCGCCGACATGGGCGCGGCGCCGTACCAGAAGCATTGGAGCGAATCGAGCCGGGCGCCCGCCAGTGCCGGATGCTGCAGCAACATATAGATCAGGGTGGGTGGCAGGAAGGTATGCGTCACGCGATGGCGTTCCACCAGCCGCAGGAATTCACCCAGGTCGGGCCGGGGCATGATCACGATCTCGCCACCCAGGGCCATCATCGGCAGGCATAACACGCCCGCCGCATGGGTCAGGGGCGCCAGCGCCAGGTACACGGGCCGCCCTTTGAACGGGTAGCCCATCAGGGTCAGTGCCGACATGGCTTCCAGGTTGCGGCCCGAGAGCATTACGCCCTTTGGCTTGCCGGTCGTCCCGCCGGTGCCGGCGATCATGACCAGGTCGTCGGCAACGGCCTGTTCCAGCGGATCGCCGGGTATGCTCTCCAGCCATGCTGCCAGCGCGGGGGCGAAAGCCTGCGGCTGGTCCAGGCACACCAGCACCTTCAGCCTGGGAAGCTGGGCGCGCAGCTGCGCCACCAGCGGCGCGTAGGCGCTATGAAAGATCAGGCAGGTGCAATCGAAGGCATCGAGCACATAGCGGTTTTCAGCCGCTTCGTTGCGCGGGTTGATCGGGCACCATACCGCCGCCGCGCGCGATAGCCCGAAAACGCAGGCAAACGCCGTAGCGTCGTTCGACGAAAGCACCGCCACCTTCTCGCCCGGCAGGATACCGTCGCGCCACAGCGCGCGGGCTACCCGGCAGCTCAGTTGCTGGACTTCGGCATAGGACAGGGTCGCGTCGCCCATGGTCAGGCACGGCGCCGCCGGGTCCCTGGCGGCGCCTTTGTCCAGATAATCGATCAAACGCATGCGGTTCTCCGAAAACACAGGTGCCCGGGCCTGCCGCGTGCAGGCCCGGGAGCATCAGAGCCTGGCGGCGGGCTGCTCAACGGTGCACGGTCAGCACGGGGTCCATCACCAGCCCGAAGCTCTTGAGCACCCCCAGCAGTTCCCGGTGACCGAAAGCCTGGCAGCCCGATGCCAGCCCGGCTCGCCGGGGAGCCTGCTGGAGCAGTGAGTACGCCGCATAAGCCTGCAACAGGCCGGTCTGCTTGTAGTTGCAGTTGCCGTGGATCACGCAATGGGCCCGCCCCAGCGGCCCCGAGGCATAGACGGAATCCAGCGAACTGTTGAGGCGCGGATTCTCGCGCGGCGGCATGCCCGCCTGCACCGAAGCCGCGATCTCGGCCAGTGCCGCTTCCTGCTGGTCGATGGGCAAGACCTTGATCTTCTCCTCGACCATCTGCGCGGTGGCGATCACACCCTTCATCACCTCGCGGGAGAATACGCCGCCGGCCACCCTGCAATTGGCCACGCGCGGGTCGTCCTTGAACCAGACCGGGTGGCAGGTGCCGCCCCAGGGCAGGGCCAGCGCGCTCTCGTGCTGGCCGGGCACATTCACCTCGAAACTGGTGCCCGGCGCCCATTCGGCATACTGATTATTGGCCAGGTAATACCATTTGGCTTTCAGGATGGTGAAGATGGTCTGGGTGGAGGCGTAGGTCGGGAAGCCTTTCCACAGCACCAGGATGTCGAGCGTATCCAGCCCCGGCGTTTCCAGGCAGATATTGGCGGCAATCTCGCCGGTGGTGTACATCTGCGCCAGGCCGGGCGACAGCAGCAGGCCTTTTTCCTGGAACCTGGTCCCCCAGCGCGACTGGGCTTCGAGCAGCCAGTCCTGCTCGCCGGTGGTATCGGCGTAGTGGCAGCCGGCCGCCAGGCAAGCCTCGGCCACCTCCCCGCCCAGTTTGATGAATGGGCCCACCATATTGCTGACCACCCTGGCGCCGCGGAACAGTTCGGTCAGGGCCTCGGTGGTGTGCTCCACGCCGACCACCTCATAGTCGGCCGTCTCGATGCCCGGAATCCTGTCCATCACGGCCTGTACCCGGGCTGCATCGCGACCGGCGGCAATAAAGGGCACGTTGAACTCGCGCAGGTATTCGCATACCAGCCGCCCGGTATAGCCTGAGGCGCCGTAGACCACGACGGGTTTTTTCTTGCTCATGGATGTCTCCTCTTGTTCCAACTATTCCAACTATTCCAGTTGTTCCCATTGTTTCTCTTGCCGGAGAACGCGCGTGCCGCCTCACATGCCCATGCCGCCGTCGACGGGCAGGCCGGCGCCGGTGATGAAGCGGGCAGCGTCGGAGCACAGGAAGAGCACGGCGTCCGCCATGTCGGTCACGTCGCCCAGGCGGCCCAGCGGGGTCTGCCCGATCACGTCGGTCACCGCCGCTTCCGTGGTGGGCCAAAGCCCGGCGGCCACGAGGTCGTCGGCAAGCTGCATGCCCATCTGGGTCGGCACCAGCCCGGGATAGAGGCAGTTGACCCGGACCCCGTAGCCGAGCTTGCCCGACTCCAGCGCACCGACGCGCGTCAGGCGGTCGACTGCGGACTTGGTGGCCGAGTAGCCGGCGATGGCGGGAAATGCGATGGTGGCCGCAACCGAGGAGATATTGACGATGGCGCCCCCCTTGCCATTGGCCGCGGGGCGCATGGCGCGGAACGCATGCTTCATGCCAAGCGCCGTGCCGATGACGTTGACGTCGAACATGCGCCGCAGGTCGGCGGCATCGATATCGGCCAGCAGCGAGGTGATTTCAATGCCCGCGTTGTTGACCAGGATGTCGAAGCCGCCGAGGACGCTGCCGGTGGCGGCAACCGCTTCGGCCCAGCTTTCGTCTCGGGTCACGTCCAGTGGGACAAAGCCCGCCTGCGCGCCCGTGACGGCAATCCTGGCCGCGGTCTCACGGCCAGGCTCGGCCAGAACGTCCCCAATCATGACCGAGGCGCCGGCGCTGGCCAGCGCCTCGGCAATACCCGCGCCAATACCGCGGGCGCCACCGGTCACCAGGGCCTTGCGCCCTGTCAGGTCGAATCGTGCCATCGCTGTCTCCTGTAGGTTTGTTATGCGGATGGAGTACTCAGCCTAGAAATCGACTTGACACCTGTCAAGATTTTATTGGGCAACTGTCCAAAATATTGGGTTTGCACTGCGCAACGGCCGCAGCGGGCATGCTATGCTTGCCAGACACTGGAGCAACCGACGGCGCCCCGTGCCGGCAAGCGTAGACATGGCAGAACAGCAGGAAAGGCACCCGCAAAGAGTGCCGCGCAAACGCGTGGACAAGTTCGCCGAACGCCGCGCCGAGCTCGGCGAAGCCGCGCTGGCTACGCTGGCGGCTTTGGGCTATGCACGGACCAGCCTGCGCGAGATCGCGCAGAACTCCGAGTTCTCGCATGGCGTGCTCCACTACTACTTCAACGACAAGACCGACCTGATCGTCTGCAGCGTGCGCCAGTACAAGGCCCGCTGCGTTACCCGCTATGACAAGGTGCTGGCGCAAGCCACCAGCTATGACGCGCTGACGGAGGGCTTCCTGACCATCCTTGGCGACACGCTGCGCGATGAGGCGCATATGCACCGGCTGTGGTACGACCTGCGCGCGCAATCCCTGTTCGAAGCGGCGTTCCGGGCGGATGTCGTGGAGATAGACCAGAGCCTCGAGGACATGACCTGGCGCATCGTCGGCCGGTTTGCGGAACTGCGCGGCACCCCGGCCTGCATGTCCCCGGCCGCAGCCTATGCCGTGCTCGACGGCTTGTTCCAGCGCTGCCTGCTGAGCCACCTGTCCGGCGATCCCAATGCCGTCGCCACGCTGCGGGCCGAGGTGGGACAGGCGCTCTCTTATCTGTTTGGCCAGCCCGCCAGCGCGCAGCCGCCGGCTCTGTAGGCGTATGCCTGCTATGCCCGCCGCCCGAATCGGGTCTATGATGGTTTCGAACGCCTGAGCGGTTTCGGTGCACGTCCATCCAGGGGGAAGCCCGCCCGGCCTTGCTGCGCGAGCCTGGATCGGAACCTGTCCGCAATCCACACGCCACGGCCGGCCGCCCTCGCAGCGGCATCCGCGGCAGATGCAAAGTCCGATCCGGGAGCCCGCATGTCCTCTGCCCTGCTGCCTGCCAGCGCCGTGCACCCTCCGCACGAGCCCGCATTGCTTGCCCACTACCGCCACGTGCGCGCGGCCAGCGAGGCCATGGTGGCCGATCTCACCGACGCCGATGCCACGGTGCAGTCCATGGATGACGCCAGTCCCGCCAAATGGCACCTCGCGCATACCACGTGGTTTTTCGAGGAATTCGTGCTGACGGCCCGCATTCCGGACTATGAACCGGTCGATCCGCAGTACCGTTACCTGTTCAATTCCTATTACGAGTCGGTCGGCGCGCGTCACCCGCGCCCGCGCCGCGGGCTGCTGACGCGGCCCTCGCTGGACGAGGTCCTGGCTTACCGCGAGGCAGTCGACGAGACCATGCTCAGCCTGCTCATCAGCGCCCAGACCGATGCCGAGGCGGCGCTGATCGAACTCGGACTGAATCACGAGCAGCAGCACCAGGAGCTGCTGCTGACCGACATCCTTCACCTGTTTGCGCAAAACCCGCTGAAGCCAGCCTTCGCGCCCGAGCTGCTGGCACCGGTGATCGCCGATCCGCGCCCCGCGGCGGAATGGATCAGCCTGGCCGGCGGCATTGTCGCCATCGGCCATGACGGCGACGGTTTCGCCTTCGATTGCGAAGGCCCTCGCCACAACGTGCTGCTGCAGCCGTACCAGCTATGCTCGCATCCGGTCAGCAACCGGCAATGGTTTGAATTTATCGAGGATGGCGCCTACCGTGCCGCCGGGCTGTGGCTCTCGGACGGCTGGCGCTGGGTGTGCGAGCAGGGCATCGAGGCACCGCTGTACTGGGAGGAACGCGACGGCACCTGGTGGCAGATGAGCTTGCGCGGCATGCAGCCGGTGGATCCCGACAGTCCGGTCACGCATATCAGCTTCTATGAGGCCGACGCCTTCGCCCGCTGGGCCGAGCGGCGCCTGCCCACCGAGGCGGAATGGGAGCACGCGGCGCGCAACCTGCCAGCCACGGGGAATTTTGTCGAGGGACGCGTATTGCGGCCGCTGCCCGACCGCCAGAATACCGCCGGCGCGTTGCGCCAGATGTTTGGCGACGTGTGGGAGTGGACCGCCAGCGGCTTCCAGCCCTATCCGGGCTTCCGGCCTGGCGCCGGTGCGGTGGGGGAATACAACGGCAAGTTCATGTGCAGCCAGATGGTGCTGCGCGGCGGTTCCTGCGTGACGCCGGAATCGCATATCCGGGCAAGCTACCGCAACTTCTTCTACCCGCACCAGCGCTGGCAATTTACCGGCGTGCGCCTTGCCGACGACGCCTAGCCGGGGCGGGAGATGGCGCGGAAACGGGCGAACGTGGACAGGCGCCCGCCCGTCTTCCCGCCTTCAGGTCAGTTCCAGCCCTTGCGCGGGGCTTGCGAGCCTTGCGGCGCCTGCGGATACAGCTTCTGCCAGCGCGATTTCAGCCCGTCGGCGATTTCCGCCTGATGGTAGCGCTCGGCAAAATCGATCACCGTCATGCCCTGCTGGTTCTTCAGCCGCATGTCGGCGCCCTCGTCCAGCAGCAGCTTGACCGTCTCGATATGCCCACCGCGCGCCGCCATCATCAGCGGCGTGGTGCCGTTGGGGCTCTCCGCGTCGATATAGGCGGCGTGGTCGACCAGGAACTTGACGATCTCGTTGTTGCCGTTGGTGGCGGCGTAATGCAGCGGCGTCCAGCCGGTCTTGTTGATCTCGACCTCCATCTGGTCGACCATCAGCTTGACCATGTCGATCTCGTTCTGCAGGCTGGCCATCATCAGCGGCGTCTCGCCGGCGGCGTTGGTCTTGTCGAAATCGATGTTCTTGGCGCGGATCAGCGCGTTTGCCACCTTCAGCGATTTCTCCCGCAGCGCCACTATCAGCATGGGGTTGCCCTTGGCGTCGACCAGGTTGGGATCGACTCCGCGCGCCAGCAGTTTCTGCGCGGTATTGGCGTCGTCGAACTCCACCGCCTTGCGCATATCGTCGGCCGGCGTCGCCCATGCGAGGGTGCTGGCCAGCAGCGCCGCAGCGGCGGCAAGGCTTCGGAACGATTTCATGTCAAACATGAGATTCCCTGTTTATATGCTTGAAAAGCCTGAAGAAATTATCGGATGTCTGTTCCGCCAGCTGCGCGACCGGAATGCCGCGCAGATCGGCGATGAACTCGCCCACATGACGCACCCAGGCTGGCTGGTTGGTCTTGCCGCGGTAGGGCACGGGCGCCAGGTAAGGTGAATCGGTCTCGATCAGCATGCGGTCCAGCGGCACCCTGCGCGCGGTCTCCTGCAACTCCACCGCGTTCTTGAAGGTGACGATGCCCGAAAAAGAGATATGGAAGCCCTCGTCCAGCGACTGCCTGGCGATCTCCCAGCTCTCGGTGAAGCAGTGCATGACGCCACCCGCGGCGCGCGCGTCCTCCTCGCGCATCAGGCGCAAGGTGTCGTCGGCGGACGAGCGGGTATGGATGATCAGGGGCTTGCCGGTCTGCCGCGCCGCACGGATATGGGTGCGGAAACGCTCTCGCTGCCACTCCATGTCCGCCACGCTGCGGCCGTTCAGGCGGTAATAGTCAAGCCCGGTCTCGCCAATGCCGACCACGCGCGGATGCTGCGAGAGCGTCAGCAGGCGCTCCAGCGTAGGCTCCTCGCCTTCCTCGTAGTCGGGGTGCACCCCGACGGTGGCGTAAAGGTGCGGATACTGCTCGGCAAGCGCCAGCACGCGCGGGAAATCTTCCAGCGTGACCGAGATGCACAGCGCATGCGAGACCTGGTTGGCACGCATGTTCTCCAGCAATTCGGGCAGGCGCGCGGCCAGGTCGGGGAAATCGAGGTGGCAGTGTGAATCGACAAACATGGGAGTGGCTTTTTCCGGATAGAGGCGCCGCCCGGGGCGGCGCCGCCTGCCATTGTATCCGGTCGCACCGGCATGCCAGCCGCATGGCGGACCATCGGGCGTGCCGAACCGCCCGATGGGCCTCCCGGCGTGCCCGGGGCGGTCTTACTCCGCCGGCTTAGTCAAATGCCGCCCGAGGATGACCAGGTCGCGCTCCACGCCATCGAGCACGGCCACGCGCGGCAGGTTGCCCCAGCGCTCGAAACCGAGCGCGGCGAACAGGCCGAGGCTCGGTGCGTTATGGCCGAAGATAAAGCCCAGCAGGGTATTCACCCCGATCTGCGGCGCATGGGCGATCGCCTGCTTCAACAGGTAGCGCCCAAGGCCTTGCCCGCGGCGGCCGGCGTCGAGGTAGATCGAGACTTCGGCGGTGGCGCCGTAGGCCGGGCGTCCGTAGAAGTCGGAAAAGCTGAGCCATCCGGCCATGTTTCCGTCCCGGTCCTCCGCCACCCACAGCGGCCGGCGCTCCGGCTGGTGGGCATCGAACCAGGCCTGGCGCGAGGACACCGAAACCGGCTCGGTGTCGGCCGTAACCATGCGCGACGCAACGGTGCTGTTGTAGATGGCAACGATGGCGGGCAGGTCGTCCTGCTGCGCGATTCTGAGGGAGAAACCGGAATCACTCATTTTGGAATTCTTCTGAAACAACCGTTTAGGCAATAAAGTTAAAGTCAGCTACAAAGTCTGGGTGGGCCGCCCGGACTCGATGGTCTTGCCCAGGATTTCCTCCACGGCACGGCGCAGGTTGCGGCCATTCTCGTCGTCCGGCAGGTGAATCCCGATACCGGGCGTCTTGTTCGGCGTGCCCACCGGGGTAATCCAGGCCACCTGGCCCGCGACCTGGTATTTCTGCGGGCGGTCGAGCAGGGAAAGCACGAGGAACACCTGTTCGCCCAGGCGGAAAGGCCGGTTGCTCGGCACAAAGATGCCGCCGCGCTGCAGGAATGGCATATAGGCGCCGTAGAGCCCCGCCTGGTCCTTGATCGAGAGCGAAAGCACGTTCGGCCGCGACGGCGCGCCCGGCACTGTCGGGGCTCCGATCCCGGCGCCCGCACCCGCCGCGCCCACGCCTGCGGCGCCGGGAACGCTGGCGCCCCGTGCCCCTGTCACTGCTGTGTTCATGACTGACCCCTTGTTACAGAGATGGCCTTGAGGCCTTATTTTGCTTATTCGACTTATCTGACTTATCTGACTTATCTGAAGACCTGGACTTACTGGAACAACTGCCGGTACTCGAGAAACACCGCTTCCATCACCAGCCGCGCCGCCAGCGGGTGATTCTCGCTGCGGCGGTAGGTCACCAGCCGCGCCAGGAACGCCTGCAGCCGGTGCGCGTCGGAAGCCTGCGCGCAGCGCGCCAGGACCGCCTGCTCCCGCGGGAAATAGCGCGGCGCCGGGGCTGCCGCCAACTGGGCCGACAGCAGATCGTACGTCCAGCGCTGCAGGATGCCAAGCACCGACGGCACCGGCAGCTTCTGGACCTGCTCGGCGGCGGCGAGCGCATCGAAGCCGGCGCCGGCGCCGAGCTGGCTCACCAGCCAGCGCTGCATGGGTTGTTCTTCCGCCTCGGCGGCATGCAGCGCCGTCAGCGGCGATCCGCCGGCCAGCGCCAGCTGCGCCTCGGCGTCGGCAACGCCCTGGCTGCGCAGCCAGGCCAGTGCATCGGCGGGCGTGGGCCGCTGCGCGGAAAACTGGCGGCAGCGCGACAGGATGGTGGGCAGGACGCGGTCCAGCCGATCGGTCACCAGCAGGAACACGGTGGACGGCGGCGGCTCCTCCAGGGTCTTGAGCAAGGCGTTGGCGCCCTCATGCTGCAAGGCGTCCAGCGGATAGACCACCACCAGGCGCAGGCCGGCGCGATGGGTGCCGATGCCGACCGTTTCGATCAGGTTCCGCACCTGCTCCATGCGGATGACCTTGCTCGGTGCTTTTTTCTTACCGCTTTCATCGGTCTCGGCCTCTCCCGCGGCCTCCATGGCCTCGGGACGCACCACGCTGAAATCCGGATGGTTGCCCTGGCTGAACCAATGGCAGGCGGAGCACGCGCCGCAGGGCTGGCCGTCGGGCCGTGGCGTGTCGCACAGCAGCCCCTGGGCGAAATGCAGCGCCAGGTCGCGTTTGCCAATGCCTTGCTGGCCGTGCACCAGCAAGGCGTGCGGAAGCCGCTCGCGCAGCGCGTTCAGCCGTTGCCAGTCTTCTGTCTGCCAGGGATAAAGCATGTGAATCAATGAGTTAAGGTTTGAACTTCGCGTGACAGCGTAAGTCGGGCGGGCAAGTCGACGGGCCGGATCCTGCCGGCCCGGCCATGCTCACCATCCGTAAATAGTGATGCGGATTCAAAGCGTTGCCAGGATTTTTTCAAGTTCCGCCTGAATTTCGGCAATGGTCCGGGTTGCGTCGATCACCCGGAAGCGCTGCGGGGATTCCGCCGCGCGGCGCAGGTATTCCTGACGGGTGCGGTCGAAGAAGGCGCGCGACTCGGCCTCGAACTTGTCTGGCTCGCGGGCGCCGGCCAGACGTGCGCTGGCAGTCTCCAGCGGTACGTCGAACAGCAATGTGAGGTCGGGTTGCAGGCCTTCCTGCACCCACCCTTCCAGCACTTCGAGCCGGGCGCGCGACAGGCCGCGACCGCCGCCCTGGTAGGCGAAGGTGGCGTCGGTAAAGCGGTCGGAGACGACCCAGTCGCCCCGTGCGAGGGCGGGCTCGATGACTTCGGCAATATGCTCGCGGCGCGAGGCGAACATCAGCAAGGCCTCGGTTTCAAGATGCATCTTGCGGTGCAACAGCAACTGCCGGAGATCCTCGCCCAGCGGCGTACCGCCGGGTTCGCGGGTGGTGACCACGGCGGCGCTGCCGGCCAGGCGCGCGCGCAGGCGCTCTGCCACCCATTCCACGTGGGTGCTCTTGCCGGCACCGTCGATGCCTTCGAATGTAATGAATTTGCCGCGCATGGGAGACTTATTTGCCGCGCTGGTACTTGTCGACCGCGCGGTTGTGTTCGGGAAGCGAGTTGGAGAAGTGGCTGCTGCCGTCGCCGCGCGCCACGAAGTAAAGCGCATCGGACGACGCCGGCGCGGTGGCCGCGGCGAGCGAGGCCAGTCCGGGCAAGGCGATCGGGGTGGGCGGCAGGCCATTACGAATGTAGGTATTGTAAGGGGTGTCGGTCTGCAGGTCGCGTTTGCGGATATTGCCGTCGAACGACTCGCCCATGCCGTAGATCACGGTGGGATCGGTCTGCAGCATCATGCCCTTCCTGAGGCGATTGACGAACACGGCGGCGATCAGCGGGCGCTCGGCTGGCTGGCCGGTTTCCTTCTCCACGATCGATGCCATGACCAGGGCCTCGTACGGTGTCTTGTACGGCAGGCCGGGCGCCCGGGCATTCCAGGCGTCCGTCAGGCGGCGCTGCATGGCCCGGTAGGCGTGGCGGTATAGTTCGAGATCGCTGCTGTCGCGCGCGAACAGGTAGGTGTCGGGAAAGAACATGCCTTCCGCAGCCGTCTCGGGCGCGCCGATCGCCTTCATCAGCGCCGCGTCGGACAGGCCGCGGGTGTCATGCTTGAGCGCCGGGTGCGCGTCCACGGTGGCGCGCATCTTGCGGAATTCCCAGCCTTCGATCACGGTCAGCACGTAGTGGTTGACCTCGCCGCGGGCAATCTTGCCGACCACGGACAGCGGCGTGGCGGTGCTGTCGAACTCGTAGCCGCCGGCCTTCAGGTCGGTCCCGTGGCCGGTGAGCCGCACCAGCAAGGCGAACAGGCGCGGATCCATCCGCACGCCGCCGCGCTGGATCTGGCGGCCGACGCTCATCACGCTCGAGTTGGGCTTGATCACCACCTCGATCGGCGAGGCCGAAAGCTGGAGCGGACGGTTGGCCCACCAGGCAAAGGCACCGGCGGCGGCAATCGCGAAAACCACGGCGACCAGCATCAGTCGCAGGAAAAGACGTTTCATGTAGGGCAGAGAGTAGCGGCGCATTCTGCACCGCGGCAAAGCCGGCCGCGCACTGCGTCATTCACGCAGGCCGCCGGCTGAAATGGCGACAGCCTCATATAATACCGGGAGCCTTGCACCGCCACGAGCGCGCCCCATATCCCGAATGCCTGCCGGATACCGGCGCGCCGGTCCGGCGGGGTCCGATTTTGCGCCATTTGCCGCGCCGGTTACCGCGCCTTTCGCTGCCATTCGCTGAAATCCGCCGGTCTTTGCCGGCCTTTTTAGACCTTTGTAGCCGTTTGCACCTTTCATCCGGCGCTACCCGCGCCCCTTGCCTGCGATACCTGCCATGAATGCCCCTACCCCAGACCTTGCCACCCAGTTCGAAGCCGTGCGCCACGGCGGAGTCGTCTGCCGGCCCGCGCAACTGGGCCTGATCCGGGTTGCCGGCGACGATGCCGGCAGTTTCCTGCACACCCAGCTCACCAACGCCATCGACGATCTCGCCACCGGTACCGCCCGCCTGGCCGGCTACTGTTCGCCCAAGGGCCGGCTGCTGGCCAGCTTCCTGGCCTGGCGCGACGAGGAAGGCATCGTGCTGCAGCTGTCGGCGGACCTGCAGCCCGCCATCCAGAAGCGCCTGTCGATGTTCGTGCTGCGCGCCAAGGCCCGCTTGTCCGACCTGACCCCCGAGCGCGCCGTGCTGGGCGTGGCCGGCGCCGGTGCCGCGGCGGCCCTGGAGGCGGCCGGCCTGCCCGCCCCGGCGCAGCCCTGGTCGACTGCCGCCGCTGGCGCCGCCACCGTGATCCGGCTGCCGGACGGCGCCGGCCAGCCGCGCTGGCAAGTGGTGCTGCCGGCCGGGCAAGCGGCACAGGCGCAGGTTGCGTTATCCGTGCAACTGCTGCCGGCGGATGCCGCCGTGTGGGACTGGCTGGAAGTGCAGGCTGGCGTGCCGCGCATCGCCGCAGCCACGCAGGAGCAGTTCGTGCCGCAGATGATCAACCTGGAACTGGTCGGCGGCGTGAGCTTTCGCAAGGGCTGCTATCCGGGCCAGGAAATCGTCGCCCGCAGCCAGTACCGCGGCACGCTCAAGCGCCGCATGTGGCTGGTCCACGGCGAAGGCGACGTGCCGGCCGCGGCCACCGAGATCTTCCGTCCGGAGGATCCCGAGCAGCCGTGCGGCATGGTGGTCAACGCCGCCGCCGCGCCGCAAGGTGGCTGGGACGGCCTGGCCGAGCTCAAGATCGATGCCGCCGGTGGCGCCCTGCACCTGGGCAGCGCCAGCGGCAGCCCGGTGCGCGTGGGCGAACTGCCCTACGCGGTACCCTTCGGCGACGCGGCCTGAACGCAAGCAGCGCTTGGGCTCGCCCGGCGCGCGGGAGACTGTCATGAGCGATCACCTTTACGTCTATTTCCGGGTGCCGGATGCCCTGGCCGATGCGGCGCTGCCGCACTGGCATCGCTGGATGGAGACCGTTGCCGAAGCCGGCGGAATTGGTGGTACGCTCTTACGCAGGCCCGAAACGCGCGATGGCATGCAGACCTGGATGGAAGCCTATGCCGATGTGCCGCCGGCCTTCGACCTGTTGCTCGATGGCCTGTGGCGGCAAAGCGGATTGCAGGAATTCATCAGCGGCGAACGGCAGGTCGAGCGCTTTGTCGATCTCGACCAGCTCTGATCCGGCTCTGATGCCGCCGGCGGATGAAATCGCAGCGAACGCAGTCGATGCAGTGACCGCAGTGAAAGTAGCAAAGGAAGCTCTATGTGCCTGATTCTGGTGGCCTGGCAATCGCACCCGGACTATGCCCTGGTGGTAGCCGGCAACCGCGACGAGTTCTACGCCCGCCCGGCGGCGGCCGTGCACTGGTGGGAAGATGCCCCCGATGTGCTGGCCGGACGCGACCTGGCGGAAGTGATCGGCGAGCCGGGCACGTGGATGGGCCTGGCCGGCGACGGCCGCTTTGCCGCCCTGACCAATTACCGCGCCCCTTCCGAGAAACGCACCGATGCCCGCTCCCGCGGCGAACTGGTGGCGGGTTTCCTGCGCGGCGAGAGCGATCCCGAAGCCTACCTCGCCGGGCTGATGCCGCGCGCCGGCGCCTACAACGGTTTCAACCTGCTCGCCAGCGACCTGCAGCAGCTCTGGTGGTATAGCAACCGCGGCGCGGCGCCTCATCCGCAACGCCTGAAAGCGGGGCTCTATGGCTTGTCCAATGCCTTGCTGGATACGCCATGGCCCAAGGTGCTCAGCCGCGTCGGCGCACTTGCCGAGACGCTGGCCGCCGATACCGGACAGCCTGGCGCCAGCGCCGAGCCCTACTTCGACCTGCTGGCCGACGACCGGCAAGCCCTGGATTTCGAGCTGCCGCGCACCGGCGTGACGCCGGAGTGGGAAAGGCTGCTGTCCTCCGCCTTTATCCGCTCGCCGAGCTATGGCACCCGCGCCAGCACGGTGCTGCGCGTGCGCCACGACGGCCGCTTCGAACTGAGCGAGCGCAGCTTCGACGCCAACGGCCGCACCGGCGAGGTGTCATACCGCGGCCATCTGCGGGTGGCCCGCGACGCGGGTCAGGTACCTGCGCCGCGCTGAAGGGGGCGCGGCGGTGCCCTGCCAGCCCTTCCCGACCCTCACGATTCCGATCGTCTCCTTGCTTGCGCTCAGTACTGCTGGGCGGCCAGTCCCATCGGGCGCAGCGCGGCGTTCAGCGCCCGGATGGCGCCAGGGTCGTTGCGCACGGCCAGCAGCCACGCATCCTCGAAATGCCCGATCTCCAGCAACTGCATGCCGTGTGGCGCCAGTTCCCGGTTGACATGCGCGAGGTACAGGGCGGCGGGCTCCATATCGAAATCGTTGTCGTCGCCGCCCAGGGGAATCCCGTCCTCGTCATAGAGATCGTCGACGTCGATGGCCGTTACACCGGCCGCGCGCAGCGCGGCAAGCCCGGTGACGGCCTGCACGCCCAGCGTGCTGAAATCCTTCCAGTCCACGCGTACCAGGCAGTGCGCCCCCAGCCAGGGATGGAGCCATGCGGACAGCAGATCTTCGCCGGCAGGCGGATCTTGGGGCGGCGCCGAGGCCGGATCGAGTGGAGGCGTGGCGTCGGCCAGGGCCTGGAGCAGGCGGGAACGGAGTTCTGACATAAAGCGATAACAGCGCGGGCAAAAACAAAGACCGCGATGGTACCGCGCGCGCGGCAGGCTGCAAATGCCACGCGAGTTTATTGGCCACTTGCAGCCCCTCCTGTATGCCTGCGTGCCGGCAACAGGCCTGAACCTCAGGCGGCCGCTGCCAGCCTGACTGGCAGCGCGGCGCGAACGGCTTCGCCGATGATGCCTGCCAGCCGCGCGGCGGGCGCTTCCAGCTCGGCATCCTTGCGGTACAGGGCCAGCGCCAGCGAGGGCAGTTCGGGCAGTCCGGCCTCCCCCTCCTCCCAGGCCCTGACCGAAGGCGGCAAGCCCATGGCCGTGCGGACGGTCAGGCCCAGGCCGGCCGCTGCGCCAGCCCACAAGCCGCCAAGGCTTGCACTGCTGAAGGCCACCCGCCAGGCAATGCCGGCACGGTCCAGCGCCGCCGTGCCGGCCGAGCGGAAGCGGCACGGCGCCTCGAAGGCAACCAGCGGCAGCGGGCCCTCGCCCTGCCAGGGCGCGCGCGCGGTGGCAGGCCCGATCCAGCGCATCGGCAATTCCGCCACCCGCTCCACGTATGGCATCCCCACGCCGTCGTCCCAGGCCAGGGCCAGGTCCAGGCGGCCCGCTGCCACGCTGTCGAGCAGCTCCGTGTTGCGGGCCACGCGCGCCTCGATCTTCACTTTGGGATGAGCGCGCGCGAACCGGCCCAGCACCTCGGGCAGCAGCGCCTCGCCGAAATCCTGCTGCAGGCCGAAGCGCACCCAGCCCTCCAGCGCCACGCCATGCACCGCGGACGCGGCCTCGTCATTGAGATCCAGCAGCCGTCGGGCGTAGGCCAACATGGTCTCGCCGGCTTCGGTCAGGGCCAGGCCGCGTCCCGCCTTGCGGAAGATGGCCGTGCCGGCCTGCTCTTCCAGCTTTTTCAGCTGCGCGCTGACCGCCGAGGTGGACCGGCCAAGCCGGTCGGCTGCCCGGGCGTAGCTGCCGAGGTCCATGCCCACCACGAAGCTGCGCAGCACATCCAGGTCGAAGTTCACCGAAGCCATGGCCAATCGTCCTGTTATTTGGGATGTTTGTTAAAAAATAATCTGATATTCAGGATCATTCTCGGGTGACAGAATCGTTCCGTCAAGGCCGCCTGTGCCGCCCCTTCAAGGATGATCCCGTGTCCCGCACTCCTTCCCCGCTTCCGTTCGCCGCCGCCGGACATGCCGGCAACGCTTCTACCCCACGCCATGGCCCGAGCCACCGATGGAAAGTGCTGGCCATCGGGGTCGCGGCCAATGCCAGCTTCGCGGCGGCGTTCTCCGGCATTCCCACCACGGCGGTGCTGATGCGCGCCGGCTACCGGCTCGGCAATGGCGAGCTGGGCTTCTGCCTTGGCCTGATGGGGCTGGGCATTGCCTTGAGCGAAGTGCCCTGGGGCCTGCTGACCGACCGCTGGGGCGATCGCCGGGTGTTGTTGACCGGACTGCTGGCCACGGCGCTGTGGCTGGTGCTGATGGCGGTCTTCATGGCGCCGCTGCCTGGCCATATTCCGGGCAATGTCCCGCTGGCACTGGGCTTGCTGGTGCTCGGCCTGCTTGGCGGCAGCGTCAACGGCTCCAGTGGCCGCGCCGTGATGGCGTGGTTCCGCGAGGGCGAACGGGGCCTGGCCATGAGCATCCGCCAGACCGCCGTGCCGGCCGGCGGCGGCATTGGGGCGCTGACCTTGCCTTTGCTGGCACAGTCATTCGGTTTTGTGGCGGTCTACGGCATGCTCGCCGCGTTCTGCGGCATTACCGTGGCCTTTGCCTGGCACTGGATGCATGAGCCGCCGGCCTCCCGCGAACCCGCGGCGGCCCTGGCTGCGAGCGGCCAGGGCCAGGCTGCGCAGGCGGAGCGGGGGCCGCTGGGCAGCGCGCTGGTCTGGCGGCTGGTGGGCGGCATGGGCCTGATGTGCGCGCCGCAAGTGGCGGTGCTGACTTTCGCCACGGTCTTCCTGCATGACTTCAGCCGCATCGGCGTCGCCGCCGCGGGCCTCACCGTGGCCGCGGTCCAGGCCGGAGCCGCTGTGATGCGCGTATGGAGCGGACGCTGGACCGATCGCCGCGGTAACCGGCGCGGCTATATGCGGGCCTGTAGCCTGCTGACCCTGCTGGTCTTTGCCATCGTGGCCGGATTGACGTGGCTCTGCGCCGCCGCGCCGGGCTGGCACGCCGTGCTGACGCCCGCACTCGTGGCCAGCCTGGTGCTCGGCGGCATCTGCACATCGGCCTGGCATGGCGTCGCTTTTACCGAACTGGCCACGATTGCCGGCGCGAGCCGTGCCGGCACCGCGCTCGGACTGGGCAATACCTTCGCCTTTGCCGGTTTCTTCCTGGTGCCGCTGGCGATTCCGGCGCTGGTGGCCGGGTATGGATGGCCGGCGGTTTGGCTGGCCGCCAGCGGTTGCGCGCTAATGGCCCGGCCCTTGTTCCCGCGGACGGCCGGCGGTTGATCGCAATGCGGTAGCGGCAGCCTGGTTCAGCGCAGCCGTTTCCGCATTTCCACGTGAGGGATGCCGGCCTCCTCGAATTCCTCTCCCACTTGCTCGAAGCCCACGCGCGCATAGAACGGCGCCGCGTAGCTTTGCGCATTGAGCACCAGCTCGGGATAGCCCAGTTCCTCGGCCTTGGCCATCAGCGCGTCCAGCACCATGGCACCAACGCCGCTGCCGCGCGCGGCCTTGAGCACCGCCATGCGGCCGATATGGCCATCCGGCAGCAGCCGGCCCGTGGCCAGCGCGCTGCCATCGCCGGCCAGCGCCAGCGCGTGCCAGCTCGGCTCGTCCCATTCGTCCCATTCCAGTTCGACCGGCACGCCCTGTTCTTCGACGAAGACGGCGTAGCGGATGGCGCGTGCGGTGTCGCGCACTTCGGACCAGGGAGCAAGGCGGATGGTGATCGTCATGGTGAGTCGGTACAGAAGCGAAAGCGGTAAAGGGACAGCCCGGGGGGCGGGCGTCATGATACTCCCGTGTGCGAGGCCGGTTGCCCGGCGCTATCGCATAGCCGAGGCTTCTCGGATCGGCTCTAAGGGTAATTGCCGATCTGCAACACTGCCTTCAAATTTGTATGATGACCATATTACCCAATCACCAGAGCACACCGTGTTCCAGAAAGTCCCTGCCCGAGCCCTGACCGATACCGTTGCCGAACAGTTGCTGGAGAAGATCGATAGCGGCGCCTTGGCGCGTGGCGACAAGCTGCCCACCGAAGCGGTGCTGTCCGAAGAATTCGGCGTGAGCCGCACCGTGATCCGGGAAGCCATCGCCCGGCTGCGCCACGAAGGCGTGGTCGAATCGCGCCAGGGCAGCGGCGTGTTCGTCACCGAGCAAGCCGGCATCCGGCCGCTGCGGATCGACTACACGGATACCGCCACGCTCGAATCGGTGCTGCAGATCGTCGAATTGCGCCGCGCTATCGAGGCCGAGGTGGCGGCGCAGGCGGCGCGCGGCCGCAGCGACGCCAGCATGGTGGCCATCGATGCCGCGCTGGCCCGCATCGACGCCGAGGAGGCGGCCGGCGGCGACGGCGTGGCGGCCGACGTGGCCTTCCACCGGGCCATCGCGCAGGCCACCGGCAATCCCTATTTCCTCAAGACGCTTGCCTTCCTGAGCCAGTACCTGGAAACCGCCACCCGCGTGACCCGGACCAACGAAGCCCGCCGCGCGGATTTCTCCCGCCAGGTGCGCGAGGAACACCAGGCCATCGTGGCGGCCATCCGCGCGGGCGATCCGCTGGCCGCGCGCAACGCGGCCCAGACCCATATGTACAACGCGGCCCGGCGCCTGTCGCAGGGCAGCCAGCCCGATCCGGCGCCCGGCCTTGCCGATGCGCCTGCGCGCGGTCCGGTCCACTGAACCGCAGCATCGACGCATCGAAGAATCGAAGAACAACGGGCCCGACGGGCCACGGCAGGAGACTATATGAGCAGATCCATTGGCGTAATCGGGCTCGGTGCCATGGGCAACGGCGTAGCACACAACTTGTTGCGCGCCGGTTTCAAGGTACACGCCTGCGACCTGCGGCCCGAAGTGCTGCAGCGCTTTACCGATGCAGGCGGCATCCCCTGCGCCAGCCCGGCCGAGCTGGGCGGCCAATGCGAGGTGGTGGTGATCCTGGTGGTCAATGCCGCGCAAACCGATGCCGTGCTGTTCGGCGAACAGGGCGCGGCGGGCACCTTGCGTCCCGGCACGCTGGTGATCGCCAGCGCCACCGTGCCCCCGGCCTTTGCCCAAGCGCTGGGAAGGCGGCTGGGCGAGCGCGGCATCCTGCTGCTCGACGCGCCGGTCTCCGGCGGCGCCGCCCGTGCCGCCAGCGGCGAAATGACCATGATGACCTCTGGCCCATCCGAAGCCTACGTGCTGGCCGAGGACGTGCTGGCGGCGATGGCCGGCAAGGTCTACCGCCTGGGCGACGCGCATGGCGCCGGCTCCAAGGTGAAGATCATCAACCAGCTGCTGGCCGGCGTGCATATCGCCGCCGCGGCCGAAGCCATGGCGCTGGGCCTGCGTGAAGGCGTGGATGCCGAGGCCCTGTA
This sequence comes from Cupriavidus sp. 96C5-1, assembly GCF_057798855.1. Classification (NCBI taxonomy): domain Bacteria; kingdom Pseudomonadati; phylum Pseudomonadota; class Betaproteobacteria; order Burkholderiales; family Burkholderiaceae; genus Cupriavidus; species Cupriavidus sp. 96C5-1. The sequence continues at coordinate 77,499 of NZ_JBYOJU010000020.1, read as the reverse complement.
CGAGGTCATCACCAACAGCGCGGGCAACTCCTGGATGTTCGAGAACCGCGTGCCGCACATCCTGGCGGGCGATTACACGCCGCTGTCGGCGGTCGATATCTTCGTCAAGGACCTCGGCCTCGTGCTCGACACCGCGCGTGCCAGCAAATTCCCGCTGCCGCTGTCGGCCGCGGCGCACCAGATGTTCATGATGGCGTCCAGCGCGGGGCACGGCGGCGAGGACGATTCCGCCGTGATCAAGGTGTTCCCCGGCATCGAACTGCCGGCGAAGAAAGCCGACTGAGGAAGCCAGCATGACCGCACCGAACCCTTCCCCGCGCGCCCTGCTTGGCTGCATCGCCGACGATTTCACCGGCGCCACGGATCTCGCCAATACCCTGGTGCGCAACGGCATGCGCACCGTGCAGACCATCGGCGTGCCTGCCGGCGGCGAGGCGCTGCGCGGCGTGGAGCAGGCCGATGCGCTGGTGGTCGCGCTGAAGTCGCGCACCATCCCGGCGGCCGACGCCATCGCGCAGTCGCTGGCTGCGCTGCGCTGGCTGCAGGCCCAGGGCTGCCGCCAGTTCTTCTTCAAATATTGCTCCACCTTCGACTCCACCGACGCCGGCAATATCGGCCCGGTGGCCGAGGCGCTGCTGGCGGCGCTGGGCAGCGACTTCACCATCGCCTGCCCGGCCTTCCCCGAGAACGGCCGCACCATCTTCCGCGGCCACCTGTTCGTGGGCGACGCGCTGCTCAACGAGTCGGGCATGGAGAGCCACCCGCTCACGCCGATGCGCGACGCCAGCCTGGTACGCGTGCTGCAGTGCCAGAGCCAGGGCAAGGTGGGCCTGGTGCGCTACGACAGCGTGGCGCGCGGCAGCGCCGCTGCGCAGCAAGCCATGGCGGCCCTGCGCAGCGACGGCGTGCGCCTGGCCATCGCCGATGCCGTGAGCGATGCCGACCTGCATGCATTGGGCGAGGCCTGCGCCGGACTGCCGCTGCTCACCGGCGGCTCGGGCCTGGCCCTTGGCCTGCCCGCCAACTTCCGCCGCGCCGGCCTTCTGCCGGCGCGCGCGGATGCCGATAGCGTGGCCCCGGTCGCCGGCCCGGCCGTGGTGCTGGCCGGCAGTGCTTCCAAGGCGACCAACGCCCAGGTGGCGCGGTGGCTGGCGCAGCAGCGTCCGGCCCTGCGCATCGACCCGCTCGCGCTGGCCGAGGGCGCGCCGCTGGTGGATCAGGCGCTTGGCCTGATCGCCTCCCACGCGGAACCGGCGCTGGTCTATGCCACCACCACGCCCGAGGAAGTCAAGGCGGCGCAGGCCGCGCTCGGCGTGGAACGCGCAGGCCATCTGGTCGAGCAGGCCCTGGCCGCCATCGCCGCCGCCCTGAAAGCGCGCGGCACGCGCCGCTTCGTGGTGGCCGGCGGAGAAACCTCGGGCGCGGTGGTGCAGGCGCTGGGCGTGCGGGCCCTGCGCATCGGCACGCAGATCGCGCCGGGCGTGCCCGCCACCGTCACGCTGGACGCGCAGCCGCTGGCGCTGGCGCTCAAGTCCGGCAACTTCGGCGGCGTGGATTTCTTCGACGAGGCATTGCGGCAACTCGGAGGTGAGGCATGAGCACCGAAGCCAGCCTGCGCGACGAGATCTGCCGCATCGGCGCCAGTCTCTTCCAGCGCGGCTACACCGTCGGCAGCGCCGGCAATATCAGCGCGCGTCTGGATGACGGCTGGCTGATCACGCCCACCGATGCCTGCCTGGGCATGCTGGACCCGGCCGCCATCGCCAAGGTGGATGCCGGCGGCGCCTGGGTGGCCGGCGACAAGCCGTCCAAGACGCTGACCCTGCACCGCGCCATCTACGACAACAACCCGCAGGCCCATGGCGTGGTGCACACGCACTCCACCCACCTGGTGGCGCTGAGCCTGGCGGGCGCCTGGCAACCGGACGATGTGCTGCCGCCGATCACGCCCTACTACGTGATGAAGGTGGGGCATATCCCACTGATCCCCTACCATCGTCCGGGCGACCCGGCGGTGGCGGCGCGCGTCGCCCAGCTTGCCGCCGAGGTGCGCGGCGTGCTGCTCGCGCGCCTTGGTCCGGTGGTGTGGGAAGCCACCGTCTCGCGCGCGGCCTTCGCGCTCGAGGAACTGGAAGAAACCGCCAGACTCTGGCTGATGCTCAAGGACAAGCCCGACCCGCTCGACGAACACGCCCTGGCCGAACTGCGCGACACCTTCAAGGCGCGCTGGTAAGCCCGCCGGCTCACACGGCATCACAAACAAGGCCGGACCACTCCACCGCACGCCCCGCTGACGCCGGGGCCGCGGCAAGGGGAGCGTTCGCCCCCGGCTCGCCGCGCGAGCCGGGAAACAGGAGACGACAATGAACCCATCCACCCCTGCCGCGCTGACCGGCGCCGGCCACCGCCTGGATCAGGACATAGAAAAACGCGCCTACAGCAAGGTGTTCTGGCGCATCATGCCCTTCCTGATGCTGTGCTATGTGATTGCCTACCTGGATCGCGTCAACGTCGGCTTTGCCAAGCTGCAGATGGCGCAGGACCTGGCTTTTTCCGAAACGGTGTTCGGCCTGGGCGCCGGCCTGTTCTTTATCGGCTACTTCCTGTTCGAGGTGCCCAGCAACCTGCTGATGCACAAGCTTGGCGCGCGTATCTGGATCGCGCGGATCATGATCACCTGGGGCATCATTTCGGCGCTGTTCGTCTTCGTCAGGACGCCCACCACCTTCTATGTCATGCGCTTCCTGCTCGGCCTGGCCGAGGCGGGTTTCTATCCCGGCGTGATCCTCTACCTGACCTACTGGTACCCGGCCAACCGGCGCGCCAAGATGATCGCGCTGTTCATGTCGGGCATTCCTGTGGCCGGCATGTTCGGCAACCCGCTGTCGGGCTGGATCATGGATGCCTTCCATGACTACGGCGGCATGCGCGGCTGGCAATGGATGTTCCTGCTCGAAGCGTTGCCCGCGTTCCTGATCGGCATCGTCACGGTGTTCGTGCTCAAGAACGGCATCGACCAGGCGCCCTGGCTGGATGCCGACGAAAAACGCGTGCTCAGGCGCAATATCGAGGAGGACGCGCGCCAGGCCAATGCCGCTGGCACCGGCCACTCGCTCGCCGCCGTGTTCGCCGACCGCCGCGTATGGTGGATGTGCCTGATCTACTTCTGCTTCGTCACCGGGCAATACGCGCTGACCTTCTGGATGCCCACCCTGGTCAAGACCAGCGGCGTGAGCGGCAACCTCAATATCGGACTGCTCAGCGCCATTCCCTTTATCTGCGCCATCGTGGTGATGAACCTGCTGGGCCACAGCGCCGATTCCCGCCGCGAGCGCCGCTGGCACCTGATCGTGCCGGCCCTGATGGGCGCGGTGGGCTTTGCCATTGCCGCCTCGTTTACCCACAATACGGTGGTCGCCATCGCGGCGCTGTCCCTGGCCGCCGCCGGCGTGCTGACCTGTGCCCCGCTGTTCTGGTCGCTGCCCACGGCCTTCCTGTCCGGCCTCGCCGCGGCTTCCGGTATCGCCGTGGTGAACTCTGTCGGCAACCTGGCGGGCTTTGTGGCACCTTACATGGTGGGCTACCTGACCGACCTCACCCATAGCACCCAGTCCAGCATGTACGTGCTGTCGGCCATGCTGGTGATCGGCGCGGGCCTGGTCTGGCTGACGCCGGCCAGACTGGTCAACCGCTGATGCAGGCAGCAGGAACGCAACAACGCAAGAACAACCGAAATCTCCTGGAGCACCGCATGCCGCGCTTTGCCGCCAACCTGTCGATGATGTACACCGAACACGCCTTCCTGGACCGCTTCGCCGCTGCGGCGGCGGATGGCTTCAAGGCGGTGGAGTACCTCTTTCCCTATGAACACCCCGCCGCCGAGATCCGCGCGCGCCTCGATGCCAACGGCCTGACCCAGGCGCTGTTCAACGCCCCGCCGGGCGACTGGAGCGCTGGCGAGCGCGGCATGGCTGCCCTGCCCGGCCGCGAAGCAGCGTTCCGCGACGCCTTCGGCCGCGCGCTGGAATACGCCGCCGCGATCGGCAACCGCAAGATCCATGTGATGGCCGGCCTGGTGCCTGCCGGCGCCGACGATGCGCGCCATCGCGCGTGCTACCTGGAGAACCTGGCCTATGCCGCGCGCACGGCCGCCGCGCAGGGCGTGACGGTGCTGATCGAGCCGATCAACACGCGCGATATGCCGGGCTATTTCCTCAACCGGCAGGACGACGGCCAGGCGATCTGCAAGGAGGTCGGCGCGGCCAACCTCAAGGTGCAGTTCGACTGCTACCACTGCCAGATCGTGGAAGGCGACCTCGCCGTCAAGCTCAAGCGCGACTTTGCCGGCATCGGGCATATCCAGATTGCCGGCGTGCCCGAACGGCACGAGCCGGACCTTGGCGAACTGAACTATCCCTACCTGTTCGACGTGATCGATACGCTCGGCTACGACGGCTGGATCGGCTGCGAGTACCGTCCGCGTGCCGGTACCACGGCAGGGCTGGGCTGGCTCAGGCCTTACCTGAAGGGCTGAATGAAGGGCTGAATGAAGGGCTGAATGAGGGGCTGAATGAAGGGCTGAATGAGGGGCTGAATGCTGGGCTGGACGCCCCGCCTTCGGCATCCATCAAGCGATGCCGCCGCCCGCGGCGGCACAACTGGAAGACAGAGATGCATGTACTGATCACCGGCGGCGCCGGCTTTCTCGGCCTGCAACTGGCCCGCCTGCTGCTCAAGCGCGGCACCCTGGAAATCGACGGCAAGCCGGCCGCCATCTCAGGCCTGACGCTACTGGACGTGATAGCGCCACCCCCGCTGGACGACGCGCGCGTACGCGTGATCACCGGCGACCTGTCGGACCCCGCCGTGCTGGCGCAAGCGATCGATGCGCGCACCGGCGCGGTGTTTCACCTCGCCGCGGTGGTCAGCGGCCAGGCCGAGGCGGATTTCGACCTGGGCATGCGGGTCAATCTCGACGCAGCCCGCGCCTTGCTGGAAACCTGCCGCGCACTGCATCAGCGGCATGGCCAGCGGCCGCGCGTGGTGTTCACCAGTTCGGTCGCGGTCTACGGCGGCGCCCTGCCCGCCGTGGTGCAGGACGATACCGCGCTCAATCCGCAATCTTCCTATGGCGCGCAGAAGGCGATCGGCGAGCTGCTGCTGTCCGACTACAGCCGGCGCGGCTTCGTCGATGGGCGCGTGCTGCGGCTGCCCACCATCAGCGTGCGGCCGGGCAAGCCCAATGCCGCTGCCTCGTCGTTCGCCAGCGGCATCCTGCGCGAGCCGCTGGCCGGCGAGGCCGCCAATTGCCCGGTTGCGCCGGATACGCCGCTGTGGCTGCTGTCGCCGCGCGGGGCCATCGCGGCGCTGGTGCGTGGCATGGAGATCGATGGCGCAGCATTTGGCGAGCGGCGCACGGTCAACCTGCCTGGCCTGTCGGTGACGCCCGCGCAGATGGTGGCGGCGCTGCGGCGGGTTGCCGGCGATGCCGTGGCGGATCGCGTGACCTGGCAGCGCGAGGCGCGCATCGAGAATATCGTCGGGACCTGGCCGGCCGCCTGGAATACGGCGCGGGCGCTGGCGCTCGGATTTCAGGGGGACGAGAGTTTCGACGCGGTGATTCGCGCGTATATGGAGGACGCGGGGATCGGGAAGGCTTGAGCCGCATGGCTTTCCCGAGCCGGCGCTGGCGGCGCCGGCCAGCGGGGCCGGCACCGTCAACGCGCAAACCTGGGAATGCTCAAGCTTCCGGCTTCACCACCTCGTAAGCCGTGACGGTCTCCCGTACCGGCCCGGGAATCGGCGCCGACTTCTGCGTGGCGGGATCGGCGCAGACGTAGACGATCTCGCCGGTGATCAGGTGCTCATCCCCCCGGTACATCTCGACCCGGAACAGCATGCTGGAGCGCCCCAGCCGCGCGATCCGGCCGCGGATATCCAGCATGTCGTCGAAGCGCGCGGAAGCGTGGTACTCCAACGTGGACTTGACCACGAAGATATCCACGCCATGCGCGTGCAGCACATCCTCCGGGTACCGGATTCCCACCGCGCGCCAGTATTCCGTGACGCAGATGTCGCAGTAAGTCAGGTAATGCGCATTGAAGACGATCGACTGCGGATCGACCTCGGCCCAACGCACGCGCAGCGGCATGCTGTGGCGGAAATCTTCCTTTGCCATGACGGCGTTCCCCTTGATTGCCGGCCGGACTCCGGCCCAGTGTGAAAACGGCGCCGCCCCCCCGGACAGGGCGGCACCGGCCAGATGCGGGCTATGCCGCGCTCATTGCGGCTTGTTCAGCCCCAGCTTGTCGATGATGGCCTTCTCCTTCTTCACCGTATCCGCGGCAAAGTGGGCGTATTGCTCGCTGCCCATATAGAACGGCTCCATATCGAACTTGGCCAGCGCATCGCGGTAATTCTGCATTTCCATGGCCTTCTTGAAGCCATCGTGCAGTTTCTTGACGACCTTCGGGTCGGTGCCCTTCGGCGCCACCACGCCAAACGGCGAGGTCTGCACGATGCCCAGGCCCAGTTCCTTGAGCGTCGGCACATTGGGGAAGCGCGCCGAGCGCTTCTCGCCCCAGGTAGACAGCAGGCGCAGCTTGCCTGTTTCCACGTATTGCGCCCAGGCTGGCGTGTCCGCCACCGACATCACATGCCCGCCCAGCAGGGCCTGCATCGATTCGGAGTTGCCCTTGTAGGGAATGTGCGAAAACTGCACGTTCTGCTTCATGGCCAGCTCTTCCATGGTCAGGTGCAGCGTGGTCATCGAGCCCGGCGAGCCGTAGGTGAGCCGGCCCGGGTTGGCACGGGCATAGGCGATGTAGTCCTGCATCGTCTTGATCGGCGAATCCACGGGCACCACCAGGCCAAACGAATAGCCGGCCAGGTTGATCACATAGGAGAGGTCCTTGACCGGGTCCCAGTTGATCTTGGTGGTGTACGGCAGGCGGTAGACAGGCATCGCTACCTGGGCCAGCGTGTAGCCGTCGGGCTGGGTCGTCTGCATCAGCTGGGCCGGCAGCACGCCGCCGGCGCCCGGCTTGTTCTCGATGATCACCGGCTGGCCGAAGATCTTGGAAGCGTTCTCGGCCAGCACGCGGAACGGCAGGTCGGTGGAGCCGCCGGCGGTGTAGCCGATGATCAGCCGGATCGGGCGTTGCGGGAAATTGTCCGCCTGCGCGAGGGCCGGTGCGCTGGCCAGCCCCAGGGTTGCCGCGGTGGCGGCGAGCGCGCCCGCTTGGGCGAGGAAATGGCGGCGTTGCATGAGTCTCTGTCTCCTGTTTCTACTGCTTAAGGTGATGCACTACAAGGTGATGCACTACAAGTAAAGCCAAAGCCGAGGCCAGCTGGAACGGGGGGTCTGCGACCGCTTCGGGATGGTTGCGGCGATTGCGCGGCGAACCGGGCTCAGCCGCGGTCGAAGGCGGTGCGCAAGGCCGCCACGGCGTCCGCATGGGCGCCGGCCACCGCCGGGACGAAGCGTCCCAGCTTGAAAAAATCGTGGATCATGCCCGGATAGTCCGCCAGATGCGCCGGCACGCCCGCAGCGCGCAGCTTGGCCGCATAGGCCACACCTTCGTCGTGCAGCGGGTCATAGCCGGCCACGGCGATCCACGCCGGGCAGCAGCCGTGCACATCGGCGCCCTTGCCGCCGCCGTCGAGCGGGGCAAAGCGCCAGTCGTCGCGGCTGGCCTCGCTGTCCAGGTATTGCGAGAAAAACCACTGGATCATCGGCCCCGTCAGCAGATAGCCCTCGGCCAGCGCCCGGTGCGACGGCGTGTCCTGCCGCGCGCTGGTGCCGGGGTAGATCAGCATCTGCAGCACCGGCGACAGGCCCAGATCGCGAGCATGCACCGCACAGGCGCCGGCAAGCGTGCCGCCCGCACTGTCGCCGCCCAGGGCGATGCGGGTGGCATCGGCGCCCAGGCGCGCGGCTTCGTCGAACACCCACCGCATCACGTCGAACGCATCGTTGGCCGCGTGAGGGAACTTCCATTGGGGGCCGAGCCGGTAGTCGACCGACAGCACCATGCAATCCGCCCGCAGACAAAGCAGCCGGCACAGCGGATCATGCGAATTGACGCTGCCGACGGTGAAACCGCCGCCATGGAAATACAGCAGGAGGGGAAGCGGGTCGGCCCAGCTGGCTTCCCGGGGTGCGTACAGGCGCACCGGGATGTGATAGCCATCGCGCGCGGCCACGGACAGGTTTTCCACGCTGTACACGGGCAGCGGCGCGATATCCATGATGGGCGCGCTTTTTTCGTAGGCGGTCTTCGCGTCAATCGGGTCCAGCTCGTGGATGCTCGGACGCTTGACGCGCCCGATCAGCTCCAGCAGCGCCGCCACCTGCGGTTCGAGCGGAGCCGACGGCATGCCTGGCGATGCGGGCGCAGGGTGAGCGGATCCGGAGGACGGGGTAGACGGCGCAGCGGACATAAGGCGGATCAATGCAATGGACAACGAAGCTCGGGCAAGACAGCCGGATTTCCGGCGGTATCAGCAAACCGGTGTTCTAATTGTGAACGGTCGTTCGATTTTAGTATGATTCCAGATGTTTCTGCAGCAGTACATATGAAATTTCCCTAGGGCTGGTCAGGGTGGCAGGTTTTGCGCGATCATCGACCATCGTCAGAAAAAACAGAAATTACCTCACCGACGGAGACAGTACAGATGGCCTTCATTTATTACCTCACCCATATCCACCTGGATTTCGGCACCATCGGCCAGCTCAAGGCGGAGTGCGAGCGTATCGGCATCCGCCGCCCGCTGGTGGTCACCGACAAAGGCGTGGTCGCCGCCGGTGTAGCCCGGCAGGCGATCGACGCGCTGGGCGGCCTGCCCCACGAACTCTTCGACGAAACGCCGTCCAACCCGACCGAGGCCATGGTCAGGAAAGCCGCCGCGCAATACCGGGAAAGCGGCTGCGATGGGCTGGTGGCGGTGGGCGGCGGCTCCTCCATCGACCTCGCCAAGGGCATTGCGATCCTCGCCACCCACCCCGGCGAGCTGACCACCTACGCCACCATCGAAGGCGGCAGCGGCAAGATCACCGAGCGCGCGGCGCCGCTGATCGCCGTGCCGACCACCGCCGGCACGGGCAGCGAAGTCGCGCGTGGCGCCATCATCATCCTGGAAGACGGCCGCAAGCTCGGCTTCCATTCCTGGCACCTGCTGCCGAAATCCGCCATCTGCGACCCGGGCCTCACACTCGGCCTGCCCGCCGGCCTGACCGCCGCCACCGGCATGGACGCGATCGCGCATTGCGTCGAGACCTTCCTCGCACCCGCCTTCAACCCGCCCGCCGACGGCATCGCGCTGGACGGGCTGGAGCGCGGCTGGGCTCATATCGAACGCGCCACGCGCGACGGCCAGGACCGCGAGGCGCGGCTGAACATGATGAGCGCCTCCATGCAGGGCGCCATGGCCTTCCAGAAGGGGCTGGGCTGCGTGCACTCGCTGTCGCACCCGCTCGGCGGCCTCAAGATCGACGGCAAGACCGGCCTGCACCACGGCACCCTGAACGCGGTGGTGATGCCGGCTGTACTTCGCTTCAACGCCGATGCGCCCAGCGTGGTGCGCGACAACCGCTACGCCCGCCTGCGCCACGCCATGGGCTTGCCGAAGGATGCCGACCTGGCCCAGGCCGTGCACGACATGACCGCGCGCCTCGGGCTGCCCACCGGCCTGCGGCAGATGGGCGTCACCGAAGCCATGTTCGACAAGGTGATCGCCGGTGCGCTGGTGGACCACTGCCACAAGACCAACCCAAAAGAGGCCAGCGCCGAGGATTATCGGCGTATGCTGGCGGAATCCATGTAAGTGCCGCGGCGGGCCGGCAGCACAGGTGCGCGGAACAGCCGGGGCGATCCAGCTTTATCCAACCAGCACGGAGAAGAGGTCATGACAGGGGAACACCTGCAGGTCTTGCACGGAGACATTACCCGCATGGAAGTCGACGCCATCGTCAATGCTGCCAATAGCGGCCTGCTCGGTGGCGGCGGTGTCGATGGCGCCATCCATGGCGCCGGCGGTCCCGCCATCATGGCCGCCTGCCGCGGCATCCGCGAAACCAAGGGCGGATGCCCCACCGGACAGGCGGTGATCACCACCGGCGGCCTGCTGCCCGCGCCCTATGTCATCCATGCGGTCGGCCCCGTGTGGGAAGGCGGCAACCACAACGAAGACGCCCTGCTTGCCAGTGCCTACGAGGCGAGCGTGGCGCTGGCCGCGCAGCACAAGCTGCGCACCCTCGCCTTTCCCAATATCAGCACCGGCATCTACGGCTTCCCACGCGAGCGCGCCGTCGATATCGCCATCAATGCAGTGCGCAAGGCGTTGGCCAAGGCGCCCGGCATCGAGCAGGTGAGCTTCGTCTGCTTCGACGACGAGAACTACAGGTTGTATCGGCAGCGCCTGAGCTAGCCCCCAACCACCACCCCCTCCAGCGCGCGGCTCACCGCCGCGCGCGCATGCAGCGCAGTCGTATCGAACACCGGCAGCGCCACGTCGTCCTGCCCGATCAGCAGCGCGATCTCCGTGCAGCCGAGGATCACGCCGCCCACGCCCTGCGCCTGCATGCCGCCGATAATGCGCCGGTAGGCATCGCGCGATCCGTCGCGCACGATGCCGTGGCAGAGTTCGTCGTAGATGATCCGGTGCACCAGCGCGCGGTCCGCGGCGTCGGGCACCACCACCTCGATGCCGTGCATGTCCTGCATGCGGCCGCGATAGAACGCCTGCTCCATGGTGAAGGCCGTGCCGAGCAGGCCCACGCGCGCGATGCCGGCGTCCCGCAACGCCTGCGCGGTGGGATCGACGATGTGAAGGAAGGGAATGTCGAGCGCCGCTTCCAGCGCGGGCGCCACCCGGTGCATGGTGTTGGTACAGAGCAGCACGAAATCCGCCCCCGCCGCCTGTACCTGCAAGGCGGCCTGCTGCATGCACTCGCCGAGTTCGTCCCAGCGCTGCGCGTGCTGCAGCGCCTTGACCTGCTCGAAGCTCACCGTGACCATCACGCTGCGCGCGTTGCGGTGCCCGCCAAGCCGCGCTTTCATGTCCTGGTTGATCAGGCGGTAGTACTCGGCCGAGGATTCCCAGCTCATGCCGCCGATCAGTCCGATCGTTTTCATTTGACCTTCCCTGTGCGCACTGGCGCTTTCGGATCCGGCCAATGTAGCAGCAGGCGGGGCCACGGCCCATGCACAGTCGGCCGGTTTCCCGCCGGGCCAGCGCCGGCGGGCTCGCCGGTCACGGCTGGCCGGCAGCGGGCCGGCCAGCCGCACGCTCAGGGCAAGGCGCTGCGGATCAGCAGATTGATGCGCTCGGGTTGCTCGTGCACCACCCAGTGGGTGCCGTCGGGGATGCGTTCCAGCCGCATGTCCGGCACGAACTGGTCCAGGCCGTCCAGCAGGCTCTTGGGCAGCGCGGTGTCGCGCTCGCCCCAGATCACCACCGTGGGCACCCGCACGGTGAAGGCAGCGGGATCCAGCTTGGAAATATCGGGCGGCGTCTCGCCCGGGCCCGGGGGATGCATCGGCGAGGCGCGGTAATAATTGACGCCGCCGGTCAGCGGATGCGAGCCGCCGGCGCCGGGCTGCGACCATGCCGCGTGGTACTTCTCCCGCGTTTCGCCGGCGAACCAGGGCGCCGCCTGCTTGCCCTGGCCGTTCAGGAAGCCCTCCAGCCTGGCGAAGCCATCGGCCGCCAGCGCCTCTTCCGAACCGGGCTGGCGCAGCCAGTTCATATACGCGGAGGCGGCCTGCTGCTGCGGATCGCTGGTCAGCGCCTTGGCAAACACATAGGGATGGGGCGAGTTGATGATGACGAGCCGCTGCACCAGTTGCGGGAACTGGATGGCGAGGTTCCAGCAGATCGCGCCGCCCCAGTCATGGGCGACCACCACGCAGTGCGAGTAGCCCAGTGCGCTGATGAACTGCACCAGGTCTTCGACGATGTGTCGGGGCCGGTAGGCCTCCACGTCGGCCGGCTTGCTGGACAGGTTGAAGCCGCGCAGGTCGGGGGCGACCGCGAAATGGGTCTTGCCGAATTCGGCGAGCTGGGCTTCCCACTCGTACCAGAACTCCGGGAAGCCGTGCACGAACAGCACCAGCGGCTTGCCGCGCTCGCCCGCGCTGGCATAGTGCAGGCGCGTGCCGTTGGGCAAGGTGGCATATTGCAGATGGCGAATGACTGCAGGTTTGGTCATGAAATCCTCCCTTGCCGCAATGGCTGACCGTCTCCGATGGACTTGCTGCTGCGCAGCAGACCCGGCCGGCGGGGAAAGCGCCGCCCGCCCGGGCTGCCTGCTTGTTGCTGGCTATCCGCGCAACGCCGCCACCAGCCCGTCACGCACACCCGGCTTGTCGGCGAACGGGTCGCCCGGGTTGCGCTGGCCAATGATATCTTCGAAGCGCTGCCGCACGGGCGCCAGCGACTGCGGATGCGAGTAAATATAGAAGCCCTGGTTGCGGATCGCATCGAAAGTGAGCTGCGCCACCTCGGCGGCAGTGACCTTGCCCGAGCTGACCGCCTTGTCCGACATGGCCTGCGACACCAGCTGCGAGCGCGTGGGCGGTGCATCGTTGGCCAGTCCGGCCGGCCGGTTGCGGCCCGACTGCGTGATCCCGGTCGGCACGAAATACGGGCACAGCACCGAGCAATGAACCTGCTCGCTGACCAGGCTGAGATCCTGGTACAACGATTCCGACAGCGACACCACGGCATGCTTGGAGACGTTGTAGACGCCCATCGCGGGCGGATTGAGCAGGCCGGCCATCGAGGCCGTGTTGACGATATGGCCCTCGAACGACGGATCCTTCTCCGCCGCCGCCAGCATCAGCGGCGTGAAGATGCGCACGCCGTGGATCACGCCGTAGAGATTGACACCCAGCACCCATTCCCAGTCGCGCTCCGTGTTTTCCCACATCAGGCCGCCGGCACCCACGCCCGCGTTGTTGAACAGCAGGTTGACCTGGCCAAAGGCGGCGATCGCGGCATCGGCCAGGGCCTGCACCTGTTCGGCCTTGGACACATCCACGCGCACGCCGATCACCGGGACGCCCTGGGCCTTGAATTCCGCCACCGTGGCGTCCAGCGCGTCCTCCTGCACATCGGCCAGCACCAGCTTCATGCCGAGCCCCGCGGCCTGTTTGGCGAACTCCTTGCCGAAGCCGGATGCGCCACCGGTGATCACCGCGACCCTACCCTGGAATTGCTTCATCTTGTCGTCCTCTCGTCTATGTCGCTTATTTCGCTTTTATGGTTGAACTCGTGCGCGCCCCAGTGCGGCGAGCCGCGCGCGTCAGCCCGCGCGCTGTACCTGATAACCCTGGCGCGGGAAGTGCACATTGACGGCGCCCGCGCGCGGATCCTGGCGCCGCAGCGCGACGGTGTGCGCATCCAGCGCCACCAGCACGCCCGCCACCGGATCGCGCGCGTAATCGGTGGGCGTCACCGTGACTGCGTCGCCCGCTTCGAAACCGCTACCGGCGGCCACGCCGCGCGGCTGTGGCGCGGGATCGGTGCGATGCGCCACGGTCAGGGCGTCCGCGCCGGTGACCACGCGGACCTTGCCATGGCCATGGGCCTGCATGCGCGCGTACCAGGCCTGCAGCGCCGGATAGGCATCCAGAATGCTTGCCAGCTCGCTGGCTCGCTTGATAAACCAGACGTTGTGATACAGCGAGAAATCCGCCACCGACAGTTCCGGCCCGGCCACATGCGCGACACCCGCATTGAACTGCTGCTCGAGCCGGCCGAAGGTCTCGTGCAGCAGGGCAATAGCCTCCGGCAGCGGCATGCGCAGCGCATTGGTGTCGCCCCGCATGGCCTTGCGGTCGGCCGAGAAGGCCTGGATCTGCGCCGGCGTGAGGTGGCCCAGCATGCTTTGCACGCCGGCCGGCTGGAACAGGTAGGTGACGGCCGCGGTAAACAGCACCGTGTCGATCCAGCCGGCGGCGAGGCGCGCGCTGGCGGCCTGCGCGGCAGGATAGATCGCGGGCGCGGGCGCCACGCGGTCGATCACCTCGCAGATCAGCGCGGTATCGCAATAGATATCGGCGCCGACCTGCAGCACGGGGGTGCGACGGTAGCCGCCGGTCAGCGCCACCACATCGGGCTTGGGCAGGATCGGCGGGATTTCCACCGCCTGCCAGTCCAGGCCCTTGGCACCCATCAGCAGGCGGATTTTTTCCGAGAACGGCGAGGTTGCGTATTGGTGCAGGATAAGGTCTGCCATGATATCCGGATTGCTCGTGTTGTCTGCCTGGTTGTACTGCCGATGCCCGCCGCCTTCCGCTCCGCCGATGCTGCCCGGCGTTGGCGCGAGGCGCGTGCCCGCAGGGGCGGGCTACCTGCCAGCCTGCTTCAATGCCTTGAGCGCCATGTTCTCGACCAGGCGCGGCGCCAGCAACTTGAGCCACAGGCCGAGCCGGCCCTTGGCCGTCATGACCAGCTCGCGCTTGCGCGTCGTCATGGCCGCCAGCATCTGGCGCGCGCATTCCTGCGCGCTCATGGCGCCCTCCTCGCGCAGCCGGCTTTCACCCAGCGCACGTCCGTCGGGGCCAAAGCCGTTGATGCGGGTGTCGGTGGCCACGACGCCAGGAAACACCACGCACACGTCCACGCCGGTGCCGCGCAGCTCCGCGCGCAACGCCTCGCAAAAGCCAGCCAGCGCGAATTTGCTGGCGGAATAGGCGGTGCGGCCCGGCACGCCGATCTTGCCGGCCAGGCTGGATACCGCCACCATCAGGCCACCGCGCTTGCGCAGGTGGGGCAGCGCCTCGCGCGTGCACCACATGGCGCCGAAGTAATTCACGCGCATGACCTGCTCGAAGTAGCCGTGGGCGGACACGCCGGCGTTGTTGACCAGCACGTCGAGCACACCGTATTGCGCAACCACCGTGGCCACCAGCCGCCGGCAGTCAGCCTCATCGGATACATCGACGCGCCAGAACGCCACCTCGGCGGCCGGGTACTGGCGGCGGATGCGCTCCGCCAGCGCCTTGAGCATGTCCACGCGGCGGGCCGCCAGCGCCAGCCGCGCGCCCTGCTGCGCCAGCAGCAGGGCCAGTTCGGCGCCGATGCCGTCGGAGGCGCCGGTGATCAGCACGACCTTGCCGGTGAATGGTGCAAGCGCGGCCATGGCTTCAGTCCAGCAGGTCGGGCTGTTCCTTCACGATGCGGGCGTACAGCGGCTGGAACTGGAACCAGCCCGCCTGCGCGGAGCCGACGATCGAGTAAGCCTGGCGCGCGGCCGCGTCGGAAATCACTTTCAGCGGCGCGCCGGTGCGCGCGGCGGCGGCCTCGGCCAGCAGTTGCACCTGGCAGGAGCGCTCCATGGTGATGAACCACCAGGCGGCTTCGTCCACCGTCTTGCCCACCGTCAGCAGGCCGTGGTTCTGCAGGATGGCAGCCTTGTTGCCGCCCAGCGCGTTGGCGATGCGCTGGCCTTCGTCCAGTTCCACCACCACGCCACCGAAATCGTCGTAGACGGCATGGTCGTTATAGAAGGCGCACACGTCCTGGGTCAGCGCATCGAGCGGGCGCCCAAGCGTGGACCAGGCGCGGCCATGGGTGCTGTGGGAGTGCGCGGCGGCCACGGCGTCGGCGCGGGTCTGGTGCACGCGCGAATGGATGGCGAAGGCTGCGGCATTGACCGGGTAGTCGCCCTCCACCACATCGCCGTGGTGATCGCAGCGGATCAGGTTGCTCACCTTGACCTGGCTGAAATGCACGCCGAAGGGGTTGACCCAGAACGTATCCGGGAACTCCGGGTCGCGTGCGGTGATATGGCCAGCCACGCCTTCGTCGAAGCCAAACCTGGAAAACAGGCGAAAGGCCGCGGCCAGCCGCTGCTTGCGGTGCAGGCGCTCCTCCGCCGGCGTATCGAACTTGGGCGGGCGCGGCAGCATGCGGTACCTGGCCTTGACCTCCTCGGACAGGCCGGCGCCCATTTCATCCTGGTCGGCCTGGGGCCTGGTGTTATCTGCAGGGGCATTCATGGGGAGTCTCCTCTTTTCTGGTTGGCTTGCTCCCCTCTCCCCATGGCGGGAGAGGGAGTAAACACCGTCGGGCACTTCGGACGGCTTTGGCGCATCCTGCCGGCTTCGGCAAATGCCGCTGGATCGCCCCCTTTTCTACACCAGCTTGACCAGCTGCTTGCCGAAGTTCTTGCCCTTGAGCAGGCCCATGAAGGCTTCCGGCGCGCTGGCCAGGCCCTGGGCGACGCTTTCGCGGAACTTGATCTTGCCTTGCGCCACTGCGGTGCCGAGTTCCTGCAGGGCCTGCGGCCAGACGTCCATGTGCTCGGACACGATAAAGCCCTCCACCGTCAGGCGCGACACCAGGATCAGCTGCGGATTCTTCAGCGGCATCGGCTGGCCGTCGTAGCCGGCGATCATGCCGCAGATGGCAATGCGGCCGAAGGCGTTCATGCGCGCGAGCACGGTGTCGAGGATCTCGCCGCCCACGTTCTCGAAGTAGCCATCCACGCCGTCCGGGGTGGCTTCCTTGAACATGGTGTACAGCTCCTTGCTGTCCTTGGCCGCCTTGTAGTCGATACAGGCATCGAAGCCAAGTTCATTGACCACGTAATCGCACTTGTCCTTGCCGCCGGCAAAGCCCACCACGCGGCAGCCCTTGAGCTTGGCCAGCTGGCCCACCACGCTGCCGACCGCACCCGATGCCGCGCTCACCACCACGGTCTGGCCTGCCTTCGGCTGGATGATCTTGTTCAGGCCATACCAGGCCGTGACGCCGGGCATGCCCACCGAACCAAGGTAAGCCGACAGCGGGATATGGGTGGTATCGACCTTCTGGATGCCGAGACCGTTGGTGACCCCCATTTCCTGCCAGCCGAACATGCCGACCACCTTGTCGCCGACGGCATACTTCGGATTCTTCGACGCGGTGATCTCGCCGACCGTGCCGCCGATCATGACTTCGCCCAGCGGCTGCGGCGTAGCGTAGGACTTGCCCTCGTTCATGCGGCCGCGCATATAGGGGTCGAGCGAGAGATAGTGGTTGCGGACCAGCACCTCGCCGTCGGCCAGCTCGGGCACGGGCACCTCTTCCAGGCGGAAGTTGTCGGGGGTAACCGCGCCGGTGGGACGCGAGGCCAGGACGATGCGCTTGAAGGTGTTCGACATGATGGCTTCCTTACAGTGAAATGGACAAGGACACTCGTCCTTTGTCGTTCGTTGTGGGTGATGCCTCCCCGGCTTCTCGACGGGGCGGCCCGCTTATTTCATCAATGACAATGCCAGTGCCCGGTACGCGCGATGCGTGACGGGGTCGTTGGCGCCATTGGCCGCAATCGGATGCGAAGCGTAGCGCACGATGGTCAGCTCTGCCTTGGGATCGATATAGATCCGCTGGCCGTGGATGCCACGCGCCTCGAACACGCCGTGGTCATCGTTCGACACCCACCACATCGAGCGGTAGCTCCAGCCCGGCAGTGTGGCATAACCGGCCTTGGCGAACTTGGCGGGATCGCCGCCGCGGCGGATATCGGCGACCACTTCGGCCGGGATGATCTGCTGGCCATTGAACCGGCCGCCGTTGCGCACGGTTTCGCCAAAGCGGGCCAGGTCGCGCAGCGTGGTGTTGAGCCCACCGCCGCCGGACTCGCTGCCGACGCTGTCGACCATGAAATAGGCATCGCTCTCCGCGCCCATCTTCTGCCACACGCGCTCGGACAGCAGCCTGGCGAGCGATTGGCCGGAGGTCCGTTTGACGATCCAGGCCAGCACTTCGGCATTGACCGTCTTGTAGGCGAAGGCCTGGTCGTGCTCGCCCTCTTTCTTCAGCGTGCCGAGAAATTCATAGAACGTCTTGGGGCCCGCATAGCCAGGCTCGCGCGGCATCATGCCGCCGGCGCGGCTGTAGTCCCAGATCTCGGCCTTGGGGTCGGCGTAGTTTTCCGAGTACTTGACGCCCACCGTCATGTCCATCACCTCGCGCACGGTGGCGTCGCCGTATGCGGTACCCGCCATTTCCGGCAGGTAGCGCGTCACGGGCGCGGCGGGATCGATCTTGCCGTCGGCCACGAGCATGGCGGCCAGCGTGCCGACGAAGGACTTGGTCACCGACATCGCGATATGCGGCGTATGGTCGTCCAGCGCGCCGAAGTACTTCTCGTAGATCACGCGGCCCTTGTGCATCACCAGGATGCCGTCCGTATAGGTCAGTCCCAGCATGTCGCTGAAGGTGCGGTGGGTGCCGTCGGCATCCGTGAACGGCACGCCGCCGATATCGCGCTCGGCGCGTGGCAGTGCCGCTACCGGGCCGCGGCCATGCCAGACCGATGCGGTGGGGACCAGTTCGCGGATATGCGAAAAGCTCCAGCGGGTACGCGGGAAACCATTGCTGGCGGGGGTAAAGCTGATGACCTTGTCGGCCGCGGGGGGAAAGCCCTGCATCCAGCCTGCCGTGACGGGGTCGGTGGCTGCCGCAGACGGAAAGCTGGGTGCCGCCGGCGCGGCGGCAGGCGGAACGGGGGCATTCTGGGCTTGGCCCGGCTGGTACATGGCAAGAGTTCCTGCGCCGCAGACGGCGAGCACGGTCAGTTTCAGCAGCCGCGTGGCGGCCATTCGTTCAAACAGCATCTTGTCTCCATTCTTGGTTTTATAGGTGCTGCATGCCGGTTGATTCCGGCTTCCCTGCCGGTGTTACGGCTGTCCTTTCCCGACTCTCCGGCCGGTGGCGCGCGGCTGGCGCCGCCGGCCGCGCCCGGTTCAGCCGTCGGCGCCGGTATCGGCGGCACCGGCGGACGCGCGCTGCGGCGGCATGCGCTTGACGTACTTGAACGTGCCCGATCCGCGCGACACGATCCTGCCCTCGCCGTCGACGATCTCGGCCTCGCAGAAAACCATGGTGGTGGTGCGGTGCACGCACTGGCCACGGGCGATCAGATTGCCCCGGCCGGGCGCCATGAAGCTGGTCTTCATCTCGATGGTTACCACGCCGCGGCCGTCGGGGTCGGCGGCGCGGCCTGCAATGGCCATGGCCACATCGAGCAGCGTCATCAGCACGCCGCCGTGGGCCATGTCCCAGCTGTTCTGGTGGCGTTGTTCCAGCGCCAGCTGGATCTCGCTGCCCTCCTTGTCCATGCGGGTGCATTGCACGCCGAGCGAAGCGAGGAAGGGAATCTTGAGCGGAAAGGCGTTGCTTTGGGTCATGTTGGCTAATGAGGCGGAAACGGTACGGTCGGCTGCGGAACCAGTGCAAGGCGAAAGCCCCGCAACGCGCATGCCAACCGCATTAGAGCACGGGATCAGACCGCGCTCACGCCACCATCCACCGCCAGCACCTGGCCGGTGATGTGCTTGCCGGCGGCGCTGGCGAACAGCAGCGCCGCGCCCTTCAGGTCTTCGTCGTCGCCCAGCCGGTGCAGCGGCACCGAGGCGCACATGGCTTCCACGCCCAGGCGGTTCAGCGAGCCCTGGGTCATCTTGGAGGGGAAGAATCCCGGCGCCAGCGCGTTCACCGTGATGTTGTGCTCGCCCCACTCAGCCGCCAGCGTGCGGGTGAAGTTCACCACCGCGCCCTTGGAGGTGTTGTAGGCAATGGTCTCCATGGTGCCCGGCGGGTTGCCCGCCAGCCCGGCGATGGAGGCCACGTTGATGATGCGGCCATAACGGCGCGGGATCATCGACAGCTTGCCGATGCGCTGCGACAGCAGGAACACGCCGCGGATATTGAGGTTCATCACCTTGTCCCACGCCTCCACCGGGTGATCTTCGGCAGGCGCGCCCCAGGTGGCGCCGGCATTGTTGACGAGGATGTCGACATGGCCCAGCTTGGCCAGGGTCTCGTCGGCCAGGCGCGCGATATCCGCGTCGCGGGCGCCGTCGGCGGCGATCCAGTCAGCCTCGATGCCAAGCGCCTTCAGGTGGGCTTGCGCCGCTTGCAACTCGTCCGGCTTGCGCGCCGACAGCACGATGCGCGCGCCCTGCTCGCCGAGCGCTTCGGCAATCTGCAGGCCGAGCCCGCGCGAGCCGCCGGTGATCAGTGCCGTCTTGCCCTTGAGATCGAACAACTGCTGGATGGTGTTCATTGGGGTCTCCCGATATCGTGTTGCGGGCGCGCATCCGTGTGCGCGCCCGATCGTCTTGCGCAGCCGCCGGTGCTCAGAACCAGGCGTCCTGCATGTCCAGCGTGGTGCGGTCCAGCGAGGCCAGCAGGTCCAGTTGCGGTCCCACCTTGGGCAGCTCCCAGCGGAAAAAGTATTCCGCCGCCGCCAGCTTGCCGCGATAGAAGTCCTGGTCTTCCTGGCTGGTAGCGCCCGCGCGGGCAGCCTGCGCTACCAGCGCCTGCTCCAGCCACGTCCACGCCAGCACCACATGGCCGAAGGCTTCCAGGTAGACCGAGGCATTGGCCAGCGTCACCTCGGCGTCGCCCGCCGCCCACAGCGCCTGCGTGACTTCCGCCACGCGCTTGACGGCGGCGCCCAGCGCCTTTGCATGGCTGCCCAGCGCAGCGTCGCCACTGGCCAGCGCACGGCCGATGGTGGCCTGGATCTCTTCGCCCAGCGCCGCAAACGCGGCACCGTCCTTCATCACCACCTTGCGGCCCAGCAGGTCCAGGCCCTGGATGCCGTGGGTGCCTTCGTGGATCGGGTTGAGTCGGTTGTCGCGGTAGAACTGCTCGACGTTGTACTCGCGGGTGTAGCCGTAGCCGCCATGGACCTGGATGGCCAGGCTGTTGGCTTCCAGGCACCACTGCGACGGCCAGCTCTTGGCGATGGGGGTCAGGATATCCAGCAGCAGCGCCAGGCGCTCGTGCGCCGCACCCTCGGCGGCACGCTCCTGGTCCACCAGTTGCGCGCAATACAGGTTCAGGGCCAGCCCGCCTTCCACATAGCTCTTCTGCGCCAGCAGCATGCGGCGGATGTCCGCGTGCTCCACCAGCCGCACCTGCGGGCTGGCCGGATCCTTGCCGCCGGGGCCGATCGGGCGGCCCTGCGGGCGGTTGCGCGCGTAGTCCACCGAGTGCAGGTAGCCGGTATAGCCCAGCATCACCGCGCCCAGGCCCACGCCGATGCGGGCCTCGTTCATCATATGGAACATGCAGGCCAGGCCCTTGTGCGCCTCGCCCACCAGGTAGCCGATTGCGCCGGCCTTGCCGCCCGGCTTGTACTTCATGCCCTCGCCGAAGTTCAGCAGGCAGTTGGTGGTGCCGCGATAGCCCATCTTGTGGTTCAGGCCGGCCAGCACCACGTCGTTGTGCTCGCCCAGGCTACCGTCTGCATTGACCAGGTATTTCGGCACGATGAACAGCGAGATGCCCTTCACGCCGGGAATCAGCCTGCCGTCCGGGCCGGGGATCTTGGCCAGCACCAGGTGCACGATATTGTCGGACAGCTCGTGCTCGCCGGCCGAGATCCACATCTTGTTGCCGCGCAGGCGGTACTGCTGGCCGAGCGGCGATTCGCCCTCGTAATCGGCGCGGGTGGTGATGTCCGACAGGGACGAACCCGCCTGCGGCTCGGACAGGCACATGGTGCCGAAGAAGCGCCCCTCCATCTCCGGCTTGACGAAGGTTTCCACCTGCGCCGGCGTACCATGCGTGAGCAGCAGGTTGGCGTTGCCGATGGTCAGGAAAGGATAGGAGCTGGTGCCGACGTTCGCCCCCTTGAAGTAGGCGAAGCCGGCCTTCTCCACCACCACCGGCAGCTGCATGCCGCCGATCTCGTAGTCCTGCCCGGCGGCCATCAGGCCAGCCTCGCAGAAGGCCTTCAGCGCGGTCTTGACCTCGGGGATGATGGTGACGGTCTCGCCATCGAAATGCGGCTCGTGCTGGTCGTTCTTCTTGTTGTGCGGCGCGAACAGGTCGGTGGCGATCTTCTCGCAGGTATCGAGCGCGGCGTCGAAGGTCTCGCGGGAATGGTCGGCATAGCGCGGAATACGGGTCAGCCCCTCGACCTTGAGCCATTCGTACAGCACGAAGTTCAGGTCACGGCGGGAAAGGATCAGCGACATGGCAGGAAACGGCTCCCAGACTGGAAGGGGAAATCAAAGATGCGCGACCCGGCGGCGGCGCCTCGCATGACATGACATGGCATGGCATGGCGGCTTCGCGGCATGGATCGTCGCTGTCTCCACGGCGGCGCGCTCTCACGGCGCACCGCAAATTCTGTCAATGGCATGGGGAAAGAGAAAGCGCTCGCGCGCCCTCCTCTCCCTGCCTTGTTTCTAGCTACCTTCGCCCAGGCGTGCGATGGTGCCCTGCGCCACCGCACAGAGCTTTTCCTCGCCATCCTTGCGCACGAAGACATCGCAGCGCGCCACCGCCTGCTGGCGGCCGCGGCTGACGCACTCGGCGCGGGCGATCAGCAGGTCGCCGATCGCCGGACGCAGGTAGTTGATCTTGTACTCCGAGGTAACGACCGGCACCGCCATGGCCGCGCCGCCCGCATAGGTCAGCGCATTGTCGGCCAGGTAGCTGACCACGCCGCCGTGCAGGAAGCCGTGCTGTTGCTGCAGGTCCTGCCGCACCGGCAGGCGCAGCTCGGCATGGCCGTCCGCGGACAACGCAGCCAGCTCGGCGCCGACCAGCACGGAAAACGGCTGGCTGGCCAGCACCGCACGGCCATGTGCGAGCACCGGGTCTGCATGGTCGCCCATGATGCCGTGCCGTCGCTCAGAGGACTTCGAACAGGCCGGCCGCGCCCTGGCCGCCGCCGATGCACATGGTCACCACCACGTACTTGACGCCGCGGCGCTTGCCTTCGATCAGCGCATGGCCGACCAGGCGGGCACCCGAGACGCCGTAGGGGTGGCCCACCGCGATGGCGCCGCCGTTGACGTTGAGGCGATCCATCGGGATGCCCAGCGTGTCGGCGCAATACAGCACCTGCACGGCAAAGGCTTCGTTCAGCTCCCACAGGCCGATATCGCCCACGGTCAGGCCGGCCTTCTTCAGCAGCTTGGGCACCGCGAATACCGGGCCGATGCCCATTTCGTCAGGCTCGCAACCGGCCACGGCGAAGCCGCGGAACACGCCCAGCGGCTGCAGGCCCTTGGCCTCGGCCACCTTGGCGTCCATCACCACGACAGCCGAAGCGCCGTCGGAGAACTGCGAGGCGTTACCGGCCGAGACCACGCCACCGGGCATGGCGGTGCGGATCTTGGCCACGGCTTCCAGCGTGGTGTCGCCGCGGATGCCTTCGTCGGCCGAGACCGTGACTTCCTTGGTCATCAGCTGGCCGGTGGCCTTGTCGGCCACGCCCGCGAGCACCGTGATCGGCACGATTTCGTCGTTGAACTTGCCGGCTTCCAGGGCGGCGAAGGCGCGCTGCTGGCTGCGCACGCCGTACTCGTCCTGGCGCTCGCGCGAGATGTTGTAGCGCTTGGCCACGTTCTCGGCGGTCTGCAGCATGTTCCAGTAGATTTCCGGCTTGTTCCTGGTCAGCCAGCTTTCCTGGATCATGTGGCGGTTCATTTCCTGCTGCACGCAGGAAATGCTTTCCACGCCGCCGGCAACGAAGATGTCGCCTTCATCGGCGATCACGCGCTGCGCGGCCATGGCGATGGTCTGCAGGCCGGACGAGCAGAAACGGTTGACGGTGGCGCCGGGCACGGTGACCGGGCAGCCTGCGCGCAGGGCGATCTGGCGCGCGATATTGGCGCCGGTGGCGCCTTCCGGGTTGGCACAGCCCATCAGCACGTCTTCCACTTCACCAGCGTCGATCTTGGCGCGGGCGATAGCGTGCTGGACCGCATGGCCGCCCAGGGTGGCGCCGTGGGTCATGTTGAAACCGCCCTTCCAGCTCTTGGCCAGGCCGGTACGTGCGGTGGATACGATGACTGCCTCTTTCATGTCTTGCTCCTCGGTATCTCTGGTATCTGGTGACTTGCGGCGTGCCTTCACGTCCGGCAGTGTCATTCAATGTGTCTGGCTACGTTCAGCCGTATTAGCTTGGTCAGGCGATCCGTCGGGTTCGGTACGGTTCAGTACAGCAGGCCGGCCGACTGCAGGCGCTGCGCGCCCGCGGCTTCCAGGTCCAGCCACGCACGCGCCAGCGACCCGCCGAGATCGATGGCGCGGCAGGCGTCCTCAATCACGATGGCCTCGAATCCTGCAGCCCGGGCGTCGAGCGCGCTCCAGGCAACGCAGTAATCCGTTGCCAGTCCCACGCAAAATACCCGGCGCACGCCGCGCTCCCGCAGATAGCCGCCCAGCCCGGTGCGGGTGATGCGATCGGCCTCCATAAAGGCCGAGTAGCTATCCACTTGGCGATGATGGCCCTTGCGGATCACCATCTGCGCATGCGGCACGTCCAGCCCGGCGTGCAGCGCCGCGCCGTGGCTGCCCTGCACGCAGTGCGTGGGCCACAGCACTTGCTGGCCATAGGGCAGCGCCACGGTCTGGAACGGCTGTGTGCCGGCATGGTTGGCGGCAAACGAGACGTGGCCGGCGGGATGCCAGTCCTGGGTCAGCACCACATGCGCAAACGCCGCCGCGAGGCGGTTGATCACGGGCACGACTTCATCGCCATGCGCCACGGCAAGCGCGCCGCCCGGCATGAAATCGTTCTGCACGTCGATGACCAGCAGGCAATCTTCGGGGCCGTACTGCTTGACCATGCCGCTACTCCTTGCCCGGTGACCGCATTGCGATCTGTGGTGGAAACCCCGCGCGGCTTTACCCGGCCGCGCGGCATCGAATCGCCCTGGCTATGCTCGGCCGCGACTTAGCCGTTGAAGCCCTTGCCCTCGGCGGCCAGCTTCTCCAGCAGCGGCGCTGCCTTCCAGGCTTCGCCGTGGTAGCCCTTGGCGTAGCGCGCCATCGACTGCGCCACGTTGAACAGGCCGACCTGGTCCGCATACAGCATCGGGCCGCCGCGGAACAGCGGGAAACCGTAGCCGGTCAGGTAGACCATGTCGATATCCGAGGCCTTGGATGCAATGCCTTCTTCCAGGATCTTGGCGCCTTCGTTGACCAGCGCGAACACCAGGCGCTCGACGATTTCCTCGTCGGAAATCTTGCGGCGGGTGATGCCCAGGTCCTTGGAGTGCTGCACGATCATGTCGTTGACCTGCTGGTTCGGATACGGCTTGCGGTCGCCCGCCTTGTAGTCGTACCAGCCCGCGCCGGTCTTCTGGCCGTAGCGGCCCTGCTCGCACAGCAGGTCGGCGGTCTTCGAGTATTGGATGTCCGGCTTGTCCACGGCGCGGCGCTTGCGGATGGCCCAGCCGATATCGTTGCCGGCCAGGTCGCCCATGCGGAACGGGCCCATGGCAAAGCCGAACTTCTCGATGGCCTTGTCCACCTGCTCGGGCAGCGCGCCTTCGTCCAGCAGGTAGCCGGCCTGGCGGCTGTACTGCTCGATCATGCGGTTGCCGATAAAGCCGTCGCACACACCGGATACCACGGCGGTCTTCTTGATCTTCTTGGCGACCTGCATGACGGTTGCCAGCACGTCCTTGCCGGTCTTCTCGCCACGCACCACTTCCAGCAGCTTCATCACGTTGGCCGGGCTGAAGAAGTGCATGCCGACCACGTCCTGCGCACGCTTGGTGAAGGAGGCGATCTTGTTGACGTCCAGCGTGGAGGTGTTGGACGCCAGGATCGCGCCCTGCTTCATCACTTCGTCCAGCTTCTTGAAGACGATTTCCTTGACGCCCATTTCCTCGAACACGGCCTCGATCACCATGTCCGCGTCCTTGATGTCGTCATAGGACAGCGTGGTGGTCAGCAGGCCCATGCGCTGCTCGACCTTCTCTTGCGTGAGCTTGCCCTTCTTGGCGCTGTTCTCGTAGTTCTTGCGGATCGTGGCCACGCCGCGGTCCAGCGCTTCCTGCTTGGTTTCCAGCATGATCACCGGGATCCCGGCGTTCAGGAAATTCATGGTGATGCCGCCGCCCATGGTGCCGGCGCCGATCACGGCGATCTTCTCCAGCTTGCGGGTCGGCGTGCCTTCCGGTACGTCCGGGATCTTGCTGGCGGCACGCTCGCCAAAGAAGGCGTGGCGCAGCGCGCGCGATTCCGGCGTGGTGATCAGGTACATGAAGCCTTCGCGCTCGGCCTTCAGGCCGGCTTCGAACGGCAGGAGCGACGCTGCCACGGCGTCCACGCACTTCAGCGGCGCCGGGAAGTTCTTGGCGACGGCCGCCACGGTATTGCGGGAGAAGGCGATGAAGCCTTCGGCGTTCTCATGCTTGACCTTCAGGTCGCGCACCTTGGGGTACGGGCCAGGGTTGGCAGCTGCCGTCCTGGCGAAAGCCACGGCCGCGGGCAGCACGTCGCCGTCCACGATCTCGTCAAACAGTTTGGTGCCGGCAAACTTCTCGCTGGGGATGGCATTGCCCGACACGATCATGTTCAGGGCCGCTTCCAGGCCGATCACGCGCGGCAGGCGCTGCGTGCCGCCGGCGCCGGGCAACAGGCCCAGCTTCACTTCCGGCAGGGCGATCTGCGCGCCCTTCGAAGCCACGCGGTAGTTACAGCCCAGCGCCAGCTCCAGGCCGCCGCCCATGGCCACGGAATGGATCGCCGCCACCACCGGCTTGCTCGAACCTTCGACCACCTTGATCACCGAATGCAGCGTCGGCTCCTGCGTGGCCTTGGGCGTATTGAATTCGCGGATGTCCGCGCCGCCCGAGAAGGCCTTGCCGGCGCCGGTAATGACGATGGCCTTGACGGCCGCATCGTCCAGCGCACGGGTCATGCCTTCGACGATGCCGAGCCGGGTGCTGAGACCCAGGCCATTCACGGGGGGATTGTCGAGCGTGATGACGGCTACGCCGTCCTGAACCTGATACTGCGCTGTCATGCTGGTTCCTTTGGAAACTGAAAGTTGTCTCGGGATTCGAATTCTCGAATTATTGTTCTGGGCGAGGCGCCAGGCCACCGCCCGACCCGGGGGAAAACCGCATGCCGACGCCCCCTGGCCGATGCCCGCCCTATCGCGAGCGGATCAAGCATACACAAAATAGCACGGTCGTTCAATTTCATTTTGGGGCATCCGGGCAGCGCCATGCGCCCCGTTCATGGAGGATCTCGCCGGCGTGCATTCCGGGCGCCCGAGGGCGGCAAAAAGTCAGGGGAAGCCCGGGGCACCATGTCCCATGCAGCACATTCGTCCGCTCCCGAGGGTTACCTCTAGTCACAGTAGACGACTTTCCTGACATAAACCGCCTCAACCCTCGGATTTACCCTGAGAACCCGGTAAACTTCCGCCCTTTGCCCGCGCGGATGACCCCACAAGGCCCCACCCGTGCCGAAGTCGCGGCTCCGGCCGCCGGAGTTCCAGTGACCCTGATGTCTTCCAAGCCTGATTCCCTGTCCCAGCCTCTCCGCCGCCCGTCCTCCCAACCGCATCCTCACCAGCACCCCGTCGTCGAGCACGACGATCTCCAGCGCAAGCTCAAGGCCCGCCACCTGACCATGATCGCCATCGGCGGCGCGGTGGGCACGGGGCTGTTCGTGGCCTCCGGCGCGTCGATCTCGCAGGCCGGCCCCGGCGGCGCACTGCTGATGTATTGCCTGATCGGCCTGATGGTCTACTGCCTGATGACCAGCCTGGGCGAGCTAGCCGTGCATATGCCGGTGGCAGGTTCCTTTGTCACCTACAGCGCGCTCTATGTGGAAGAAGGCTTCGGCTTCGCGCTCGGCTGGAGCTACTGGTTCAACCTGGCGGTGACCATCGCGGTGGAGCTCGCGGCGGCGCAGCTGGTGATGGCATACTGGTTCCCGCATGTCTCCGGCATGGTCTGGAGCGCCGGCTTCCTGCTGCTGATGTTCGGCCTCAACGCTTTCTCGGTACGCGGTTTCGGCGAGGCCGAATACTGGTTCGCGCTGATCAAGGTGGTCACGGTGCTGGTCTTCCTGGCGGCTGGGCTGATGATGATCTTCGGCATTCTCAAGAGCGCGCCGGAATCCGGATGGCATAATTTCACCATTGGCGATGCGCCGTTCGTAGGCGGCATTCCTGCCATGTTCGGCGTCGCCATGATCGCCGGCTTCTCCTTCCAGGGCACCGAAACCGTGGGCGTGGCCGCCGGCGAAGCCGCCGACCCGGCGCGCACCATCCCGCGCGCCATCCGCCAGACCTTCTGGCGCATCCTGCTGTTCTACGTGCTGGCGATCCTGATCATCGGCGTGCTGATTCCTTACACCGATCCCAACCTGCTGCGCAACGATGTCACCGACATCGGCGTCAGTCCCTTCGCGCTGGTGTTCCGCCACGCCGGGCTGGCCCTGGCCGCCGGTGTGATGAACGCAGTGGTGCTGACCGCCCTGCTTTCCGCCGGCACCTCCAGCATGTACGCCTCCGCCCGCATCCTGTACGGCCTGGCGGTCAGCGGACGGGCGCCGCGCGCGCTGGCCCGGCTCTCCGCCAACGGCGTGCCCTATAACGCGCTGTTCGCCACCACCGCCGTGGGTGCGCTGTGCTTCCTCAGCTCGCTGTTCGGCGACAAGGTGGTCTATATGTGGCTGCTCAACACCTCGGGCATGACCGGCTTTATCGCCTGGCTGGGCATTGCCGTCAGCCACTACCGCTTCCGCCGGGGCCTGGTGTACCAGGGCTACAAGCCGTCCGACCTGGCCTACCGCTCGCCGCTCTATCCCTTCGGCCCGATCTTTGCCACCGTGTTGTGCGTGGTGATCGTGCTCGGGCAGAACTACCAGGCCTTCAGCGATGTGCGCGGGCGCTGGATGGAGATCGTCGGCACCTATATCGGCGTGCCGCTGTTCCTGATGCTGTGGCTCGGCTACCGGCTGGTCAGGAAATCGCGGCTGGTCAGCTATGAAGACATGCCGTTCGACTGCAAGCGCGCCGGAGAAGGAAAGCCGGCTGCAGGCGCCACCCGCCCGGCCGACGAACAACCCGCCGCCTAGGTTCTCCTTTTCTACGTAAGCCGCCGCTGCGAAGGCGGCAAAGCGAATCGCGTGGGGCTGCTACAATCTCGCCACGTATTTAATGGTTGGGCAAAATGGGCTTCGAACAACTGGCGGCACTGAAGGAACAACTGGCAAAGCAAGCCAAGGCTGCACCACGCCAAGCTAAGGCAGAACCACGCGTCAAGGCGCGACGCGCCCCGCCTGCGGCTTCGGTCAAGCAGGCCAAGCCGGTTAGTCCGGCCAGCCCGGCCAAGCCGGTCGATCCGGTGGTGCAGGCCATAGGGAAGCTGCAAAAGCGTTTTCCGCAGACCTTTCCGAAGAATCCTGCGCCCAAGGTACCGCTCAAGATCGGCATCTTCGAGGATCTCGTGCCGCACGCGCAGGAGCTTGGCCTGACGGAATCGATACTGCGCGATGCGATCCGGACCTGGTGCCGCGGCACCCGCTACTGGACCTGCATGGTGGAAGGCGCCCCGCGCGTGGATCTGGCGAATCAGGAGGCGGGACAGGTTTCGCAGGCCGATGCGAAACGGGCGCAGCAACTGCAAGCGCATCGCACGGCGCGCACGGTAGCCAAACCTGCCGCCGAGCCGAAGCCCAACTGATCCAGTCAGGCCATGTCCGCGGACAGCAGCTCCGCATAGCGCGGCAGATCCACATTGCCGCCGCTGACGATGATGCCCACACGCCTGCCTTGCACCGGCAACCCCGCATAACGCGCCGCCGCGAGGCCAAGGCAGCCTGTCGGCTCGACCACCAGCTTCATCGCCTGCGCGAACATGCGCATGCATTCGATCAGCGCACGGTCCGGCACGGCAACGATATCGGTTACGCCACGGCGGATCAATGCGAATGTCAACGCGCCGAGATGCTGGGCGCGCGCGCCGTCGGCGATCGTGTCGGGCGGATCGATATGCACGATGGCGCCTTTGCGAAGCGACTGCTGCCCATGATTGCCGGTCTCGGGCTCGACGCCGTACAGCAGGCAGCCAGGCGAGAGCTGTTCCGTCACTAGCGCGGCGCCGCCGAGCAGGCCACCGCCCCCCTGGCAAACGAACAGGGCATCGAGCGGACCGGTTTCTGCCAGCAGTTCGCGGGTCACCGTGCCTTGTCCGGCAATGACATCCGCGTGGTCATACGGCGGAATCAGCGTGAGGCCCCGCTCTTCCGACAGGCGACGCGTGATCGCTTCGCGGTCGTCGACCTGGCGGTCATACAAGACCACCTGCGCGCCGCAGGCGCGGGTCGCTGCCACCTTGGATGCCGCCGCGTCGCGCGGCATCACCACCGTCACCGGAATGCCGAGCACCTGCCCGGCCAGCGCGATGCCCTGCGCATGATTGCCGCCGGAGAAGGCGATGGCGCCACGGCTGCGCTGCCCGGCGTCGAAGCGCGCCAGCGCGTTGAATGCGCCGCGAAACTTGAAGGCGCCGGTGCGCTGCAGGTTCTCGCACTTGAAAAACAGCTCGGCGCCCACCCAGGCATCCATCGCGGGCGAGCGCAGCACTGGCGTGCGCCACGCGTGCCCGGCCAGCCGGCCGGCAGCGGCTACCACATCGTCGTAGCCCGGCAGGATTTCGTTCATTGGCCGGGTCCGCGCATGCCGCAGGCAGGGTGTGCCGGCCTCATTCCGTCGCCTCGTCGGTGGGATGCTTCCAGGCGGCCAGCACCTCGGGCGACGGCGTCAATGCGAGATTGATGCCGCGCGGTCCGATGGGCTGCTGGAACCAGCGCTTCTGCAATGCCACCACATCGGGGCCGGCGAAGACCGACGTCAAGGTCTGGTCGACCAGCTGCTTCCACTCGGGATCGGATTTCGGCAGCATCAGCGCGTTGCGCTCGACCGATAGCGCCGGTCCGGCAACGGTGTACTGCGCCGGATTCTTCGAATTGGCGCGCAGCCCGTACAGCACCACGTCGTCCAGCACGAAGGCCTGGGCACGGCCGGACTCCAGCAGCAGGAAGGATTCATTGTGATCCTTCGCATAGACATCGTTGTACGCATACTGGGCCTTCAGCCGGCGCACGTGGCGGTCACCGGTGGAGCCAGCGCTGGTGACCACCACCTTGCCGCGCAGGTCGCCGAAGGACTGGATGCCCGAATCCGCTCGCACCAGCATGCGTACCACCGATACATAGTGGGATACGCTGAAGGCCACCTGTCTCTGGCGCTCAGCCGTATTGGTGTTGGGCGCGCAGTCGACCGCCACCAGGCCGTTCATCACCGCGGGCACGCGGCTTTGCGCCGTCAGCGGAAGCCAGCGTACCTTCAGGTCTTTCAGGCCAAGCTTCTGGCGCGCGGCCTCGGCTACGCGCAGGCACAGGTCCACCGCGTAGCCCGAGGGCTGTCCCTTGATGTCGGAGAAAGAAAACGGCAGCGCGCCCTCGCGATAGCCCATCATGATCGTGCCCGATTCGCGGATCTGCTCCAGTATCGGGCTCTGGGCTCGCGCACCCTGGGGAGCCGCGATGGCAGCGAAGGCAATCAGCGCAGCGAACGTGCGGGCTGTCAAAGAAGTAGGAAAGGACATGGCGAGGTTTCAGGCAAAGCGCGCAGCGTATTACGCATACGGTACCAGTGAAACAAACTCTTTCTTATAAGTGCATGCCCCGACTTCTCATTAGCAAATTACCTTTCCGGGTAACGCTGTGGCCACCATGGCGTTCGCTGCGCCGTCAGGCGACGCCCCGCGCGACGGGCAGTGTTTGTCCCGCCGCGGTCCCGTGGCCTGGGAGGGCCTCGTCGGCAAACGGTTCGATATCGCCTTCCTGACCCAGTTCCCCCTCCCATTTGGCGACCACGGCGGTGGCAATGCTGTTGCCCAGTACGTTGGTGGCCGTGCGCCCCATATCGAGGAACTGGTCGATTCCCATCACCAGCAACAGCCCGGCTTCCGGCAAGCCGAACATCGGCAGGATGGCGGCCACCACCACCAGCGAGCCGCGCGGCACGGCGGCCATGCCCTTGCTGCTGACCATCAGGATCAGCAGCATGGTGATCTGGTGACCGAGGGACATATGGACATTGAAGGCCTGCGCGATAAAGACGGCCGCGAACGCCTGGTACACCATGGAACCGTCGAGGTTGAATGAATAGCCCAGGGGAAGAACGAAGCCGACCAGGCGCTTCTTCACCCCGAAGCGCTGCAGCCGCTCGATCATCTTCGGGTAGGCGGCCTCGCTGCTGGCCGTGGAGAAAGCGATCATCATGGGTTCGCGGATGCCCTTGGCAAGATCGAACATGCGGCGCTTCAGCACCGCGTAGCCTGCGATGAATAGCACAGCCCACAGCGCCAGCAGCGCGAGATAGAACGCGCCGATGAACTTGCCATAGGTCAGCAGCACGTCGAGCCCCTGCACCGTAACTGCCGCGGCGAGCGCGGCAAAGATGCCGACCGGGGCAAACAGCATCACGGTGTTGGTGATGCGCAGCATCACGTCCATCAGTTCGTCGACGGACCGCTTCACGAACTGGCCCGAGCCGCCGGTGGCCCTGCCGAGCGCAACACCGAAGAACAGCGAAAAGATCAGGATCTGCATGATCTCGTTGGTCGCCATCGCCTCGAAGATGCTCTTGGGGAAGATATGCGTGACGAACTCTTTCAGGTTCAGCGCGCCGGTCTTGAGATTCGTGCTCGCGCCCGCGTCCGGCAAGACCATGTTCAGGTTGACACCGGGTTGCGCCAGGTTCACGAAGAGCAGCCCGATGCTAAGCGAAACCAGCGACGCGACGACGAACCAGGTCAATGCCTTGGCGCCGATGCGGCCGATCGCCTTGGTATCGTCCATGCCGGCGATACCGGAGACCAGCGTCGCGAACACGAGCGGAGCGATGATCATCTTGATCATGCGCAGGAAAATCTCGGTAATGATCGAGAAATTGCCGGCAATCGCCTTGGCCTCGGCGGCATCCGCCGCCACATGGTGGCAGGCGTAGCCTACGATGACGCCAAGAGCCATGCTCAGCATGATCCAGCGGGTAAGTTTGTTGGTGGTTTTCTTCATGTCGCCTCCTGACCGGTTTCCGATATCGACGCCCAGGGCTGAATGTGTCCTGGGGCTGCCTTTGTTGCCCTCGCCGGCGGGCGCTATGCCAGCCTGAGTTGGCGGGCGCCAGGCGCCAACGCCAAAGCCTCGACTTCGACGGCCGCGCCGTAATGCAGCGCGGATACTCCCGCCACGGCACGGGCCGGACGATGCTCGCCGATCCATTCGCCGTAGAGACGGTCGAATTCCGGCCACAGGGCGATATCGGTCACGTAGACGCGAACCTGGACAAGACTGCGCCTGTCCACCCCTCCCTCGGCAAGGCAGCCATCCACATTGGCCAGCGCCAGCCGCACCTGATCCGCGAACGGGCGCTCGCCCGGCGCTTCCCCGCTTGCGTCAACCGGCAATTGGCCGGAAATATGGACAAAGCCGCCGGCCACGCAGATATGCGAGTAATGCCCGGCGGGCGGCGTGATCTTGCTGCTGTCGGCGCAAAGAATGGCCGGCGAGGAAGGATTGGGTGTCATGGGGTTCCGCTTGACTTAGGGTTGGATCGTGAGCCGCCGGCAGATCGCGGGGACGTTGCCACAGCGCTGTCCTGTCGACTTGCTTTGTACAGATTATCCAATAATAGACAAAACGTCAATGCGGTAAGAAAGACCGGAACTGGGGGGGAGCATGCCGCATCAAGGCGCTTGCACGCGGGCCGATGCGCCGGAAAAGCGCACAGGAGCCGGCCGCGAGCCATGCAGCGGCGCGCCTGGATGGCCACGCGTCAGTGCCATCCGGCGAAGGCCGAAATGAGGGGGGAATGGGGAGATGGCCGGAGCATGGCCCAGGACGCGATCACGACATCCGGGCCGCCAGCGAATGAACTGGTGCGCACCGCGCGATGGGCTAATTCGCGCGGACGGCGATCGACGGAGCTGGACGGACCGATCCACCGCAGAGACACCGATGGCCCCGTCGATCATGCTGGCGCGGCTTATCGCCGCCGCTATTGTCTGCAGTGCTTCAGGCGTGCGCCAGCCAGTGCCGTGAGTACCTGCCGCCCGGCACACGCATCATGCAGGTCAACCGGCGAGCAACGCCGCGAACCGGTCGATATCCACATTGCCTCCGCTGACGATGATGCCCACCCGCTTGCCTTGCAGCTCGGCCTTCATGCCGCGCGCGGCGGCGAAGCCGAGGCAGCCGGTGGGTTCCACCACCAGCTTCATGCGCGAGGCGAAGAAGCGCATGCAATCGACCAGTTCCTCGTCGCTCGCGGTCACGATATCGTCGACATCGCGGCGGATGATCTCGAAGGTGTAGTTGCCCAGGTGCTGCGTCTGCGCGCCGTCGGCGATGGTCTTCGGCGTATCGATATGGACGATCGAGCCGGAGCGGAACGACTGCTGGCCGTCGTTGCCGGCGGCGGGCTCCACGCCGTAGATCTTGCATTGCGGAGCCAGCGCGCGCGCGGACAGCGCAGAGCCGGAGAGCAAGCCGCCACCGCCGAGGCAGACGAACAGCGCGTCGAGCGCGCCGGCTTCCTCGAACAATTCCTTGGCGGCAGTGCCCTGGCCGGCGATGACGTCCGGATGATCATACGGCGGGATCAGGGTCAGCCCCTGCTCCTCCGCCAGCTTGCGGCCGATCGCCTCGCGGTCCTCTGTATAGCGGTCATAGATCACCACCTTGCCGCCGTAGCCCTTGGTGGCGGCTACTTTCGCGGCCGGCGCGTCGTGCGGCATGATGATGGTCGCCGAGATCCCGAGCAGGGAAGCCGACAGCGCGATGGCCTGCGCGTGGTTGCCCGAGGAAAAGGCCACCACCCCTGCCCGCCTCTGGCGCTCGTCGAACTTCGACAGCGCATTGAAGGCGCCGCGAAATTTGAACGCCCCCATGCGCTGCAGGTTCTCGCACTTGAAGAAAAGCTCCGCGCCCAGCGCGTTGTCGGCGGTGCGGGAGCGCATCACGGGAGTCCGGTGGGCGTGGCCCTCGAGCCGCTTCGCGGCGGCTGACACATCGTCGAAAGTGGGCAGGTTCAGCATGATCGTAAGTCTCGTTGGAATCGCGTTGGAATCGCGTTGGAATGGAAAACCCTACCAGGGCCAGTGGACGCTGGTGCCGGCCTGCGCCGCGGCGGCGCGCTGGTGGAGCAGGCGCGCCACGGTCAGGTCCTGCAGCGCGAGGCCCGTCATATCGAAAACGGTGATGTCGCTGGCGTGGCGGTCCACTTGCGCCTTGCCGCTCAGCAGGTCGCCGATCTCCGTGCAAGGCGTATCGGGCGCCCATTGCGTTTCGCCGATCTGGCGGGCCTGGTCCCGGTCGTCGACAAACAGGCGCGTACGCGCCAGCAGGCCATCGGGCAGCTCGCGCTTGCCCCTGGTGTCCGCGCCCACGCAGTTCAGGTGCGTCCCGGCCTGCACTGCCTGCAGGTCGAACAGCGCGCCACCGCCAGGCGTGGCGGTAATCACCACATCGCTGGCCGCCACCGCCGCGTTGCGGTCGGTGGCGTGGGAGATGTCGCAGCGCTCGCCGAAGGCGCGCTCGAAACCGGCATCGGGCTGATCCGTCACCGTGACATAGCGAACGTGCTTGAGCGATGGCAGCAGCGCAAGCGCAAACGTCAGCTGAATCCGCGCCTGCACGCCGGTACCGAACAGGCAGAGACGCCGGCTGTCCTGGCGCGCCAGCAACTGCAGCCCCAGACCGCCGGCGGCGCCCGTGCGCATGGTAGTGACGGCATTGCCATCGATCACGCACTGCGGACGGCCGGTGGCAGGATCGATCAACAGGATCGTGGCCTGATGCGGCTCGCCACCCAGGGCACGGTTGGCCGGCCAGAATCCGGCTGCCTTGAAACCCAGCAGGCCCTGTGACTGGACGTCGCCCGACTTGATGCCGAACACGCCGCCCGTCGCCAGCGGCTCCCGCACCAGCGGAAAGACGCGGCCCTCGCCCTGGCTATGCAGGACAAAGGCTTCCCTCACCGCATCCAGTACGTCGGCCGGCTGCAGCAGCGCCTCGACCTGGTTCTTGTCGAGCAGGAGCAGGCGCGCGTCACTTGGCATAGCTGTACACCGTAGCCCGCGACACGCCGAGATGCAGCGCCACGATTTCCATGGCGCGGCGAACCTCCATGCATCCCGCTTCCTTGAGTTCGCGCAGCAGCGCGCGCCGTTCCTCGGCCTTCAGGGAGCGCGGCGTGGTGGCAAGGCGCGCGGCAAACTGGTCGATGCGCGCCCGGATGGCGTCCGCGCCGGCCGGGTCGAGCGACTCCTTCATGGCCGCGCCCGAATCCACGCTGCCGAACTGCCCGAGCACATTCTGCAAGCTGCGGAACAGCGTAAGGTCGACGTTCATGCACAGGGCGGCGACATAGCTGCCGGTCGAATCCTTGATGCCGATCGAGGTGCTCTTGGCCTGGCGCCCGTCCGCGAACTGATTGGCATAATTGGCGATGACCTGCGGATATGCCGGATCGGCAATCCGGGCAAGGCCAAGTTCGGTGGCGGGATCGCCCACCGCGCGGCCCGACAGGTTGTTGTGGATGGCTAGGATGGCGTGCCTGGGATCCAGCAGATCGTGGACGACCACCTCGCAAAAGGGAGCGAAGGTCTCGCTCAGACCCTGGGCCACCTGCTTGAGTTGATCGAGCAGCGCTTGCTGCTCGAGCGTGCGTTCCGGCGTGCGTTTTTTCATATGGACAGGTTATCCAGATATGGATAATTTGTCAATATCGAGGATGGCCACACCGGCACTTGCTGCAAATCCATGTGGATTCCATTGCACGCCGAACTGACTGGATCGTGGTTGCTATGTCCGGCTGCGGCGCGCAAGGAATACTTCCGTCCGGCGTTCGTGCATGCAAAGGGAGCGCGCTCGTGGATTGGAATTTGTACTACCCCGCTGGTATGACTGCTCCTATCCTGGCTGATAAAAATCCGATAAACCACATTAGAATTGATAAGAATCTCTGCGGACTGATAAAAATCCAACTGCCGCCTCCGGTCTGTGTCAGACGCTCAAGGTAATTTATAAGTAACGTATGAGTAACTTTTGATAAAAAAAAGAATACTTTGTGCAACAATGCGAAAAAACATGGCCCGATTAGAAAAATATGAGCGCAGTGGGATATGAGCTTCTTCGCCGGAAGGGCGGCCTGACCGCTTTTGCGCTAGCACAGCCGGCGCAGGTGCGGCCGGTGACGAAAGTGATGCCTGGGAACGGGCTGCTGGCCATTCCGGCGCAGGTGGCGCCACAGTCCGAGGATCCGTTGGACCACATTTTGTTCGCCCTGAAGCATGAAGGCGTCAATCTCCAGATACTGGCCCAAGTGCTGCCGGCAATTCCCGCCGCGCAAATGCTGGCAGCGCTGAAACAAACACCCAACGGCCAGTACATCCGGGTCGCGGCATTCCTTTGGGAGCACTTCAATGGCCAGCGGCTGGAGGGGCGACCGGAAATCACGGTCGGCTATGCGAGCGTATTCGATCCAGCTCGCTATATCACGGGCCCCTCGCGGCGCGATGCGCGGTGGCGGGTAGATTTCAACGGTCTGGGCTCCCTGGCGTACTGCGCCACGGTCGAACGCACGCCGGCAATCGAGGCCGCGATCGCCTCCGACATCCTGGGCCGCGCCAATGCGTTCCTGAAGAGCCTGGGACCAGCCATGCTTGACCGCGCGCTAGCCTGGGCCTATCTGCACGAAACGGAGGATTCCTACGCGATCGAGCAAGAGACCCCGAGCGAAGACAAGGCGCGCGCCTTTGTCCAACTCCTTCACCAGGCCCATGAAGGCCGGCGACTGAGCGAGGACTACCTGGCTGAACTGCAGTCGTCGACCGTGACCAATCCGCTCGATCAGGCCGTGCAGTTTCGGGGCGAGCAAAACTGGCTGCGCGGCCCTGGGCGCGGCGCCAGTGGCGTGACCTACGTGCCGCCATGGCCGGAATTGGTCGAGCCGCTGATGGATGCGTGGATGGCATTCGCCAACGACGCACCCAGCCAGACCGACCCCATCGTCGCCGCGAGCATCGCGTCGTTCGGCTTTGTCTTCATTCACCCGTTCATGGATGGCAATGGACGGCTATCGCGATTCCTTTTTCACAAGGCCCTGTGCACGTCAGGCAAGCTCGCGAAGGGACTGCTCCTGCCTGTGTCGGTGGCCATGAAGCGAAATGAAGCTGACTACCTCGCTGCGCTTCGGGCGTACTCAAGCCAGGCTCGCGAGCGGGTAAAGGTGACCTGGATTGATGAAGGCGAATACCAGTTCGAGTTCAAGACGGACGATGCGATCTTTCGTTACTGGGATGCCACGGCCTGCGTCGAGTTCGGCTTCCGGATGGCGGCGCAGGCGCTGGATGTGGAACTGCGCCAGGAAACGGTCTTCCTTGAGCGCTACGATCAGGTAATGCGACGGGTGAACGAGAAAATCGACGTCCGCGGCAACGATCTGGCGACGCTGGTGGTCATCTGCCTTGACAACGACGGCGTCATCTCCAGGAAGAAACGCAAGCGTTTTGCAGATCGCGTTCCGGAAGCGTCGTTCGAGGTTATTGAAGCAGCTGTCCGAGACGTGTTGGATGAAGCCGACGACGAGGACACCGATAGCGAGTGAATGGATCGCGTCAAGACAAGGGCCGTACCGGCCTGGTGCGATCGGCGCGGCGCCCGCAAGGCAGGCGCCGTGCCGTAACCCGGGGCCTCAGGCCGGCTCGAAGCGCTCCCCCTTGAAGACCCGCACCGGCGCCCCACGCTCCACCTGATGGTGCAGCAAGCGCCGCTGGGCACGCCGGGCCAGCTCACCCTGCTCGGCCTGCTGCGCCAGCCGGTGCGCGATCAGCAGCATGGCGATACGCTTGTTGGCATGCTGGCTGCGCTCGGACCGCACCCGCACGCTGATCCCGGTGGCGATATGGACGGCGCGTACGGCCGACTCGGCGCGATTGACGTGCTGCCCGCCCGGCCCGGAGGCCCGGCAGGTTTCGAAGCGGATCTCGCCTGCCAGCGCTGGCGACGGCGCGGCGCAACGCGCCACCCCGATAAACCAGTTCTTGCGCGCGTGTCCGGGCCGGTAAGGGCTTGGGCACGTCCATTGCACCGTGCCTTCCCAGTGCCGCGCCAGCGCCTGCGCCGGTTCGCCATCCAGGCTTAGCAGCACCGAGCGCAAGGTGCCGCCGCGCTCGCCCGCCTCCTCTTCGAGGATCTCGGCCTGCGCGCCGCATTGCGCTGCCTCGTGCAGCAAGCGCTTGAGCGCCCGGCTGACCGCCAGGCAGCATTCGGCCGGTCCCTGCGCCGCGGAGAATTGTAGCAGGATCATCGGCAGCACTCCCCTTGCGTCTTGTACGTCAACACCGGGCGCAGCCGCGCCAGCGGCCTGGCCAGGCCCGCGTCGCAAAGCGCGGCCACCACGCTGTCGATCGGCTTGTAGGCTTGCGGCGCTTCTTCGTAGATCAGTTGCCGGTCGCGGCAGATCACCCGGCTGCCGAAGTGGGTCCGGCTCAGTTGCTCCGCGGTAAAGCGCGCCGACAGGCGGCTCTTGCATTCGCCGCGCATCCATTTGCGCCCGGCGCCGTGCGCCAGCGACAACAGGCTGCGTGCGTCCGCCACCGGCTCGACCAGATAGCTGTAGTCTCCCCGCGAACCGGGAATCACCACCGCCCCGACATCGGCCGGCGTAGCCCCCTTGCGATGCAACCAGCCGGTATTGCCGCCGATCGTGGCGGCAGCCACGAAATTATGATCGACGTCGAGCACCCGTTCGCCGCCGCCTCGCAGGCGCTCCAGCATGCGGCGCGCAATCAGTTCGCGGTTGCCGCGCGCAAAGCGCAGCGCCTGCGCGTGCCGGGCCAGGTAGTCGGCGCAGTCCCCGCTATCGTCGCCCAGGCCGCGATGGCCGAAACGCTCGATATGGTCTTGCAGGATCGCCTGGCCAAGCCCGCGCGAGCCGCTGTGCACCAGCAGCACCAGCCGCCGGCGTTCGAGCCCCAGCGCCGCCACCGCGGCCTCGTCGTGGATCTCTTCGAGCAGTTGCAGCTCCGCGAAATGATTGCCACCGCCGATGGTGCCCAGCGCCTGCGCGTGGCCCGCGCCCTCCAGTGCGTGGCTTGCCACGACCTGTGCCATCGTGTCGGCCCAGGACGCGTCGAGCGGACCGTCGATATTGCCCAGCCGCTTTTCCAGCGGCTCCGCGCCGAGCTTGCGGGCATCCAGTTCCGTGCGCCACAGCGCCATGCCGCAGCCGATGTCGTTGCCCACCAGCGCGGGATACAACCGCCCGCGGGAGAAGAATGCCGCGCCGACCGGATAACCCCGGCCCGGATGCAGGTCCGGCATGCCGGCGACCTGCTCCATGCCGGCAAGACTTGCAGTGTGATGAAGTTGATGGATCGCGTTACCTTCGATCCAGGTGTCGTCCGACGCGATCAGCGATACGCGTTCGGACAGATGCTTGATGCAGTTGCCCATATACCCATCCAGATAAGAGAAGAATCTGATGTGGCAGGCCGAGGCCGAGCAATGCGATTCCCCGCGCGAAGCATGCGACGCGATGCGTGCAGTGCTGCAATGGCGCCAATGGCGCTAGCGGGCGGAACGATTAATTCTGGCGCGGCCTGCAAAGATGCATCGACTGTTTCATGATGTGCTCTCCTTTGCAGTGCGGTTGATTGAGGGAAGTGATCGTAACGCCGCGCAGCGAAACTGGCAATGCCGGCGGCGGTATTCAGGCATCGGAGTGTTGTCCGCCGGAGACAATGCACATATCGAGTCGACCGTCCGCGCGCGTCTCGCAGGACCGGTTCCGGCCAGCGGCGCCATTGCCGCTGCTGCGCAGGCCGGGGCAGATTCCGAGGGCGGCTGACGCGCCCGTAATCCCCGGCAAGGCCATGGCCGGCGGCGAATTCCGCCCCCAGCGAATTGTCATGCTGTCGTCACGCAGACCATGCATCGTAGCGATCTTTCGTTCCGAGTCATCACCTTCATCGCCTATATGCGCACGCTCCCGTCCGCGACCGTCATTGCCGTTATCGCCATCACCGCAGCAGCGTGGTCCCTGCCCGCTGCCGCCGAGACGGCCGCCGCACCGGCCTATCCCGCCACCCTTTCCGGTCATGCCATCCTGCCGGCGCAGAGCTTTATCGCCGCGCCCAAGGATGCGCCGCAAGACCTGCAGGTCAGCGGCAAGTTCACCACCGGCGCGCGCGTGGAAAAGATCGGCGCCGTGGAAGGCATGTCGGCCAACCGGCCGACCGGCGTCTCGCTGCCCTTCAAGGGCCAGCCGCTGCAAGGACATTCCGGCATCAAGCACATGCCCGACGGCACCTTCTGGGTGCTGACCGACAACGGCGCCGGCAGCAAGGCCAACTCGCCGGACTTCATGCTCTACCTGAACCACTACAAGGTGGACTTCAAGAACGGCAAGCTCCAGCGCCTGGGCACCGTCTTCCTGCACGACCCGGACAAGAAGGTTCCCTTCCGCATCGTCCACGAAGGCACCAGCCAACGCTACCTGACGGGCTCGGACTTCGACACCGAGAGCTTCCAGTTCGCCGGCGGCTCGCTTTGGATCGGCGACGAGTTCGGTCCCTTCCTGATCAAGGCCGACCTGAATGGCAAGGTGCAGGCGGTGTACGACACACTGGTCGACGGCAAAGTCGTCCGCTCGCCCGACCACCCCGCCGTGACCACGCCCGGCGTGCCGGGCGGTGTCGTGGACTTCCAGATCAAGCGCTCCAAGGGTTTCGAAGGCATGGCCTCGTCGCCGGACGGCAGCAGGCTCTACGCACTGCTCGAAGGTCCGGTGTGGCATGCCGAAGCCAAGGACTTCGAACGCGTCGACGGCAAGGAAGCCCTGCGCGTACTGGAGTTCGACACCCAGGCC
The DNA here is from genome assembly GCF_057798855.1 of Cupriavidus sp. 96C5-1. NCBI lineage: Bacteria > Pseudomonadati > Pseudomonadota > Betaproteobacteria > Burkholderiales > Burkholderiaceae > Cupriavidus > Cupriavidus sp. 96C5-1. Next base: position 35,783 of record NZ_JBYOJU010000020.1, on the reverse strand, counting down.
GGCAAATGGACGGGCCGCTCGTGGAAGTACCCGCTGGAAGCCAACGGCAACGCCATCGGCGACTTCAACATGATCGACGCCACCACCGGCCTGATCATCGAGCGCGACAACGGCGAAGGCACGGCCGACAAAGCCTGCCCGGAAGGCCAGAAGCGCAACGACTGCTTCTCGGATATCGCCAAATTCAAGCGTGTCTACAAGATCGAGCTGACCGATGCCAATGCCGGCGGCCCAGTACGCAAGATCGGCTATATCGACCTGCTCAACATCGCCGACCCCGACAAGCTGGCCCGCAAGCCGCTGAACGACGGCGTGCTCAAGTTCCCGTTCTTCACCATCGAGAACGTGGATGTGGTGGACCCCACCCACATCGTGGTCGGCAACGACAACAACCTGCCCTTCTCCAGCAGCCGCGAGCCGAACAAGGCAGACGACAACGAGCTGGTGCTGCTCGAGGTCGGGGAGTTCCTGAAGGCCCGTTGAGCCTGGCCGGCGCGGCGCGCTTTGCGCAGCGCCGGTCCTTGCGGATGAAACAGGCGCTGCCTTGTACATGGCGCCGTTGGCAAGCGTCACGCAGCCGCCACGAGCATTGCCGCTGTTCCCCCTCCCCGGTCAGCGACTGACCACCTGTGCTGCCTCCATCCGGCTTGGCGCTTGTGCGCAGCCTCATCCCCGCCCCCCGCAAGCCGGAATTGCACCCATGGCGAACTGAGTCAGGGCGAGACGGCGGTACGCGATCCTATTGCGGCGAAATCACCAAAGAAGGCCGATTGCCGCCGCAACGCCCAGCACGAGGCCGACCGCCAATAGGTGGAATAGCGACCGGAACAGGCGTCCAATGACATAGGCGCCGACGCAGGCGAATGCGCTGACGCAGGAGAGGCGCAGCCACCTTGGCCAGTTGGCACTCAGGTCAAGCGCGTCGAACAGGAGCCAGCCTCCGGCGAAAAGGATCGAGAAGCCATAGAAGGAGAAAAAGAAGGCCACTTCAAAGAGCCTGGGCTTGTTATCAGCTTCCGGACGCATGCTCGATCGTATGAAGATCCTGAGGAACGCCATGATGTCATGGTCCCAGCCCTTGGGGAACCTGCCCGCAGGACGATCAGATTGTTCGGCGCATCCTCAGGATTTATCCGATGGCAATAGCTCCACCATCGTCGACCTCTTGCCCAATGTGCCAGGCACGGCGGTTCGCAGCCTCCGGCAGGGGGCTGTGTGGGGGCGAATCTCCCACGCATATCCCGCCGGCGCTATCGGCAGATTGCCCTCTGGCAGCTGGAAGCCGGTCGCCGCTACGATCTGGCGCCCGGCCTGCATGTCCAGCCGCAGGCCCAGCTGGTGTATCAGCATCTGGACCTGCGCGATAGCGCGGATGCTGCCAGCCGGGTGATGTTCCCCAGCACCGACACCGCGCTGCTGCGCCTGGGGGCACGGCTGAGCAAGGACCTGCGGTGGTCAGATCAAGCGCCGGGTACTGCCTGGGTAAGCGGCAATCTGCTGCAGCGCGTGGGTGCCCATGCCCGTACGCGCTTCAGCACGCCGACCCAGGGCGACGTCGGCTGCCAGGTACGGCGCTGAGCTTGCAGAGCGGGATTGAAGGCCAGGTTCGCAAGAACGTCGTGGTCAATGCGCGGATCGGCGTCGAACAGAGCGTCGACGGTTCTGGCCTCACCAGTCTCGGCGGGCAGCTGGGGTTGAAGGTGTCGTTCTAGCGTGCCGCCGCCCGCTGCTCGGCTCGGGCGTGAGGAAGGCGCCGGATGGCCGAAGGCCTCCGGGCCATCCTGGCGGCGGCCCCCCTACACCTCCAGCCATTCCTTGCGAATGGCGGCATTCGCCTTCAGATCCCCCGGCGTGCCTTCGAACACGATATGCCCGTGCCCCATCACATAGACCCGCTGGGAAATATCCAGCGCGATGGCCAGCTTCTGCTCGATCAGCAGCACCGACACGCCGCGCTCCTTCAGGACCTTGAGGTAGTCGCCCACCAGCGTGACGATCATCGGGGCCAGCCCTTCGGTGGGCTCGTCGATCAGCACCAGGTCGGGGTCGCCCATCAGGGTGCGGCACAGCGTGAGCATCTGCTGCTCGCCGCCGGAGAGCACGCCGGCAGAAGTGTTCTCCCGCTCCTTCAGGCGCGGGAACATGTTGTACATGTCCTGCACCGTCCAGCGGGGCTTGGACTGGCGCGGATTGCGCTTCTCCCCTAGCTGCAGGTTCTGGCGCACCGTGAGCGTGGGGAAGATGTCGCGGTTCTCCGGCACATAGCCCACGCCCAGGTGGGCGATCTCGAAGGTGCGCCGCCCGAGGATCTCCTCGTCGCGAAAGCGCACCGAGCCCTCCGCCTTGACCATGCCGAGGATGGCCTTGGCCATGGTCGAGCGCCCCACCCCGTTGCGGCCCAGCAGGGCGACGATCTCGCCTTCGTCGATATGCGCGTCGACGCCGTGGAGAATATGGCTCTTGCCGTAGTAGGCGTGCAATCCCTGCACGTCCAGCATGCGCTTGCCCATCAGTGCGCTCCCTCAGTGGCAGGTTCGTCCAGGGTCGTGCCCAGGTAGGCTTCCTTGACCTTGCGGTTGGCGCGGATGGCCTCGGGGGTGTCGGTGGCGATGACCTCGCCGTAGACCAGCACGGAGATGCGGTCGGCCAGGCCGAACACCACGCTCATGTCGTGCTCCACCATCACCAGGGTCTTGCCCACGGTGACACGGCGGATCAGTTCCACCGCGTGGTCGGACTCCGAGCGGCTCATGCCGGCGGTGGGTTCGTCCAGCAGGATCACCTCGGCGCCGCCGGCGATGGTGATGCCGATCTCCAGCGCGCGTTGCTCGGCGTAGGTCAGCAGGCTGGCCTGGGTGTTGCGGCGGTGCTGCAGGCCGATCAGTTCCAGCACTTCGTCCGCCCGCTCGCGCGCGTCGCGCAGCTCGGACAGGCGATGCCAGAAAGAATACTTGTAGCCCAGCGACCACAGCACCGCGCAGCGCAGGTTCTCGAACACCGACAGCCGGTGAAAGATATTGGTGATCTGGAAGCTGCGCGACAGCCCCATGCGGTTGATCACGAAGGGCTGCAGCCCGCCGATCTCCTGGCCGTTGAGCCTGACCGTGCCCGAACTGGGCGCGAAGCGGCCCGAGATCAGGTTGAAGGTGGTCGATTTGCCGGCCCCGTTGGGGCCGATCAGCGCATGGCGCTCGCCCTTGGGGATGGTGAGGTTCACCCCCCGGATGATTTCGGTCTGGCCGAATTTCTTGCGCACATCGTTCAGTTCCAATGCCGCGGTCATGCCGTACCTCCCGTGATTTCGGCCTGTACCTTGTCCCAGGTGGCGCGCACGCGCGCCTTCGCGGCGCGGCAGGCCAGCAGGCCGCCCACCCAAAGCACCGCTGCCGCCAGCCATGGCGCGACGGTGCCGGCATCGAAGCCGATGCCGATCAGTGACATGTCGGTACCGTTGGCGCTGTCCACCTGTACCTTGTAGACCAGCTCCACGGTCAGGATCACCGCCGCTAGCAGCACCAGCCCGGCAGCCGCGGCGCGGCCGTAGTCCGGCAGCATGCGGCCCAGCTTGCGGTGCGCCAGCAGCGGTACCTGCATCGTCAGCAGGCTGGCGATGCCGCCCGGCACGAACATCACCATCAGCACGAAGAACAGGCCGAGATACAGCAGCCATGCCTTGGTCAGGTCGGACAGCGCCACCGCGAACAGGATGAACACCACGGCGCCGATCACCGGGCCGAAGAATACGCCCGCGCCCCCGATGAACGCCGCCAGCAGTACCCCGCCGGAGCGCACCGCGCTGACGTTCTCGGCCGACACGATCTCGAAATTGATGGCCGAGAGCGCGCCCGAGATGCCGGCGAAGAAGGCCGACAGGATCAGCACCAGGTAGCGCACGCGCTGGGTGTTGTAGCCGATGAATTCCACCCGCTCCGGATTGTCGCGCACTGCGTTGGCGATACGGCCCAGCGGCGTCTGGGTCCAGGCATACATGGCCACCATCGACAGCAGGCACCACACCGCGATCAGGTAGTACACCTGCCGCCCGGGGCCGTAGGTGATGCCGAACACGGCTTCGCCCACCATGCGGTTGGTGGAGATCCCACCTTCGCCGCCAAAGAAATCCGGGAACATCAGCGAGCTGGCGAACACCATTTCGCCGATGCCCATGGTGATCATGGCGAAGGTGGTGCCGGACTTCTTGGTGGTGACATAGCCGAACAGCACGCCGAAGAAGGCGCCGGCCAGGCCGCCCACCACCGGCAGCAGCGAGACCGGCAGCCATACCTTGCCCGCGCCCACCATGTTCAGCACGTGGATGGCGATGAAGGCGCCCAGTCCCGCGTACACGGCATGGCCGAACGACAGCATGCCGGTCTGCCCCAGCAGCATGTTGTAGGACAGCGCGAAGATGATCATGATGCCCATCTGGGACATCAGCGTGATGGCGAAGCCGCCGGTGAAAAACAGCGGCATCACCAGCATCAGGGCCGCGGTCAGGCCCCAGATCAGCCAGCGCGCCAGGTTCAGCGGGCGATAGCGCATGGTGCGGCCCGTCGCGGCCGCCTCGCGGCGTTGTTGCATTGTCGTCTCCATGCTGTCAGCTCTCCCGGGTACCCATCAAACCACGCGGCCGGAAGATCAGCATCACAACCAGCAACAGATACGGCAATACCGGGGCGACCTGCGCCACGGTAAGCCTCCACAGCGAGGACAGCGGCGTGCTGTCGGTCACATGCAGGCCGACCGAACCCAGCAGGCCGGCCAGCGAGGCGTCCAGCGTGACGGCAAAGGTCTGCAGCACGCCGATCAGCAGCGAGGCGATAAAGGCGCCCACCAGCGAGCCCATGCCGCCCACCACCGCCACCACGAAGACGATCGACCCCACGGCCGCCGCCATCGACGGCTCGGTGACAAAGGCGTTGCCGCCGATCACCCCGGCCAGCCCCGCCAGCGCGGCGCCGCCGCCAAACACCATCATGAACACGCGCGGCACATTGTGTCCCAGCGCCTCGACCATCTCGGGGTGCGTCAGCGCGGCCTGGATCACCAGCCCGATGCGGGTGCGGGTGAGCACCAGGTAGATCGCCACCAGCATCGCCAGCGACACCAGCATCATGAACGCGCGGTACTTGGGGAAGGACGAGGTGAAGACCGTGAACAGCGGCCCGTCCAGCTCGGCCGGGATGCGGTAAGGCACGGCGGCCAGGCCCCATACCAGCTTGACGCCTTCCTCGATCAGGTAGGCCAGGCCAAAGGTGAACAGCAGCTCGGCCACATGCCCGTACTTGTGCACGGTGCGCAGGCCGAAGCGCTCCACCAGCGCCCCGGCACCGGCCACCAGCAGCGGCGCGAAGATCAGCGCGGGCCAGAAGCCGATCTTGCTGGCGATGGTGTAGGCAAAGTAGGCGCCCAGCATGTAGAAACTGGCGTGCGCGAAGTTCAGCACGCCCATCATGCTGAAGATCAGCGTAAGCCCGGAAGAGAGCATGAACAGCAGCAGCCCGTAGCTGACGCCGTTCAACATGGAAATGACGAAGAATTCCACAACATATCCTTCATTCTGACGCTCGCGGCCAGTTGGCGGGCCAGCGGTCGGCCGGTCGGAAATCGGGCGCGCGCGGGTGAGCGCTGCCCACCCGGGGTGGCATGCGCCGCCCCGGGCCGACCGAAGTATGCAGGATCGGGGCGCGCGCCGGAACTGGCCGCGCTCCCCGCCGCGCTCAGGCTCCGCCCGGGCGCTTCATCTGGCAGGAAGTCGGCTGCGCTGCCACGTACTGGTCCAGCAGCGCATCGGTCTTCCAGCCAAAGCCAGTGTTTTCCTGGTCGAACCTGACCTCCTTGCCGTCGGCCTTGGTCCAGGTCGCCACCACCAGCGATTGCTGGGCCTGGTGATCCGAGCCGCGCATCTCCACCGCGCCGTTCAGGCTTTCGGCCTTCATGCCTTCCAGCGCCTTGGCCACCTTGACCGGATCGGTCGACTTGGTGTCGGTGAACGCCTTGCCCAGCATGGCGATACCGGTGTAGGCGGCCATCACGTAGAAGTCGTCGTTGTACTTCTTCTTGAAGCCCTCGATGACATCCGCGCCCTTGAAGCCCTTGTTGTTGGGGTTGTAGTAGCCGACATACTTGACATGCCCGGCTTCCGACGGCCCCATGGCGGTCGGCACGCCGGTGGTGCCGGCGTAGTAGGTGTAGTAGTTGGTGGACAGGCCCGCGTCCTTGCCGGCCTTGATCAGCAGCGCGAGGTCGCTGCCCCAGTTGCCGGTGATCACGGTGTCGGCGCCGGAGGCCTTGATCTTGGCCGCGTACGGGGCGAAGTCCTTGACCTGGGCCAGCGGATGCAGGTCGTCGCCGACGATCTGGATGTCCGGACGCTTGCGCTTCAGGTATTCCTTGGCGGCGCGCGCCACCTGGTGACCGAAGGAGTAGTTCTGGTTGATCAGGTAGACCTTCTTGACGCTGGGGTCCTTGGCCAGGAAGGTGGTCAGGGCCTCCATCTTCATGTCGGAGTTGGCGTCGAGCCGGAAATGCCAGTAGTTGCACTTGCCATTGGTCATGTCCGGGTCCACCGCGGCGTAGTTCAGGTAGACGATCTCCTTGCCCGGATTACGCTCGTTGTGCTTAGCCACCGCGTCTTCCAGGGCCAGGCCCACCGAGGAGCCGTTGCCTTGCACGATGTAGCGGATGCCCTGGTCCACGGCCTGCTTGAGGATGGTCAGGCTTTCCTGCGGCGAGAGCTTGTTGTCGAAGCCGACCACTTCAAACTTGTGCCCGCCACCCCAGTTCTTCTGGTTGGCGATGTCGGCGACGAACTGCCAGCTCTTGAGCTGGTTCTGACCCACTGGCGCCATCAGGCCGGACAGCGGATCGATAAAGGCGATCTTCACCGTGTCGGCCGCCGCCACCCCGGAACCCATTGCCGCAAGAATAGCCGTGGCGGCCACCAGCGAACGCATTCTGATCATGCTTGTCTCCTTCGGTTTTATAGTTGGCTGTATTTGATCCCGATTCGCCGCGACGCCCTCTCCGCTACCTCAACGCGCTGCAAACCTGTCCTACGGATGCCGGCCGCTGGCCGGCAAAGGGTTGGCGGCTCTGCGGCCGCCTTGGCGTCAGTCAGGTCATCAGGTCAGGCAGCCGGCAGGCGGTAGTCCTTGAACTGTTCGCGCAGCTTGAGCTTCTGCATCTTGCCGGTGGCGGTGAGCGGAATCTCGGTGACGAAGGCCACGTCATCGGGAATCCACCATTTGGCGACCTTGCCTTCGAAGAATTTCAGCAATTCCTCGCGCGTCACCTCGGCGCCCGGCTTCGTCATTACCACCAGCAGCGGGCGCTCGTCCCACTTGGGGTGATAGCAGGAAATGCAGGCTGCCATATGCACCGCCGGATGGGCCGCCGCCACGTTCTCGATATCGATCGAGGAGATCCACTCGCCGCCGGACTTGATCACGTCCTTGCTGCGGTCGGTGATCTGCATATAGCCGTCCGGGTCGATGGTGGCCACGTCGCCCGTGGGGAACCAGCCATCCACCAGCGGCGAGGCGTCGTTGCGGTAGTAGTGTTCGATCACCCAGGGACCGCGCACGTGCAGGTCGCCGAACGCCTTGCCGTCCCAGGGCAGTTCATTGCCGTCGCCGTCGACGATCCTCATATCGACGCCGAAGATGACGCGACCCTGCTTCTCCTGGATCTTCTGCTGCTCTTCTTCAGGCAGGCTGGCGTGGCGCGCCAGCAGCTTGCAGGTCGTTCCCAGCGGGGACATCTCGGTCATACCCCAGGCGTGAATGGTTTCCACGTCGAGCGCTTTGAGGGCGCGGATCATGGCCGGCGGCGCCGCCGAGCCGCCGATCACGGTGCGGCGGAAGGTGGAGAACCTGAGTTGATTGGCCTGCACGTACTGCAGCAGGCCCAGCCAGACCGTCGGCACGCCAGCGGAGAAGGTCACCTTCTCCTGCTCGAACAGTTCATAGAGCGAGGCGCCGTCGAGCCTGGCGCCGGGCAATACCAGCTTGGCGCCGACCAGCGGCACGGAGTACGGCAGGCCCCAGGCATTGACGTGGAACATCGGCACCACGGGCAGGATCACATCGCGCGCCGAGCAGCCCAGCGCGTCCGGCAGCGCGGATGCGTAGGAGTGCAGCACGGTCGAGCGGTGCGAATACAGCGCACCCTTGGGGTTGCCGGTGGTGCCGGAGGTGTAGCAGAGGCTGGATGCCGTGTTCTCGTCGAACTGCGGCCAGGCGTAGTTGCCGTCCTGCGCGTCGATCAGGTCTTCATAGCAGATCAGCGGCACCTTGGCGTCGGCCGGCATATGGGCGCGGTCGCTCATCAGCACCCAGCCCTTCACGTTCGGGCAATGCGGCGCCACGCCTTCCACCAGCGGCAGGAAGGTGGCATCGAAGAAGACGTACCGGTCCTCGGCATGGTTGACGATATAGGCGACCTGCTCCGGGAACAGGCGGGGATTGACGGTATGGCATACCGCGCCCGAGCCCGACACCGCGTAGTAGATCTCCAGGTGGCGATAGCCATTCCAGGCCAGCGTGCCGACGCGCTCGCCCGCTGTCACCCCCAGCGCGGCGATGGCCTGGGCCAGCTTGCGGGCGCGCAATTCGCAATCGCGGTAGGTATAGCGGTGCAGATCGCCTTCGGTCCGTCGCGAGACGATTTCCGTGCCGCCGTAGTGGCGTGCGGCGTGCTTGATGATGGAGGAAATGAGCAAGGGTTCGCTCATCATTTGACCCATCAATGCCATGGAATAGTCTCCTGTGATTTTGTAGATCCGTCAAAAAAACCGCCAAAAAACGAACAACCGTTCTATTTTTTGGCCGATTGTTCCCATCCTTTGATGAAACGTCAACGGGATTCCGTTGTGCGCTGCCATATCCGCGATACCGGGTGGCTGCCTGCCCGCACCACGCCGGTGCGGCGGGAAGCGGGATTCAAGGGATATCCGGAAACATTGTGGCGACAACTGCGGTCAGACATGCAAATGACGGCGTGGAAGTACAATAACGCCTGCCATGTTGCACCTCAACATGTCGTTTTCCCTAGCCTGCAAGCGCGCTTGCGGGAAATTCGACAGGCCGGCGCCGCGCCGCCCAGCCACCCACAGTGACGCTCCAGTGAACCCTTCCGCGCCTACCGAAGCCAGCCACGCCTTGCCAGAAGGCGCCAATCCCACCCAGCCGGATGCCGAGGCGCCGGTGCCGCCTTTCGTCACTGCACCGGGCTTCGCCGAACTGGGCTCGCGCTTCTTCACGCGCCTGGCCCCGACGCCGCTGCCCTCGCCCCGGCTGGTCAGCATGTCGTCCGCCGCAGCCGGGCTGCTCGGCTGGGATGCGCATGCCGCAACGCAGCGTAACTTCATCGAAACTTTTGCAGGAAATCACGTGCCCGGGTGGGCCGCCCCCCTCGCCAGCGTCTATTCGGGCCATCAGTTCGGGGTCTGGGCGGGCCAGTTGGGCGATGGGCGGGCCATCCGCCTGGCCGAGGCCCATACCGCCACCGGGCCTTGGGAAATCCAGCTCAAGGGCGCCGGCATGACGCCCTACTCGCGCATGGCCGACGGCCGCGCCGTGCTGCGCTCGTCGATCCGCGAATACCTCTGCTCCGAGGCCATGTTCGCGCTGGGCGTGCCCACCAGCCGCGCCTTGTGCATCGTCGCCTCGGACGCCCCGGTACGGCGCGAGACCATCGAGACCGCCGCCGTGGTGACGCGCCTGGCGCCATCCTTTATCCGCTTTGGCCATTTCGAGCATTTCGCCGCCCGCGAAGACATCGGCTCGCTGCGCCAGCTGGCGGATTTCGTGATCGACCGCTTCATGCCGGAATGCCGCGAGGACAGGCAGCCGTACCAGGCCCTGTTGCGCGAAGTCTCCCTGCGCACGGCCGACCTGATGGCGCAGTGGCAGGCGGTGGGCTTCTGCCATGGCGTGATGAATACCGACAATATGTCGATCCTCGGCCTGACCATCGACTACGGCCCCTTCGGCTTTCTCGATGCCTTCGACGCCAACCATATCTGCAACCACTCGGATACCCAGGGCCGCTACGCCTACAGCCAGCAACCGCAGGTCGCGTTCTGGAACCTGCACTGCCTGGCCCAGGCGCTGATGCCGCTGTGGCGCGAAGCCGATGGCAAGGCCGATGGCGAAGCCGAAGCCGGGAAGGCCGCCACCGATGCCGCGGTCGAAGCCGCGCGCGCCGCCCTCGACCCGTTCCGGGCGCGCTATGCGGGTGCCTTCTTCCAGCGCTACCGCGACAAGCTCGGCCTGCGCCCGACAGGCGGCCGCGATGAGGACGACGAGCCCCTGCTGACCGATCTGTTCCAGTTGCTGCACACCCAGCGCGTGGACTACACCTTGTTTTGGCGCAACCTGGCCCGCATCTCCTCTGCCGACGGCAGCCAGGATGCACCGGTGCGCGACCTGTTCATGGACCGCGCGGCCTGGGACGCCTGGGCCGGGAACTACCGCGCCCGTCTGCGCGCGGAAGATTCCAGCGACGCGGCAAGAACCGCCGCCATGCTGGCGGTCAACCCCAAATACGTGCTGCGCAACCACCTGGCGGAGACCGCCATCCAGCGTGCGCGCGAAAACGACTACAGCGAGGTGGACCGCCTGCTCGCCGTGTTGTCGCACCCCTTCGACGAGCAGCCGGAGGCCGACGCCTACGCCGCGCTGCCGCCGGACTGGGCGGCGGGGCTGGAAGTGAGCTGCTCGTCATAAGCGGGTGGCAGCATGTAAGGTTTGACGGTCAGGAAACGACCAAGGGCCTCGGGTGACGAAAGACGGGCAAGATGCGACGCGCCCGGTTCGTGCCCAGCCAACCAGAAAGCAGAAAGGAAAGCCGAAGATGACCACGCAAAAGACCGAAGCCGAGTGGCGCGAGCAACTCTCCGATATCGAATACCGCGTGACCCGCAAGGCCGCCACCGAACGCCCCTTCACCGGCCGCTACTGGGATCACTGGGAGCGCGGCACCTACCGCTGCGTCGGCTGCGGCACGCCGCTGTTCGAAGCCAGCACCAAGTTCGATGCCGGCTGCGGCTGGCCGAGCTACTTCCGTCCCATCAACGGCGAGGTGATCGACGAGCACACCGACCGCACCCATGGCATGGTGCGGGTGGAAGTCCGCTGCAAGGAATGCGGCAGCCATCTTGGCCATGTCTTCGAAGATGGCCCCGCTCCCACCGGTCTGCGCTACTGCATCAACTCGGCTGCGCTAAAATTCGACGAGCGCGACCCCGCCGACTTCGAAGCGGGTGACGCCGCGCCGACATCGCCCGACACGCCGCGCTAGGCCCGAATCGCCCGCGCGGCGGTTCGCCGCCAACCCAGCCCTCGACCTCGCGTCGATAAATCCTGTCCGCATGAAATTCCTGTTCGACCTGTTTCCGGTCATCCTGTTCTTCGTCGCCTTCAAGTTCCAGGGCATCTACGCCGCCACCGGGGTGGCCATCGCCGCCACGGTGGTGCAGATCGGCTGGGTCTGGCTGCGCCACCGCAAGGTCGAGCCGATGCAGTGGGTCAGCCTGGTGATCATCTCCGTGTTTGGCGGCGCCACGCTGCTGCTGCACAACGAGACCTTCATCAAGTGGAAGCCCACCGTGCTGTACTGGCTGTTTGCCGCCACGCTGACGCTGTCGGCACTGGTATGGCGCAAGAACCTGATCCGCGCCATGCTGGGCAAGCAGGTGACCATGCCGGACGCCGCCTGGAGCAAGCTCAACGCTGCCTGGGCCGCCTTCTTCGCCGTGATGGGCGTGGTCAACCTCTACGTGGCCTACCAGTTCTCCACCGACGCCTGGGTCAACTTCAAGCTGTTCGGCAGCATGGGCCTGATGCTGGTGTTCATCCTGGCGCAAAGCGTCTGGCTGTCGCGCCACATGCAGGAAAACACCACCGAGTAAGCCCGCCGGCGGGCCATGCCCGCCCCCGATCGACTGTCCGGCCCCGGCCGGATCTCCCACCAGGACACGCACAACCGCCGATGGCCGCCGAACCCGCACAAATCGAAGCCCTGCTGCGCGCAGCCCTCTCCCCCTCCAGTGTTACGGTGCGCGACGACAGCGCGCTGCACGCCGGCCACGCCGGTGCCGCCTCGGGTGGCGGGCACTATCACGTGACCATCGTCAGCGCGCAATTTGCCGGCAGTACCCGGGTGGCACGCCATCGCATGGTGTATGATGCGCTGCGCGATCTGTTCCCCGCACAAATTCACGCGCTGGCCGTGACCGCGCTGACCGACCAAGAACTTGAATCCCGCGAAACCTCCCGCGATTCCTCGAGCAACTCTCAGACCTGATTCCATGAAGACCACCGTCCTCTCGTTCAGCCTGGCGGCTGTGCTTGCCGCTGGCAGCTTGCCCGCCCTCGCCCAGAACGCCGCCGTCGTGAATGGCAAGGCGATCCCCTCGGCCAAGCTGGACAAGCTGATTGCCAGCACCGGCCAGCCTCCCAGCGCCGAGCTGCGCGACCGTGCCCGCACCATGCTGATCGACCGTGAGCTGCTGCTGCAGGAAGCCAACAAGCGGGGCCTGACCCAGCGCGACGACCTGCAGGAACAACTGGAACAGGCCAAGCTGAACGTGCTGGCCGGTGCGGTGTTCGAAGACTACGTCAAGACCCACGGCGCCAGCGACGACGAACTGCGCAAGCAGTACGAGAAGATCAAGTCCCAGTTCGGCAGCGGCAAGGAATACCACGCCCGCCACATCCTGGTGGAGAAAGAAGCCGACGCGCGCGCCATCATCGCCAAGATCAAGGCCGGCGCCAAGTTCGAGGACATGGCCAAGGCCTCGTCCAAGGACCCGGGCTCCGCGGCCAACGGCGGCGATCTCGACTGGGCCAACAGCAGCAGCTACGTGCCGGAATTCTCGGCGGCCATGACGGCCCTGAAGAAGGGCCAGATGACCGACACCCCGGTCAAGACCCAGTTCGGCTGGCACATCATCCAGCTCGACGACGTACGCGACGCCAAGATCCCCACGTTCGAAGAAGTCAAGCCGCAGCTGGTGCAGATGCTGATGGGCGACCAGAACTGGCAGCGCGAGCAGTTCCAGGCGATGATGAAGGCGCTCAAGGAAAAGGCCAAGATCCAGTAAGCTGGCTTGCGCTTCCCTGCGACAGGAAAACCGGCGCCGATGGCGCCGGTTTTGTTTTGGTGGCCCGTGGCGGCGGCACCAGGTGCCGGCAGCCGGAGCGAGCCCCCTCAACCGTTTGTTTGCTGCCTGCCGTCGCCATTTCAGACGGCTTTGGCGCATCCTGGCAGCGTCGCCATGCGCTGCGGGACGCTCCCTTCAGCCATCCCGCGCGCCCAGCGTAGCCAGGTAACCATGTGCCGCGCCGCGCAGCCGCCTCATCAGCCCCGGAAAATCGATCCCCTCCCCCTCATCGATGCAAGCATGCGAAATCAGGCCATAGACGATGGCCTGCAGCGTCACAGCGGCCTCTTCGACCACGGCGGCAGGCGGCGCGTCGGCGGCGCCTAGCAGCGCCCGGCTCCACCGCGCCACGAATCGCCCATACATCTCCCGATACGCCGCGCGCCCCGAATGATGCCGCTCCAGCAGGTAGATCGGCCCCCAGCGCTCGGGCGTCTCCCTGTGGTGTTCCACATTGACGGAGATCAGCGCATCCACGATGTCCACGATGGGCTCGCCCCGGCGTTGCGCCAGGCATTCGTCCATCGCCAGCACGATGCGCTTGGCGCGCAGGTGCAGGCACACCCGCGCCAGTTCTTCCTTGCTGCCGAAGTACTCGTAGAAGGTACCCAGACCCACGCCGGCCAGGTCGACGATGGCGCGGATCGTCACCTGCGCGTAATCGTGCGCGGCCAAAAGCCGAACAAAGGCCTCCTGGATGGCCAGCGATGTCTGCCAGGAACGGGATTGCACCGGCCTGCGCCGCGGCTTTGCCGGGCCTTTCTGCTGTGGGTTCATGGTGCTCCGAAAGCCGAACATGCAGGCTGGGCATTGTATCTAGAATGATCTCTCGAATCTAACGGGCGACAACGGGGCGGCAACGAGCCCCGCCGGCCCGGCCCAAGGAGACAGCTCGCCATGCACGCTACCCACGCCATCACCAACCAGGTACCCGAACTCAAGGACTACAACCTCTTTACCAGCGATCCCGGTCTGCGCCGCGCTGTCGCGCGCGCCGGCGCGGACTGGAGCGAGGCGGAACTGGAGCGCCAGGGCGCGGTGCTTGGCGCCGAGGCAACCATCCGCCATGCCGAGGATGCCAACCGCTACCATCCCGAGCTGCACACGCACTCGCGCACCGGCGAGCGCATCGACCAGGTGCGCTTCCACCCGGGCTGGCACGAGATGATGACCATTGCGCGCAGGAGCGGGCTGGCCAACCTGCCGTTTGCCGACACGCGCCCCTCGGCCTGGCCCGCGTACGCGGCTTCGCTTTATATGCATTGCCAGATCGAGTCCGGCTCGCTCTGCCCCACCAATATGACCCAGGCCTGCATCCCGGTGCTGCGCGAGGAGCCCGCACTGTTCGCGCAGTTCGGCGACAAGTTGCTGACCCAGGCCTACGATCCGCGCGATATCCCCATCGAGCACAAGCGCTCGATCAACGTCGGCATGGGCATGACCGAAAAGCAAGGCGGCTCCGACGTGCGCGCCAACACCACCCGCGCGGTGCCCAGCCGCGGCGAAGGGCGCGGCGCCGAGTACCTCATCACCGGTCACAAGTGGTTCTTCTCCTCGCCGATGTCGGATGCCCACCTGGTGCTGGCCAATACCGAAGCCGGCTCCTCCTGCTTCTTCGTGCCGCGCTGGCGGCCGGACGGCAACAAGAACCCGATCGAGATCCAGCGCCTCAAGGACAAGGTCGGCAACCGCTCCAACTCCAGCAGCGAAGTGGAATTCCGCGAAGCCTGGGGCGTCATGGTGGGCGAGGAAGGCCGCGGCATTCCCACCATCCTGGAGATGGCCACCTATAGCCGCCTGAACTGCTCGCTGTCCAGTGCGGGCTTCCTGCGCCATGCGCTGGTGCAGTCCCTGCACTACGCGCGCCATCGCAGCGCCTTCGGCAAGCCGCTGATCCGCCAGCCGCTGATGGTCAGGCTGCTGGCCGACATGGCGCTGGAAAGCGAAGCCGCAATGCTGCTCGCCATGGATCTCGCCACCGCCTTCGAAGCCACCGACGATCCCGCCCGGCTGGCCTGGCGCCGCATCCTCACGCCCGCTTCCAAATTCTGGATCTGCAAGCGCGCGGTCGAGATGACCGGCGAAGCCATGGAAGTCTTCGGCGGCAACGGCTATGTGGAGGACGGCCCGATGGGCCGGTTGTTCCGCGAAGCGCCCGTCAACTCGATCTGGGAGGGCTCGGGCAATGTGATGTGCCTGGACGTGCTGCGCGCCATTGGCCGCAACCCCGAGGATTACCTGCGCGTACTGGAACAGATGAGCACCGTCGGCGCGGGCGAGCCGCGTATCCAGGCCAGCGTGGCCGCGCTGCGCGCGGCACTGCGCCTGCCTGACGACGAACAGCAGGCCGAGGCCCGCCGCACCACCACGCGGCTGGTGCTCACGGCCCAGGCCTGCCTGATGCTCCAGCACGCCGACGCGGCCACCGCGCAGGCTTTCATTGCCAGCCGTTTCGACCCGGATTGGGGCGC
This sequence comes from Cupriavidus sp. 96C5-1, assembly GCF_057798855.1. Taxonomy (NCBI): domain Bacteria; kingdom Pseudomonadati; phylum Pseudomonadota; class Betaproteobacteria; order Burkholderiales; family Burkholderiaceae; genus Cupriavidus; species Cupriavidus sp. 96C5-1. Next base: position 20,144 of record NZ_JBYOJU010000020.1, on the reverse strand, counting down.
GGTGATGGGGATCAGCGCGGGCAACGGCGACGCCGCGCGCCTGCTGGAGCTGGCCTGGGCCGCCTGAAGCCGGGCCACCGCCACCCATCCGCCATCCACTGGAAAGAACGCCGCGTCCACGCGGCTTGGGGAGACACACCTTGCATCTGGTTTCCATGCTGGAAGCGTCCGCGCGCAACCATCCGGACAAGGCGATGCTGCGCTACCAGGGGCGCAGCATCGGCTATGCCGAGTTCAGCGACCTGTCCCGCCGCGCCGCCACGGTGCTGCATGCGCACGGCGTGCGTGCGGGCGGCCGCGTGGCGCTGATGTGCCTGAACACGCCAGGCTTCCTGGCCGCCATGTTCGGCGCGCTGCGCCTGGGCGCGGTGGTGGTGCCCGTCAACCACAAGCTGCAGGCGCCCGAGGTGGAATACATCGTGGGGCATGCGGGCATCAGGGCCTGTGTCCATGACGCCAGCCTGGCACCGGTGCTGGCACGCGTGCCCGGCGACTTCGCGCGGCTGGCCACCGGCGGCGAATGCGCCGGCACGCCCTCGTTCGATACGCTGGCAAGCGTTGCCGAGCCCTGGCCGGCGGCGCCCGCCCAAGGCGATGCGCGGGACGAGAACGTACTGGCGGAGATCCTCTACACATCCGGTACCACCGGCAAGCCCAAGGGCTGCCTGCACTCGCACCGCAACGTCTTTGCCGCCGCGCTGGCGACCGCCGCGGGCATGGCCATCGGCCACGACGAGCGCATGCTGATCGCCATGCCGATCTGGCACGCCTCGCCGCTGAACAACTGGACCATGGCCACGCTGCTGATGGGTGGCACGGTGGTGCTGTTGCGCGAGTACCAGCCCGCGGCCTTCCTCCAGATCATCGAGGACGAGGCGGTTACCGCCACCTTCTGCGCGCCCATCGCGTTGCTGGCGCCGCTGCACGCGGTGCCCGATTTCCGCCGCTACCGGCTGGGCTCCATGCGCAAGTGGATCTACGGCGGCGGCCCCATCGGCGCGGAACAGGCCCGCCTGCTGATCGAAGCCTATGGTTCGCCCAACTTCATCCAGGTCTACGGCATGTCGGAGACCGGGCCGCTCGGCACGGCGCTGTACGCCGGCGACGCGCTCGATCGAGCCGGCTCGATCGGCCGCATCGGCATGCCGGGCGTGCAGTTGCGGGTCCGCTCGGCCGACGGCAGCCCCACCCTGCCCGGCCAGGTCGGAGAGATCCAGATGCGCTCGGTGGCGTTGATGCAGGGCTACCTGGACGATCCCGCCGCCAGCCGCGCCGCGCTGGGCGCCGACGGCTGGTACGGCACCGGCGACCTGGCCCGGCTCGACGACGCGGGCTTCCTCTACATCGTCGACCGCAGCAAGGATGTCATCATCACCGGCGGTGAAAACGTCTACTCGAAGGAAGTCGAAGACGCGCTCGCGGCGCACCCCCTGGTACAGGACGTGGCCGTGGTAGGCAGGCCCCATCCGGAATGGGGCGAGACGGTGGCGGCATGCATCGTCCCAAAACCTGGCCAGGATCCCGCCATGCTCGCGGACGAGGACTTCCGCGCGCTGCGCGACTTCCTCGCGCCGCGCCTGGCGCGCTACAAGATCCCGCGCCTGTTCGAGATCCACGCCACACTGCCGCGCACGCCCAGCGGCAAGCTGATGAAGCATGTGCTGCGCGCGGGCCGGGCGGCGGGTCCCTCGCCCTGAGCGGCCCGCTGCCACGCCGTCACGCCGCGCACAGCTCCAGCAACTGCGCGTCGCGAAAGCCCCACTGCGCGGGATCCTCGAAGCCAACCACGGTGTCTTCGGCCTGGCTCAGGTCGAGCGTTTCCGCGTTCAGGTGGGTGGCCTCGCTGACCGAGTAGAACACCTTGACGCGCGGGCGCAGCGGCTCGTTGTCGTTCTGCGCGAACACCACGGCCAGCCGCCCGGAGCGCAGCCGCAGCACGGTGCCCAGCGGGTAGATGCCGATCGAACGGGTAAAGCCCTGGAACACCGTGCGGTCGAACAGCGTATCCACCCGCACCGCCATGTACTCGAGCGCCCGCGCCGGCGTCCAGGCTTCGTGCCCGGGGCGGCTGGAGGTCAGCGAATCATAGGTGTCGCATACCGCCGCGATCTTGGCATGGATGCTGATCTCGTGCCCGTGCAGGCCGAAGGGATAGCCGCGCCCGTCGATCCGCTCGTGGTGGTGCACGCAGACATCCAGCGGGATATTGCTATAGAGCCTGGCCTCGTTGAGAACGCGGTAGCCGGCGGAAGGGTGGCGCTGCACCATCTCCACCTCGGCTGCGCTCAGCTCGCCCTGCTTGTGCAGCACCTGCGCGGGAACCGCGATCTTGCCGATATCGTGCACCAGTCCCGCCAGCCCGAGCTGCTGCACCTCGCCATGGCCCAGCCCAAGGGTGCGCCCGAGCGCTATCATCAGCGCGCAAACGGCGAAGGAGTGCAGATAGGTGTAGTCGTCCCGGACCTTCAGCCGTGCCAGCGCGATCAGGGCCTGCGAATGACGCGTGAGGGAATTGGATACGGAGTCGACCAGCATCAGGGCGCCTTCCACCTCCAGCGCGCGGCCCATGCGGGCGTCGGTGAACATCGAGCCGACCACCGTCTTGCCGTTCTTCAGCACCTCCCGGGCCAGCCCGAACTCCACCTCCAGCGGTACCGCCGATTGCGGCACCGCGCCAACCGGCTCGTCGGGCACCGGCCTGACCGCCAGCGAACCGGACGTGGCCAGTGGCGTGGTGACGGGCATGCCGTGGCCCTTGAGCAGGTCGATCCATACCTCGTCGACCTTGGAGGCCACGATCTGGTCGATCTGCTCCTGGCTGCTAACCAGGAAACGCGAACGCCAGAACGGGTGATCGATCCACGGTCCGCCCAGCCGGGCCACGAACATTCCGACTTGTAGCTGTTGGGTCCTGATCCGTTTCAGCATGCCAGCTCCTCGCGTCCCCATGTAAGGATTGAATAGGGCGTGGCCGCTTAACGGCAGGGGGCGGGAGAACTTTAGGCACCCCGCGCAAGACGGCGGGAACGCTGCCTGCAAATGGACTCGTCCGGATACCGCGGCGGCGTCTGCGCGAGAGCGCTCATGCCTGGCTCATCGCGCTTTGCCCCGGCCCTTGCCTTTGCCGCCGGCGGCCTTCTCCGAAGCCGGCTCGGCAATGCGCTTCGGCATGGCCTCCCTCTCTCCGGCCTGCGCCGATTTCATGAAACTGCTCTCGCTGGTCATCACGCCCACGATCCGGGCAAGCTGCCGGCTCAGGCTGATATAGGCGTGCCCCTGGCCGGCATCGAAATACAGCGAATCGCCGCGCGCCAGGTGCACCATCTCGCCATTGTCGAAATGCACCTCGATCTCGCCGGAGAGTACGTAGACGAATTCCTCGCCGGGATGGCGCGCGAAGTCCTCGGGCCCCGCGATGCGGCGTGCATGGACCGTGCTGACAACCGGGATCATCTGCTTTCCCACCGCCTCGGTGCCGAGGAACTCATAGGAAAACGACGTTCCACGGTAAGTCACGCCCTCGCCTGCCCGCGTCACCACCGGCCCCTGGAACGGCGCAGGCTGCACCCCGGCGCCCGCGAACATCGAGCCCATGTCCATCTGCAGCGCCCGGCCCAGCGCAGCGAAATTCTCATAGCCAAGCGCAAGTTGCCCGCGTTCGGCACGCGAGATGGTAGTGATCGACACGCCCGACAACGCCGCCAGATGCGCGAGCGTCCAGCCGAAGCCCTTGCGCGCGCTGCGCAGGCGCTTGCCGAAGGTCTCCCGATCGAGCGTGCGGGATTCGTCGCTGTCGCCACCCTCCTCGCCCTTGCGCCCTGGACCGATCTGTGTTTTCAAGCGTGCTTCCATTTTTTGCCGTTGGACGGGATGCGAGGATCGGATGCTATCAGCCGGCCACATCGGGAACAACCCTGATGAAGCGCACTCTAGACCAGAATTTGCGCATTCGCAATTTGCATATTCGCAAATTCTTAAATACACTCAGTCCCATTCCAAAGCAGGCGGGCCCATGAGTCCGCCGAGCCCCGCCGCTTCCATGCGCATGGTCTTCGCCGCTTGCCGGTAACCGGTGGCTGCATCGCCAGCGCATCCGTCGCACCGGGCCGGGCGGCGGAGCCGGAACGCTTCGCCAGATACCTCAGCGTCTCCCCCCAACCTCCACACACAGGAGTTCACCATCGTGCGTGTCTTCAGTGCTTCCCTCGCTACCGAAACCAACACCTTCGGCCCGATGCCCACCGGCCTTGCCTCGTTCCGGGATCGCGGCTACTTCCCGGCCGGGCAGCATCCGGACCAGATGACGTTCTTCTCGGGACCGCTGTGGGCCGCACGGATGCGCGGCAAGGAGCGCGGCTGGCAATTGCTCGAGGGCCTGGTGGCCGGCGCGCAGCCCAGCGGCACCACCACCCGCCACGCCTACGAAACCCTGCGCGAGGAACTGCTGGCGGACCTGCGCGCCGCGCTGCCGGTCGATATGGTGCTGCTGGGCCTGCACGGCGCGATGGTGGCGGATGGCTATGACGACTGCGAGGGCGACCTGCTGCGGCGCGTGCGCGCCATCGTCGGCCCCGCAGTGGTGATTGGCGCAGAGCTGGATCCGCACAGCCACCTGACGCCGGACATGGTGAACCACGCCGACCTGCTGATCGCGTTCAAGGAATACCCGCATACCGACGTGCTGGAGCGCGCCCTGGAGCTGGTCGACCTGTGCGCGGCCAAGGTGGAGGGCAAGATCCGGCCGGTGGCCTCGGTGGTCGACTGCGAGATGATCGTCACCGTCCACACCTCGCGCGAACCGGCGCGCGGCTTCGTCGACCGCATCCAGGCGCTGGAAGGCCGGGACGGCGTGCTGTCGGTCTCCATCGCGCATGGCTTCTCCTGGGGAGACGTGCCCGAGATGGGCACCAAGGTGCTGGTCTACACGGACGGCGACCAGGCCAAGGCCAATGCGCTGGCCCGCCGGCTGGCGGACGAACTCATCGGCATGCGCGAGGCGCTCGCGGTACGCTACCCCGATATCGACACCGCGCTGGACGAGGCGCTGGCCTTCGACGGCGGCCCGGTGGTGCTGGCCGATGGCGCCGACAATCCGGGCGGCGGCGCGGCCAGCGATTCCACCTTTATCCTGCGGCGCATGATCGAGCGCGGCATCGGCAGCGCCGCGGTGGGCCCGCTCTGGGACCCGATCGCGGTGCGCATCGCCTTCGAAGCCGGCGTCGGCGCGCGCCTGGCCATGCGCATCGGCGGCAAGATCAGCCCGCTTTCGGGCGATCCGCTGGACCTGGACTGCACGGTCAAGGCGCTGCGGGCCGACATGGTCATGACCGGCCTGTCGAACATGCCGGTGCAGATGGGCGACTGCGCGCTGGTGGAAGCAGGCGGCATCGAGATCGTGCTGATCACCCTGCGCAACCAGGCCATGGGCACGGACCTCTTCACACAGCTGGGCTGCGACCTCGCGCGCAAGAAGATCGTCGTGGTCAAGTCCTCGCAGCACTTCTATGCGTCCTTCTCGAAGGTGGCGAAGCACGTGATCTACGCGGGGGCGCCCGGCGCCGTGACGCTCGACCTGTCGACCCTGCCCTATCGCAAGGTCCGCCGGCCCAAGTGGCCGCTCGACGGCGCCGCGGCCTGAGCGCCGCCCGCCGGTTCGATATCACAACGACAACAACGGAGACCTGCAGATGAAACCGAATCGCTCCCTGCTAGCGGCCCTCGCCGCGAGCGCCCTTGTCCTCGCCGGCGCCAGCTTCCCCGTCCTGGCGCAGACCAAGACGCTGAAGGTCGTGGCGCACGCCGACCTGAAGATCCTCGACCCGACCTTCACCACCGCCTACATCACGCGCAATTTCGGCTACATGGTCTACGACACGCTGTTCGCGCAGGATGCGAATGGCAGGCCGCAACCCCAGATGGTGGAGAAGTACAGCAGTTCGAAGGACGGCAAGCAGTGGAGCTTCACCTTGCGGCCCGGCCTCAAGTTCTCGGACGGCAGCCCCGTCACCGCCGCCGACGCCGTCGCCTCGCTGCAGCGCTGGGGCGCGCGCGACAACCTCGGCCGCGCCATGGGCGACGCCGGCGCCGAATGGAAGGCAGTGGACGCGCGCAGCTTCACGCTCTCGCTCGCACAGCCCTTCGGCATGGTGCTCGACGCGCTGGCCAAGCCGTCGGGCTTCCCACCGGTGATCCTGCCCGAGCGCCTGGCCAGGATGCCCGCCACCTCGCCGCTGCCCGAGGTGCTGGGTTCCGGCCCCTTCATCTTCAAGCGCGACGAATGGGTGCCAGGCAACAAGGCAGTGTTCGTGCGCAACCCGAACTACGTGGCGCGCAGCGAGCCGCCCAGCGGTCTCGCAGGCAGCAAGAAGAGCCACTTCGACCGCGTCGAATGGCTCTACCTGCCGGACGCCAACAGCGCCATCGCGGCGCTCAAGCGCGGCGAGGTCGACGTGGTCGAACAGGTACCGCCGGACTATATCGCCCCGCTGCGCGCCGACACCGGCATCAAGATCGGCTCGGGCGGCGCCTACCAGGGCGTGCTGGTGATGAACCAGCTGCATCCGCCCTTCAACAATCCCAAGGTGCGCCAGGCCTTCCTGCAGGCAGTGAGCCAGGACCGTTTCACCGCCGCCATGGGCTACCCGCTCGACATGCGCATGCCCTACTGCGCCACCTATTTCATCTGCGGCGGCCCCAACGCGACCACCGCCGGCGCCGAGCCCTACCGCAAGGCCGACATCGCCCGCGCCAAGCAATTGCTTGGCGCATCCGGCTACAAGGGCGAAAAGGTGGTGCTGCTGGTGCCGACCGACGTGCCCCAGCTCAACGCCGAGGCCCTGATGGCGGCGCAGACCATGCGCAGCATGGGCATGAACGTGGACATGCAGAACATGGACTGGGCCTCGATCGGCGCGCGCCGCGCCAAGCGCGATGCGCCCGAGGCCGGCGGCTGGAATATGTATGTGACGGTCGCGGGAGAGTTCGACTCGAATTCGCCGGTCACCAATGCCTATCTCAGCGCCGCCTGCGGCGGCAGCCTGCCCGGCTGGCCTTGCGACAAACCGCTCGACGAACTGCGCACCGCCTGGATCCGCGAGACCGTGCCGGCCAAGCGCAAGGAATTGCTCGAGGCCTTCCAGAAACGCGCCTACGAGGCGGTGCCCTATGTGAACGCGGGTCAGTATTCGGCCGCCTTCGCGGCACGCGCCAGCCTGAAGGGCGTGGACAAGCTGTGGGCCGGCATGCCCACGGTGTGGATGCTCGACAAGTAAGACAAGAAAAACAGGACCACCGACCGAGGCGACACGACGACATGGGCTATTTTCTCCGACGCTTGGCCGCGACGCTCCCCGTGATGGCAGTGGTGGCCGTCGTGGTATTCCTGCTGATCCACCTGACGCCGGGCGACCCCGCGGCATTGATCGCCGGCGACCTCGCGACCGCCGACGACATCGCCAGGCTGCGCGGGGCGCTGGGCCTGGACCGGCCGCTCTGGCAGCAGTTCACGCTATGGCTCGGCAGGCTCGCGACCGGCGATCTCGGCACCTCGATCTTCACCCAGGTGCCGGTGGCCGAGTTGCTGGCGCAGCGGCTGGAACCGACTGCCTCCATCGCCGCGCTGACCATGCTGCTGACCCTGCTGGTAGCGGTGCCGCTGGGCACGCTGGCGGCCTACCGCGCCGGCACCTGGGTGGACCGGCTGGTGATGCTGTTCGCGGTGCTGGCCTTTTCGCTGCCGGTGTTCCTGGTCGGCTACCTGCTGGTCTATGCCTTCGCCATCCAGCTGCCGTGGTTCCCGGTACAGGGATACGCGCGCTTTGCCGACGGCATCGGCCAATGGCTGCGCAGCCTGGTGCTGCCCTGCGTCAACCTCGCCATGGTCTATATCGCGCTGGTGACCCGCATGACGCGCGCCACCGTGCTCGAGGTGTTGCACGAGGACTACATCCGCACCGCGCGCGCCAAGGGCCTGGGCGTGCTGCCGGTGCTGTGCCACGCGCTGCGCAACGCCGCCATCCCGATCGCCACCACGGTCGGCATCGGCATCGCGCTGCTGATCGGCGGCGTGGTCGTCACCGAGACCGTCTTCGCCATTCCTGGCGTCGGCCGCCTGGTGATCGATTCCGTGCAGCGCCACGATTACCCCGTGATCCAGAGCGTGCTGCTGATCTCGGCCGGCGTCTACGTGCTGATCAACCTGTTGATCGACCTGAGCTACGGCCTGTTCGACCCGCGCATCAAGTATTGAAATCGAACCTTCATTGAACCTTCCGTCGCCCCCGGGCGCTTTCATCATGCCGACCTCCCTGCCCGCGACCGATGCCGCTGCCACCGCGGCGACGCCGGACGATGCCCCCTTCGTGCTGCCGCGCTGGCGCTGGGTGCGCAAGCATCCCACGCTGATCGTCGGCGCGCTGCTGCTGATCGTGATCGCCGCGCTGTCGATCGGCGCCCCCTGGATCGCCTCCATCGATCCCGAGGACATCGACCCGCTGGCGCGCATGCAGCCGCCCTCGGCCGAGCACTGGTTCGGCACCGACGCGCTGGGCCGCGACGTGTTCAGCCGCGCGCTCTGGGGCGGACGCGTATCGATGATCGTCGGCCTCTCGGTCGGCCTGCTGGCGACCGCGCTCGGCGTGCTGCTCGGGCTCACCGCGGGCTTCGTGCGCTGGGCCGATTCCTTCGTGATGCGGGTGATGGACGGCTTGATGGCGATCCCCGGCATCCTGCTGGCGATCGCGCTGATGGCGGTCACGCAGGCCAGCCTCACGGCCGTCATCGTGGCCATCACCATCCCCGAAGTGCCGCGCGTGGTGCGGCTGGTGCGCTCGCTCGCGCTCACGCTGCGCGAGCAGCTCTTTGTCGAGGCGGCGCATGCGGTCGGCACCCGCCTGCCGGTGATCCTGGTGCGCCACGTGCTACCCAATATGGTGGCGCCACTGATCGTGCAGGCCACCTTCGTGTCGGCGGCGGCCGTGCTGACCGAAGCAGCGCTGTCCTTTCTCGGCGTCGGGGTTCCGGCGCAGACGCCGAGCTGGGGCAACATGATGGCCGAGGGCCGCAACTTCGTCGCCGTGGCCTTCCACATCATCCTCTACCCCGGCATCCTGCTGGCCGCGACGGTGCTGGCGATCAACCTGCTGGGCGACGGACTGCGCGACGCGCTCGATCCGCGCCTGGCACGGCAACTCTGAACCCCGGGAGCCACACCATGACCCTGCCCCGCGTTGCCCTGGCCACCGGCGAGCCGCTGCTCGAAGTCGACGATCTCCACACCCATTTCGACACGCTCACCGGCCCCGCCCGTTCCGTCAATGGCGTCTCCTACACCGTGCGCGCCGGCCAGACTCTCGGCGTGGTAGGCGAGTCCGGTTGCGGCAAGAGCGTGACGGCCCTGTCGATCATGCGGCTGCTGCCGACACCGCCGGCGCGCATCCGCGGTGCCGTGCGGCTGCGCGGCACCGACCTGCTGCAACTCAGCGAGCGCGAGATGCGCCGCATCCGCGGCAACCGCATCTCGATGATCTTCCAGGAGCCGATGACCTCCCTGAACCCGGTGCTGACCATCGGCCGGCAGATCGCCGAGACGGTGCAGGTGCACCAGGGCGCGAGCCGGGCCGAAGCGCTCGGGCGCGCGGTGGAAATGCTGCGCCTGGTGCAGATCCCCGAGCCCGAGCGCCGCGTCCACGAGTACCCGCACCAGCTCTCGGGCGGCATGCGGCAACGCGTGATGATCGCGCTGGCGCTGGCATGCAACCCGGAGGTGCTGATCGCCGACGAGCCGACCACCGCGCTCGACGTGACCATCCAGGCCCAGATACTGGACCTGATCCGCCGGCTGCAGAAGGAACTCGGCATGGGCGTGGTGATGATCACGCACGATCTCGGCGTGGTGGCGGAGAGCTGCGACCGCGTGATCGTGATGTACGCCGGCCGCAAGGTCGAGGAGGCCGGCGTGATGGCGCTCTTCGACCGTCCGCTGCACCCGTACACCCGCGCGCTGATGGCCTCGATGCCGTCGATGAATACCAGCAGCCAGCGGCTCGCCGAAATCCCCGGACTGGTGCCCTCGCCGCAGGAGGCGCACCGCGGCTGCCCGTTTGCGGCCCGCTGCCGGCATGCCGACGCACGCTGCCACAGCAATATCCCGCCACTCACGCGACACGGCGGCGACCACCTCGTGGCCTGCTTCGCGGTGGAAGCATCCCGCATCGAACCCGAACAGGAAGCCATCGCATGAACACCGCAACCGTCACCGCAGCGCCCGCGCCCCTGCTCCGGGTCGACCGGCTCAAGAAGCACTACACCGCGCCGCAGCGCTGGCTGACGCCGCGCAAGCCCCCCATCCAGGCCGTGGACGGCGTCTCCTTCACCGTGACGCGCGGCGAGACGCTCTCGCTGGTGGGCGAATCCGGCTGCGGCAAGACCACCACCGCCAAATCGGTGCTGCGCCTGGTCGAGCCCAGCTCGGGCTCGGTACAGCTCGACGGCGAAGAACTGCTGGGCCTTTCGGCGCACGCCATGCGGCTGCGCCGGCGCGACCTGCAGATCATCTTCCAGGATCCCTATGCCTCGCTGAGCCCGCGCCTGACGGCCGGCGAGATCGTCGCCGAGCCGCTGCGCAACTTCGGCATGCACTCGCGCGCGGAACGCGCCGAGCGCGTGCAGTGGCTGTTCGGCAAGGTCGGCTTGCGGCCCGAAGCGATCAAGAAGTATCCGCACGAGTTCTCCGGCGGCCAGCGGCAGCGCCTGGGCATCGCGCGCGCGCTCGCTCTCAACCCCAAGCTGATCGTCTGCGACGAGCCGGTGTCGGCGCTCGACGTCTCGGTGCAGGCGCAGGTGGTCAACCTGCTGATGGACCTGCAGGCCGAGTTCGGCATCGCCTACCTGTTCGTCGCGCACGATCTTGCGGTGGTGCGCCATATCAGCCATCGCGTCGCCGTGATGTACCTCGGCCAGATCGTCGAACTGGCGGACCGCGACGCCTTGTTCTCTGCGCCGCTCCACCCGTATACCGAAATCCTGCTTTCCGCCGTGCCGGTGCCCGACCCGCGCACGCCAGCCCGGCGCCTGCTGCTGCAGGGCGATCCGCCGAGCCCGGCCAACCCGCCTGCGGGCTGCCGCTTCCATACGCGCTGCCCGCTTGCGCAGGCCGTATGCAAGGAGCAGGCGCCCGAGCTTGCCGGACGGCCCTCGGCTTCGGGCGGCAGCCACCAGGTGGCCTGCCACTTCCGCTGAGCGGCTGACCCTGATCGCAACTTCGCGACCTTGCGACCTCGCAACATCACGATCACGAAAGGAAAGGAATCCCATGCCAGGCAATGCTTCCACCCACTACGACCTGCTGATCGCCGGCGGTACCGTGATCGACGGCACCAAGGCGCCGCGCTTCAGCGCCGATATCGGCGTGAGCGGCGGCCGCATCGCGGCGATCGGCGATCTGGCCGGCCATATGGCCGAGCGCACGCTTGACGCCACGGACCGCATCGTCGCCCCCGGCTTTATCGATGCGCACACGCACGACGACCAGGCCGTGCTGTCGCAGGCCACCATGCCCTTCAAGATCTCGCAGGGCGTCACCACCGTGATCGCCGGCAACTGCGGCATCAGCGCCGCGCCGCTGCGCGCCGACATGGACCTGCCGATGCCGCTGAGCCTGATCGACGCGCCGGCCGAAGGCCGCTTCACCACCTTCGCGGCTTATCTCGATGCGCTGCGCGCCGCGCCGAGCTCGGTCAATGTGGCCGCCATGGTCGGCCATTCGACGCTGCGCGCGGTCACCATGCCGGCGCTCGACCGCGCCGCCAGCGCCGAAGAGATCGCCGCCATGCAGGCGCTGGTGGAGGAAGCCATGCAGGCCGGCGCGATCGGCCTGTCGACCGGCACCTTCTACCCGCCCGCCGCCAAGGCGACGACCGAGGAGATCATCGCGGTGTGCCGGCCGTTGAGCGCGCGCAAGGCGCTCTACGTGACGCATATGCGCGACGAGTCCGACCAGGTGATGCAGTCGCTGGAAGAAACCTTCCGCATCGGCCGCGAACTCGACGTGCCGGTGGTGGTGTCGCACCACAAGGTACAGAACACGGCCAACTTCGGCAGGAGCCAGGTCACGCTGCCCTTCATCCGGGAGACCATGCGGCACCAGTGCGTCTCGCTCGACTGCTACCCGTACACGGCCGGCTCGACCATGATCCGCGCCGACCGCGGCATGCTGGAAGGCCGGGTGCTGATCTCCGCCAGCCAGCCGCATCCGGAATGCGCGGGCCGCGACCTCGACGATATCGCCCGGGAATGGGGCGTCCCCAAGGACGAGGCCGCGCGCCGCCTGCAACCGGGCAGCGCGGTCTATTTCCTGATGGACGAGAACGACGTGCAGCGCATCCTCGCCTTCGACGAGACCATGATCGGCTCGGACGGCATTCCGGTTGGCGAAAGCCCGCATCCGCGCCTGTGGGGCACCTTCCCGCGCGTACTGGGCCACTACTGCCGCGAGATCGGCCTGTTCCCGCTGGAAACGGCGGTCTGGAAGATGACTGGCCTCACGGCACGCAATTTCGGCCTGCACCAGCGCGGCACGCTCGCAGTGGGCCACCATGCCGACATCGCCATCTTCGATGCCGCGACCGTGCGCGACGCCGCCAGCTATGAGACGCCCACCCGCCCGGCCGAGGGCATCGACACCGTGATCGTCAATGGCGCCATCACCTGGCGGCACGGCACCCATAGCGGCGCGCGCAACGGGCAGGTCATCACCCGGCAAGGAACGGCCGTCTCCTGAGCGGCGGTAACGGCGCCGGCACGCCTATTTGCGGACCGCGGCCACCGCCTTGATTTCGATCACGAATTCAGGGCGGGCGAGCGACGCCACCCCCAGGATCGTCCAGGCGGGAAAGTCGGACCGGATGAACTGCGCCTTGACGGCACGGAAATCGGCAAGCTGTTCGGCCGGGTTGACGTGATAGGACACCAGTTCCACCAGATCGGTGAAGCCGAGCCCGAGATGCCCGAGAATGGCTTCCAGGCGTTCGAACGCCACCTGGATCTGCTCCCTGGGCGTTACGGGAATGGAGCCGTCCGGGCGGATGCCGACCTGTCCGGCAATAAAGGCCAGTCCGTTGGCAGTGACGGCGGGGGAATACTGGAAGAGGTCGAAAACCTTGTTGCTGCCGAAAACGGGATCGTTCTCGGGGAGACGAAGACGGTCGATCTGGCTCATTGACGATCCTTGACAGCATTTCCATGACAGTTGCGGGCCCGTTCCGCGTCATGCCCACGCATCCATGTGCGTTACGGGTGGCAAGCACAGGCGATTATGCCAGCGTTGCCGCGACCGCCCCGCACCCCGCCATCACCCGCCAGCCGGCTTGTCAAGCCGCCCAAATAGCCAGCCGGCGCCCTCGGGCATTCGCCCCCCTCCCCGGCCGCGCGGCTACAATGGCACGCCACACGCTTGCCGGTCACACAATGTCCACAACGTACACGCTCGTCGGTATCGCTCGCGCCAAGGCCCACCGCCGTGAGGTCCTGGGAGCCAAGCTCGCCGCGCTGCGCTTGCGCGGCGCCATGGAGCCGGGCTGCCTGCGCTACCACGTGGGGGAAGACGCCGAGGATGCCGAAGTCTTCGTGCTTTACATGGAATGGAATTCCAGGCACGCGCTCGAATCGCACCTCAACAGCGAGTACGTGCGTGACTTTCACGCCACTCGCCAGGAATTCCTCGAAGGCGATATCAATTTCCGGTGGTTGAACGCGGCCTGACGTCGTCAGATAGGCACAGAAAAAACCCCAAAGTCCACTTCCCAGCCTGGACGTAGCCGTCTCCGCCCAGGCTTGGCCCATCGCTTGCCATTCCCGAACGCCCGGTCACATTGCGTGATGCGCCAACGCTCATGGACACGGCGCCAGCGGGATCTTGTGCACTTCGCTTCGGATATTTCCCATATCATTTATCGGAACGCACCTATTTTCTGCCTGGCCAGCCCATTTTGATATATCCCATGTTAGAGTTTGACGGTCATCTGCACGGATTTGGCGGATAAGGCATCATCAGCAACGCTAATCACACTGATCCGCTCGAGTAGATAATTCCTTGACCTGACATGCCACCAGGCTTTGCGCATGCGGTCAAAAGCCATGGAAATGGCAATTCGCACAGGTGTGCCGGGCTATATGGTAACCAGCGTCGCCCGCAGGCCACCCGAGGGCAATTGGATTCGAAGATCGAGAGGAGAAACAAAATTGGATAAACCAGAAAAAATTATCGCCATAACCAAGGCGATAATTGTAATTGGATTTCTATTTACAACATCCACATTGATATACCTCCTACTGGAACCCGATCAAATAGAAGAAGGCTCCATTATTCTAATATTGGCACTCACAATCTCATCAAAAATCGCGGCCACGTTTGTCGAAAAAAATAAGAGCAGCATATGTGCTTTTGTAGAGGACAGAGATGCCAGGCACCTGAGAGATATAGTTTTTGGATCGAAAAAACGTAGTTAGGCGTTTGTGGAAGACCGGACTCGCGCGCCGTACGCAATAGGCAACTCGACGTCACTCATAGAGCGTCCCCTCATCTAGCCACGGCCGGCCTGCCCCGCGGCGTCCCTCTGCTGCGCTTGTCATTCCCCCAACGCCGATCTATCACTCTGAGTGACGCCCCTGCACGCGCGAGGCGCAATACCCGGAGTGCATCATGGACCTCAGGGACGGATTCGTCGGTACCGTCGGCCATACGCCGTTGATCCGGCTGGCAGGACTGAGCGCCGAGACCGGCTGCGAGATCCTCGGCAAGGCGGAATTCCTCAATCCGGGCGGATCGGTCAAGGACCGGGCGGCGCTTTACATCATCCGCGACGCCGAGCGGCGCGGCGTGCTCAAGCCCGGTGGCACGGTGGTGGAAGGCACCGCCGGCAATACCGGTATCGGCCTGGCGCATATCTGCGCGGCGCGGGGTTACCGCTGCATCGTGGTCATACCCGATACCCAGTCGCCTGAAAAAATGGACCGCCTGCGCCTGCTGGGGGCCGAGGTACGGCCGGTGCCGGCAGCCCCCTACGCGGATCCCGACAACTACCAGAAAGTGGCGGGCCGCCTGGCCAAGGTGACCGAGAACGCCATCTGGGCGAACCAGTTCGATAACCTGGCCAACCGCCAGGCCCACTACGAAACCACCGGCCCCGAGATCTGGCATGACACCGCGGGCAAGGTCGATGCCTTTGTCTGCTCAACCGGCACCGGCGGCACGCTGGCGGGCGTCGCGCGCTTCCTGAAGGAGCGGGAACGCAATCCGCCCGTCCGCATCGTGCTGGCCGACCCGCACGGCAGCGGGCTCTATCAGTTCGTCAAGCACCATGTGGTCAAGGCGGAGGGCAACTCCATCACCGAAGGCATCGGCTCCAGCCGGGTCACCGCCAACCTGGCGGACACGCCGATCGACGATGCAGTACGAATCGACGACCAGACCTGCGTCGACATGGTTTACCGGCTGTTGCGCGAGGAAGGCCTGTGGGTGGGCGGCTCGTCAGGCATCAACGTAGCGGCCGCAGCGTGGCTGGCCCGCGAGATGGGACCTGGCCACACCATCGTCACGCTGCTTTGCGACCGCGGCGACCTGTATGCCGGGCGCCTGTTCAATGCGGTCTGGCTGGCCGCCAAGGGGCTGGTGCCGCGGCAGACACCGCCCGTCGGGGCGCGACACTGAGCGCCGCCCTGGCTGCTGGCTACCCCGCCCCTTTCAGGCGCCGCCACAATGTGGTGCTGCTGATGCCGAGCTGGTGACAGGCGGCGGCACGGTTGCCGCCGCATTCGGCCAGCACGCGCCGGATATGCTCGGCCTGGCTGGCGCGCGCGACGCCCGCCAGCGAGCCCGCTGCCGGCTCGCCGTGGCCATCCCTTGCTGTCATCCCCCGTGGGCCGCCTTGCCCGGGCGCCGGCTCGCCAGCCGGTTCCGTGCCGAACAGCTCCGGCGCCGCGGCCTGCAGTTCCGCGAGCAGGTCGCGCGGGACCAGCCTGCGGCCTGCCACCAGCACGGCGATGCGCTCGGTCACGTTCTCCAGTTCGCGGATATTGCCCGGCCAGGCATAGCCCGACAGCCTTGCCCGCACGGCCTGCGGCAGCGGCTGCGGCGCCGGCTGGCCCAACCGTTCCTGGGCCCGCCGGTACAGCAGTTCGGCCAGCTCGGGCAGATCGCCGGCACGCTCGCGCAGCGGCGGCATCTCGATGCGCAGGATGTTGAGGCGATAGTAAAGATCCTGGCGGAAGCTGCCCTGGCGCACCAGTTCGCCAAGATCGCGGTGGGTGGCGGCGATTACCCTCACATTGACCGGCACCGCGTCCAGCCCGCCGATCGGCAACACCTGCTTTTCCTGCAGCACGCGCAGCAGGCGGGTCTGCAAGGCAGGCGGCATATCGCCGACTTCATCCAGGAACAGCGTGCCGTTGTGCGCGGATTCGAACAGGCCGGCCTTGCCGCCACGGCGCGCGCCGGTGAAGGCGCCCTCCTCGTAGCCGAATAGTTCGCTTTCCAGCAGGGTTTCGGGAAAGGCCGCGCAATTGACCGCGACGAAAGGGAAAACCCGGCGCGGGCTGGCGTCGTGCATGCCCTGGGCCAGCACTTCCTTGCCCGTGCCGCTTTCGCCGCCCACCAGCACCGTGGAGTCCACTGCCGCGTAGCGCCGTGCCAGTTCGCGCAGCTGGTGCATGGCGGGAGAGGCGCCGGCCAGGTCGTCCAGGCTGTAGCGCACCCCCGCCGGCCGCGCGCGGCTGCGCGAGCGCAGGTTGCGGTCGACGCGGTGGATGGCATTGGCATCCTGCAGGGTGAGCACGGCGCCGGCGGTGCCGGTCTCGGTCACGATGGGGATACGGTTGACCACCACCATTTTGTCGCCGAGCTTGTGGATGGCCTCCAGTTCCTTGCTGCCGCTTTGCATCACGCCGTCCAGGGACAGCGCCGGCGCCAGCGTCTGCAGCTTGCGGCCCAGCGCGGCGGCCGGCGCGGTACCGAGGAAACGTTCCATGGCCGGGTTATAGGTCTGGATGCGCCCTTCCGAGTCGACCGCGGCCACGCCTTCGTTGAGGTGGGCCAGGATGGTATTGACGTAGTCGCGCCGGGCGGACTCGATACGGCGCAGGCGGGCCGCTTCGATCGCATCCTCCAGCGCGCCCCGCACCGAATTGCCCGAGTACAGGAACACGCCGATCAGGCCGATCCGGTCGGCCAGGTCGGTCACCATGCCGGGCCCTACCACCACCTGGACACCTTCCTGCTTGAGGGCTTTCACGCGGGCCGCGGCATCGTCCTCGGTCAGGTAGGTGTAGGCCGGAACCGACAGCGAGAAGGCCCGCACGAACTCGTCCACCTCCGGATAGACCGCGGCATGGGTCACCAGCGCCACCTTCGGCGAGATGCGCCTTGCCGTGGCCAGCGCGCTCATCACATCGAACCCGGTCACCTTGACCAACACCACCGGCACGTCCACGTGCTGGCGCAGATAGGCGCCGTTGGAGCCACCCGCGACCACGGCATCGAGCCGGCCCTCGCGGGCTTCGCGGGCGATGGCGCTGGCGGCAGCCGCATAGCCCTTGCCCACGATGCGGAATTCGGCCTGGGCCGCATAGCCGGGGATCAGGTCGGCGAAAGCGCGCGACAGGCGGCTGATACCGATCGCCCAGATGCGCGGGCGGGCGGCATTGACAGTGACAGGCGCATTGAGGGGCGCTGGAAGGCCGAGCGTCATGGCAGCGAAAAAAACGGTGCGGAGGCCTGGGGAAGGCTAATCTTGCCATTATGCGCGCCGGCTGCCTGCATTTCAATTTTGAAATACGTAATTTCATTATTGAAATGCAACATATGAGCAAAAAGCATCACCAGACTTCGTGACTGAAGCCTGAGAATCGCCGCCAGACCAAGCCCGACAAGGGCTGACTGCCTGCCGGGCGGTCGCCGTGAAAGCCTGGATGCACGTCCTGCGCGCCCTGGCATACCCTTTGCGCTTACCAGCCGTCCACTCCTAAAGCGAAGATCATGACCTTCTCCACCTCCGACCTCGCCCGCTCCGCCGGCGCCCGCTTCCGCCAGGCCCTGGCCGACGAACACCCCCTGCAGGTGGTCGGCACCATCAATGCCAACCATGCCCTGCTGGCCAAGCGCGCCGGCTACCGCGCGATCTACCTGTCGGGCGGCGGCGTGGCCGCGGGCTCGCTGGGCCTGCCGGACCTGGGCATTTCCAACCTGGACGACGTGCTGACCGATATCCGCCGCATCACCGACGTGTGCGACGTGCCGCTGCTGGTGGACGTCGACACCGGCTTCGGCGCCTCGGCCTTCAACGTGGCGCGCACCACCAAATCGCTGATCAAGTTCGGCGCGGGCGCAATGCATATCGAAGACCAGGTCGGCGCCAAGCGCTGCGGCCACCGCCCCGGCAAGGAAATCGTCTCGCAAGGCGAAATGGTGGACCGCATCAAGGCTGCCGTCGATGCCCGCACCGACGAAAATTTCGTGATCATGGCGCGCACCGACGCGTTGGCCGTGGAAGGCCTGGACAAGGCCATCGAGCGCGCCGTGGCGTGCGTGGAAGCCGGCGCCGACGCGATCTTCCCCGAAGCCATGACCGACCTCGCCATGTACCGCAAGTTCGTGGAAGCGGTGAAGGTGCCGGTGCTGGCCAATATCACCGAATTTGGCGCCACGCCACTGTTCACCCGCGATGAACTGGGCAGTGCCGGCGTGTCGATGATCCTGTACCCGCTGTCGGCCTTCCGTGCGATGAACAAGGCTGCCGAAAACGTGTACGCTGCGATACGCCGCGACGGCACGCAGCAGAATGTGGTCGACACCATGCAGACCCGCGCCGAACTGTACGAAAGCATCGGCTATCACGCCTTTGAGCAAAAACTGGATGCCCTGTTCGCCCAGGGCAAGGCCAAATAAGCGCGGCGGCCCGACGGCCATCACGTCCGCAACCACGTATCAAGCCAAGTCAGTCAGCACAGCATCCCCAAGGAGACTCCCTCATGTCCGAAGCGCAACCGCTAGCCGCCCCGAAGCCGAAGAAATCCGTCGCCCTGTCGGGCGTGACCGCCGGCAATACCGCACTGTGCACGGTCGGCCGTACCGGCAACGACCTGCACTACCGCGGCTACGACATCCTCGACATCGCCGAGACCTGCGAGTTTGAAGAGATCGCCCACCTGCTGGTGCACGGCAAGCTCCCCACCCGCGCCGAACTGGCCGCCTACAAGGCCAGGCTGAAGGCCCTGCGCGGCCTGCCCGCCAACGTCAAGGCCGCGCTCGAATGGGTGCCCGCCAGCGCCCACCCGATGGACGTGATGCGCACCGGCGTGTCCGTGCTCGGCACCGTGCTGCCGGAGAAGGACGACCACAACACCCCGGGCGCGCGCGACATCGCCGACCGCCTGATGGCCAGCCTCGGCTCGATGCTGCTGTACTGGTACCACTACAGCCATAACGGCAAGCGCATCGAAGTCGAGACCGACGACGACTCCATCGGCGGCCATTTCCTGCACCTGCTGCACGGCCAGAAGCCGTCGGCGCTGTGGGAGCGCGCCATGCAGACCTCGCTCAACCTGTACGCCGAGCATGAATTCAATGCCTCGACCTTCGCCGGCCGCGTGATCGCCGGCACGGGCTCGGACATGTACTCGTCGATCTGCGGCGCCATCGGCGCGCTGCGCGGCCCCAAGCACGGCGGCGCCAACGAGGTCGCGTTCGAGACCCAGAAGCGCTACGACAGCCCGGACGAGGCCCAGGCCGACATCACGCACCGCGTGGAGAACAAGGAAGTGGTGATCGGTTTCGGCCACCCGGTGTACACCACCGGCGACCCGCGCAACCAGGTCATCAAGGAAGTGGCGCGGCGCCTGTCCAAGGACGCCGGCTCGATGAAGATGTTCGACATCGCCGAACGGCTGGAAACCACGATGTGGGACATCAAGAAGATGTTCCCCAACCTGGACTGGTTCAGCGCGGTGAGCTACCACATGATGGGCGTGCCGACCGCCATGTTCACCCCGCTGTTCGTGATCGCGCGGACCTCGGGCTGGGCCGCCCACATCATCGAGCAGCGCATCGACAACAAGATCATCCGCCCCAGCGCCAACTACACCGGGCCGGAGAA